>NZ_VNXE01000123.1:0-402517 GCF_009820115.1 Escherichia sp. HH41S
CGAAGAAGTCAGCCAGCGATGCCGGCACATCAGCCCGTGAGGCGGCAACCCATGCGACTGATGCTGCAGGCTCAGCAAGCGCAGCCAGCACGTCAGCCGGACAGGCCGCGTCGTCGGCTCAGTCAGCATCTTCCAGCGCAGGAACGGCATCAACAAAGGCCAGTGAAGCATCGAAAAGTGCTGCTGCTGCAGAGTCCTCAAAAAGCGCGGCAGCTACCAGTGCCGCTGCGGCGAAAACGTCAGAAACGAATGCGGCAGCGTCACAACAATCAGCAGCCACTTCTGCATCCGCCGCGACCACGAAGGCGTCAGAAGCAGCCACCTCAGCCCGGGATGCGGCGGCCTCAAAAGAGGCAGCGAAATCATCAGAAACGAACGCATCCTCGAGCGCCAGTAGTGCCGCTTCCTCGGCAACGGCGGCAGGCAATTCTGCGAAGGCGGCAAAGACGTCTGAGACAAACGCCAGGTCTTCTGAAACGGCAGCGGAACAGAGTGCCTCAGCTGCGGCAGGCTCAAAAACAGCGGCTGCGTCGTCTGCCAGTGCAGCGTCAACAAGTGCCGGGCAGGCCTCAGCCAGTGCTAGCGCCGCCGGAAAATCGGCAGAAAGCGCCGCATCGTCCGCTTCAACAGCCACAACGAAGGCTGGCGAAGCCACTGAACAGGCCAGCGCAGCAGCGAGGTCTGCTTCCGCAGCGAAGACATCCGAGACGAACGCGAAAGCGTCGGAAACCAGCGCAGAATCCTCAAAAACGGCTGCCGCATCGTCCGCCAGTTCGGCGGCGTCATCGGCATCATCGGCGTCTGCTTCAAAAGATGAGGCGACCAGACAGGCATCAGCAGCGAAAGGCAGCGCCACGACGGCATCCACGAAGGCGACAGAGGCAGCTGGTAGTGCGACGGCAGCAGCTCAGAGCAAAAGTACGGCGGAATCTGCAGCAACGCGCGCTGAGACAGCGGCAAAACGGGCAGAGGATATTGCATCCGCCGTGGCGCTTGAGGATGCGAGCACGACGAAAAAGGGGATAGTACAGCTCAGCAGTGCGACCAACAGTACGTCTGAAACGCTGGCGGCAACGCCAAAGGCAGTAAAATCAGCCTATGACAATGCAGAGAAACGTCTGCAGAAAGACCAGAACGGCGCTGATATACCCGATAAGGGACGCTTCCTGAACAACATTAACGCGGTCAGTAAAACAGACTTTGCTGATAAGCGTGGTATGCGTTATGTGCGGGTTAACGCTCCTGCAGGTGCAACATCTGGAAAATATTACCCTGTTGTTGTTATGCGTTCTGCTGGCTCAGTAAGCGAACTGGCATCAAGGGTCATTATCACCACGGCAACGCGAACCGCAGGCGATCCGATGAATAACTGCGAGTTTAACGGATTTGTTATGCCTGGTGGCTGGACTGACAGGGGGCGTTATGCTTATGGAATGTTCTGGCAATATCAAAACAATGAACGAGCCATCCACTCAATAATGATGAGTAATAAGGGCGATGATTTGCGCTCTGTGTTCTATGTTGATGGCGCTGCTTTCCCTGTTTTTGCGTTTATCGAAGATGGCCTGTCAATATCCGCACCTGGTGCTGATCTCGTTGTTAATGATACGACCTATAAGTTTGGGGCAACAAATCCAGCGACTGAATGTATCGCGGCGGACGTTATCCTTGATTTTAAGAGTGGGCGTGGTTTTTATGAGTCTCATTCGTTAATCGTTAACGATAATTTGTCGTGCAAAAAACTTTTTGCCACAGACGAAATTGTAGCGCGTGGTGGTAATCAGATTCGAATGATAGGTGGGGAGTATGGGGCATTATGGCGTAATGATGGCGCTAAAACTTACCTGCTGCTTACCAATCAAGGTGATGTTTATGGTGGCTGGAATACATTAAGACCGTTTGCTATTGATAACGCAACTGGCGAACTGGTTATTGGAACCAAACTGTCCGCAAGTCTGAACGGTAATGCATTAACAGCAACAAAGCTGCAAACGCCAAGACGGGTTTCTGGTGTTGAGTTTGATGGTTCCAAAGATATTACTTTAACCGCCGCGCATGTGGCTGCTTTTGCCAGAAGGGCAACGGATACATATGCCGATGCGGATGGTGGCGTTCCCTGGAATGCCGAATCAGGCGCTTATAATGTCACCCGCTCTGGCGACAGCTATATTCTGGTTAACTTCTATACCGGAGTCGGAAGTTGCCGGACCTTGCAGATGAAGGCGCATTACAGAAATGGTGGTCTGTTCTACCGTTCTTCAAGAGACGGTTATGGTTTTGAGGAAGACTGGGCAGAAGTTTATACCTCGAAAAATCTTCCACCAGAAAGCTACCCAGTCGGCGCACCAATCCCGTGGCCATCAGATACCGTTCCGTCTGGTTATGCCCTGATGCAGGGGCAGACTTTTGACAAATCTGCCTACCCGAAACTTGCAGCCGCTTATCCGTCAGGCGTGATCCCTGATATGCGTGGCTGGACGATTAAGGGCAAGCCCGCCAGTGGTCGTGCCGTATTGTCTCAGGAACAGGACGGCATAAAATCGCATACCCACAGCGCCAGCGCATCCAGTACTGATTTGGGGACGAAAACCACATCGTCGTTTGATTACGGCACTAAATCCACGAATAACACTGGTGCGCATACCCATAGTGTTAGCGGTACGGCTGCTTCAGCCGGTGCACATACCCATTCGATGACATTTGTTTCAGGTGGTTCCAGTGGTGCTCCGGGAAGTGGATCACCTGATTATTCTAAATACAGTGTTAACACTTCTTCTGCAGGCGCTCATACGCACTCTGTATCGGGTACTGCTGCAAGCGCAGGTGCACACGCACATACTGTCGGTATTGGTGCTCATACGCACTCCGTTGCGATTGGTTCACATGGACATACCATCACCGTTAACGCTGCTGGTAACGCGGAAAACACCGTCAAAAACATCGCATTTAACTACATTGTGAGGCTTGCATAATGGCATTCAGAATGAGTGAACAACCACGGACCATAAAAATTTATAATCTGCTGGCCGGAACTAATGAATTTATTGGTGAAGGTGACGCATATATTCCGCCTCATACAGGTCTGCCTGCAAACAGTACCTATATTGCACCGCCAGATATTCCGGCTGGTTTCGTGGCTGTTTTCAACAGTGATGAGTCATCGTGGCATCTCGTTGAAGATCATCGGGGTAAAACGGTTTATGACGTGGCTTCCGGCGACGCGTTATTTATTTCTGAACTCGGTCCGTTACCGGAAAATGTTACCTGGTTATCGCCGGAAGGGGAGTTTCAGAAGTGGAACGGCACAGCCTGGTTGAAGGATACGGAAGCAGAAAAACTGTTCCGGATCCGGGAGGCGGAAGAAACAAAAAACAACCTGATGCAGGTAGCCAGTGAGCATATTGCGCCGCTTCAGGATGCTGCAGATCTGGAAATTGCAACGGAGGAAGAAATCTCGTTGCTGGAAGCATGGAAAAAGTATCGGGTATTGCTGAACCGTGTTGATACATCAACTGCACCGGATATTGAATGGCCAACAGGACCCATTATCGAATAGTGCATTACGAACTGCAGGATATTATATGGGATAATATTCTGCAGTTTATTGGGGCTGTATTTTAAAAAGGTGTTTATTTTGAGTGAGTTATCACCTTGTTTTTTCCGGTTCTTTTGGCTTGATATAACGCTTTATCGGCATTGACTAACATTTCAGATGGACTGAGATTATTCTCTTTTGAAGTAAAGCAACCAATACTGACAGTTATTTTCTCAGGTCCATGCGATAATAATTTTTCCGAGCATTGCTCTTCAATGTTTTTTCTGATTCGCTCTGCAATTGATAGCAGGAGCTTTTGAGTATTACCTTTAATGATAATACCGAACTCCTCACCGCCTAAGCGCCCTAATATATCCTCTTTCCTGATGGATTTTTTTATTATTCTGGTAACCATTACTATGACTTGATCACCCATATGATGCCCCCATTTGTCATTGATGCTTTTGAAATTGTCAATATCTAACATTATTACTGAGAAATCATGGTGTTTTGATATATTCTTCAATGAGTCAATAAAGTATCTTCTATTGTATGTATTCGTTAGTGGATCATGAATTGCCATATGATTAGCATGATTTAATTTCCTGAAAACATAATACATGAGTGTTGAAATGATATAAATCATTGATATCAATTCAAGAAATTTTGTCATGTACCATGCAGGATGGGATTTATCAATAAAATACAATAAAATTAGATTATTGCATACTGATACTATACAAATAAGTATTATACACAGCCATATTTTTGAGTAATTACGTATGCTGATGCATGAGCTGATAAGTAATACAAGCCAAAATACTGATATTATTTTGGTGTACACGATATTCCACGTCGACAAATGACGATTCAGCGAGTATTGTATAATATTAAGACTATATTTTATATTGTCACTGCTTAGATTTTTTGCTACAAACGGAGTAATAAAAAGAATTAATATTGACAAAACAACAATTATTATGTTTCTTTTATCTTCTAAAACACTTTTATTTTTAACATTGGTGGAATAAACAGCCAGAAAGATTATAGATATAAAGCTGAACTGACGGAATAGATAATATATTGCGATATCATTTGATTTCTGATAGATTGTAGATAAATCGTTACCTAACGGAGATAAAGAAATAATAGCCACTTCTAATAAATAATACGTGTTGCTCAAAAACGCGAATGAAAGAATTAAGAGATAACTTTGTCTCTGATTAGAAACATAGTAAAGCAATAGAAAAATAAAAATCATCAGGTTTATGAAAAAAAGCCCAATAATGAAAACACTATAACTTATTTGTGTTGTTTGTGTTATGTATATTCCATTATTTTCATGCAGTAATAAAAATATAATAGAGATGCATGAAAATAAAAAGATGAAGATTTTTATTTTTATAGGTACCTGGTTGATAATCATGTACGCACCTGAGAATGATATATATAATATGTATCGCTACAAATAACGATAATTTCTTACTGGTAATAGTATACTATTATTCTGGTTAATCGCTGTCAAATTGATGATTTTGGTTAGTATTGCAATAGCGAAGGGTTTGATCCGGTAAGACTGGCTAGGCAAGGCTATACCAAAAAATCAGTGTAGGTTCAGAAAACGATGCACCATACAATCATCAATAATTTCAAATTGTCCATTGTGCATAAATCATAAAGAAAACCGCAGCACGTCGTATGCAAGAACGTGCTGCGGTTGGCTGGTGAACTTTCGATAGTGCGAGTATTGAATGATTTCCAGCTGTTGCCGATTTTACTATGTTTTCAGTAGAACACTTAGACAAAACTGAGGCACACAAATCTTTGCACTGGATTGCAAGGCTTTGTGCTTCTCTGGAGTGCGACATGTTTGATAATAAAAAATTAGCGCAAGAAGACAAAAATCACCTTGCGCTAATGCTCTGTCTCAGGTCACTAATACTATCTAAGTAGTTGATTCATAGTGACTGGATATGTTGTGTTTTGTAGCATCATGTAGTCTATTTTTTAGACTAAAGATATTGTAACACATTGATATTACTGGTTTTTAATGTTTCACGTTCAGCTTTTTTATACTAACTTGAGCGAAACGGGAAGGTAAAAAGACAAAAAGTTGTTTTTAATACCTTTAAGTGATACCAGATGGCATTGCGCCATCTGGTTGAGCAATTAACTAAACATCGCAGTAATCGAGGCGCTTGCCAGAGAGTGGAAATGGACGTTAAACCCGACCATCGCGCCGCTGGCACCTTCATCGACATCAATACGTTCTACATCCAGCGCGTGAACGGTAAAAATGTAGCGATGGGTTTCGCCTTTCGGCGGCGCTGCGCCATCGTATCCGGTTTTACCAAAGTCGGTACGCGTCTGCAAAACGCCGTCTGGCATTGCTACCAGACCAGATCCAAACCCTTGCGGTAATACGCGGGTATCAGCGGGTAAATTAACAACTACCCAGTGCCACCAGCCGGAGCCGGTTGGCGCATCCGGGTCGTAGCAGGTGACGACAAAACTTTTGGTTCCCGCAGGAACATCATCCCATGCCAGATGCGGCGAAATATTATCGCCATCGTAACCCATGCCGTTAAAGACATGACGATGCGGCAATTTATCGCCATCGCGCAGATCGTTACTGATGAGTTTCATGAAACCTCCTTTCTTTTTTGCAGAAAGTGTAGCCAGAAACCCTCACGCTGACTTCCCGTTATTGGCAAAAAAATGTTTCATCCTGTACCGCGCGGTTAACCGCTGTGGTCAGGCGCAGCAACTGTTGCGGGCTAATAATATAGGGCGGCATCAGGTAAATCAGTTTGCCAAATGGTCGTATCCAGACATCCTGTTCGACAAAGAATTTTTGCAGCGCTGCCATATTCACCGGACGAGTGGTTTCGACCACGCCGATTGCCCCCAGTACGCGCACATCGGCAACCATTTCGGCGTCACAGGCGGGGGCAAGTTGCTCGCGTAGCTGCCCTTCAATAGCCGCCACCTGATGCTGCCAGTCGCCAGATTCGAGAATCGCCAGGCTGGCGTTTGCTGCTGCGCAGGCCAGTGGATTGCCCATAAAGGTTGGCCCGTGCATAAAGCATCCGGCTTCGCCGTTGCTGATAGTTTCAGCCACCTCGCGTGTAGTGAGCGTGGCGGAAAGGGTCATCGTACCGCCGGTTAAGGCTTTACCGAGGCACAAAATGTCCGGCGCGATCCCCGCATGTTCGCAGGCAAACAGTTTGCCGGTACGACCAAAACCGGTGGCTATCTCGTCAGCAATCAGCAAGATACCTTCACGATCGCACATTTTGCGGATTCGTTTTAACCATTCCGGATGGTAGATGCGCATTCCGCCAGCGCCCTGAACAATCGGTTCAATGATCACCGCCGCGATTTCATGACGATGCGCCGCCATCAGACGTGCGAAGCCCACCATATCGCGTTCATCCCATTCGCCATCCATGCGGCTTTGCGGCGCGGGAGCAAACAGGTTTTCTGGCAGATAGCCTTTCCACAGGCTGTGCATTGAGTTGTCTGGATCGCACACCGACATCGCGCCAAAGGTATCGCCATGATAACCATTGCGGAAGGTCAGAAAACGCTGGCGCGCTTCGCCTTTGGCTTGCCAGTACTGCAACGCCATTTTCATCGCCACTTCCACCGCTACGGAGCCGGAGTCCGCGAGAAAAACGCATTCCAGCGGTTGCGGCGTCATTGCCACCAGTTTGCGGCACAGCTCGATGGCGGGCGCATGGGTGATACCGCCAAACATCACATGCGACATGGCATCAATTTGCGACTTCATCGCCGCATTAAGCAGCGGGTGGTTGTAGCCGTGGATTGCCGCCCACCAGGACGACATACCGTCAATCAGGCATCTGCCGTCAGACAAAATCAGCTCGCAACCTTCGGCGCTCGCCACCGGATAAACCGGTAGCGGGGAGGTCATGGATGTGTATGGGTGCCAGATATGGCGTTGGTCAAAGGCAAGATCGTCCGTTGTCATAATCGACTTGTAAACTAAATTGAAAAGATTTAGGTTTACAAGTCTACACCGAATTAACAACAAAAAACATGTTTTGGAGAAGCCCCATGGCTCACCGCCCACGCTGGACATTGTCGCAAGTCACAGAATTATTTGAAAAACCGTTGTTGGATCTGCTGTTTGAAGCGCAGCAGGTGCATCGTCAGCATTTCGATCCTCGTCAGGTCCAGGTCAGCACTTTGCTGTCGATTAAAACCGGAGCTTGTCCGGAAGATTGCAAATATTGCCCGCAAAGCTCGCGCTATAAAACCGGGCTGGAAGCCGAGCGGTTGATGGAAGTTGAACAGGTGCTGGAGTCGGCGCGAAAAGCGAAAGCGGCGGGATCGACACGTTTCTGTATGGGCGCGGCGTGGAAGAATCCCCACGAACGCGACATGCCCTATCTGGAGCAGATGGTGCAGGGGGTAAAAGCGATGGGCCTGGAGGCGTGTATGACGCTGGGCACGTTGAGTGAATCTCAGGCGCAGCGCCTAGCGAACGCCGGGCTGGATTACTACAACCACAACCTCGACACCTCGCCGGAGTTTTACGGCAATATCATCACCACACGCACTTATCAGGAACGTCTCGATACGCTGGAAAAAGTGCGCGATGCTGGGATCAAAGTCTGTTCAGGTGGCATTGTTGGCTTAGGCGAAACGGTCAAAGATCGCGCCGGATTATTGCTACAACTGGCAAACCTGCCGACGCCGCCGGAAAGCGTACCAATCAACATGCTGGTGAAGGTGAAAGGCACGCCGCTGGCGGATAACGATGATGTCGATGCCTTTGATTTTATTCGCACTATTGCAGTCGCGCGGATCATGATGCCGACCTCTTACGTGCGCCTTTCTGCCGGACGCGAGCAGATGAATGAACAGACTCAGGCGATGTGCTTTATGGCCGGGGCTAACTCAATTTTCTACGGTTGCAAACTGCTAACCACGCCGAATCCGGAAGAAGATAAAGACCTGCAACTGTTCCGCAAACTGGGGCTAAATCCACAGCAAACTGCCGTGCTGGCAGGGGATAACGAACAACAGCAGCGTCTGGAGCAGGCACTGATGACCCCGGACACCGACGAATATTACAACGCGGCAGCACTATGAGCTGGCAGGAGAAAATCAACGCGGCGCTCGATGCGCGGCGTGCTGCCGATGCCCTGCGTCGCCGTTATCCGGTGGCGCAAGGGGCCGGACGCTGGCTGGTGGCGGATGATCGCCAGTATCTGAACTTTTCCAGCAATGATTACCTCGGCTTAAGCCATCATCCGGACATCATCCGTGCATGGCAGCAGGGTGCGGAGCAATTTGGCGTCGGTAGCGGCGGTTCCGGTCACGTCAGCGGTTATAGCGTGGCGCATCAGGCGCTGGAAGAAGAACTGGCCGAGTGGCTGGGCTATTCGCGGGCACTGCTGTTTATCTCTGGTTTTGCCGCTAACCAGGCAGTCATTACCGCGATGACGGCGAAAGAGGACCGTATTGTTGCCGATCGGCTGAGTCACGCCTCATTGCTGGAAGCTGCCAGTTTAAGCCCCGCGCAGCTTCGCCGTTTTACTCATAACGATGTCGCTCATCTGGCGCGACTGCTTGCTTCCCCCTGTCCGGGGCAGCAGCTGGTGGTGACAGAAGGTGTATTCAGCATGGACGGTGATAGTGCACCAATGGCGGAAATCCAGCAGGTAACGCAACAGCACAATGGCTGGTTGATGGTCGACGATGCCCACGGCACGGGTGTTATCGGTGAACAGGGGCGCGGCAACTGCTGGCTGCAAAAGGTAAAACCAGAATTGCTGGTGGTGACTTTTGGCAAAGGATTTGGCGTCAGCGGGGCAGCGGTGCTTTGCTCCGATACGGTGGCGGATTATCTACTGCAATTTGCCCGCCATCTTATTTACAGCACCAGTATGCCGCCCGCTCAGGCGCAGGCATTACGTGCGTCGCTGGCGGTCATTCGCCGTGATGAGGGTGATGCACGGCGCGAAAAACTGGCGGCACTCATTACGCGTTTTCGTGCCGGAGTACAGGATTTGCCGTTTACGCTTGCTGATTCATACAGCGCCATCCAGCCATTGATTGTCGGTGATAACAGCCGTGCGTTACAACTGGCAGAAAAACTGCGCCAGCAAGGCTGCTGGGTCACGGCGATTCGCCCGCCAACCGTACCCGCTGGTACTGCGCGACTGCGCTTAACGCTAACCGCCGCGCATGAAATGCAGGATATCGACCGTCTGCTGGAGGTGCTGCATGGCAACGGTTAATAAACAAGCCATTGCTGCGGCATTTGGTCGGGCAGCCGCACATTATGAGCAACATGCGGATCTACAGCGCCAGAGTGCTGACGTCTTACTGGCAATGCTCCCACAGCGTAAATACACCCACGTACTGGATGCGGGTTGTGGACCTGGCTGGATGAGTCGCCACTGGCGGGAACGTCACGCGCAGGTGACAGCGTTAGATCTCTCGCCGCCAATGCTTGTTCAGGCACGCCAGAAGGATGCCGCAGACCATTATCTGGCGGGAGATATCGAATCCCTGCCGTTAGCGACTGCAACCTTCGATCTTGCATGGAGCAATCTCGCGGTGCAGTGGTGCGGTAATTTATCCACGGCACTTCGCGAGCTGTATCGCGTGGTGCGCCCCGGAGGCGTGGTCGCGTTTACCACGCTGGTGCAGGGATCGCTCCCTGAATTGCATCAGGCGTGGCAGGCGGTGGACGAGCGCCCGCATGCTAATCGCTTTTTACCGCCAGATGAAATCGAACAGTCGCTGAACAGCGTGCATTATCAACATCATATTCAGCCCATCACGCTGTGGTTTGCTGATGCGCTCAGTGCCATGCGTTCGCTGAAAGGCATCGGTGCCACGCATCTTCATGAAGGGCGCTACCCACGAATATTAACGCGTTCGCAGTTGCAGCGATTGCAACTGGCCTGGCCGCAACAACAGGGGCGATATCCTCTGACGTATCATCTTTTTTTGGGAGTGATTGCTCGTGAGTAAACGTTATTTTGTCACCGGAACGGATACCGAAGTGGGGAAAACTGTCGCCAGTTGTGCACTTTTACAAGCCGCGAAGGCAGCAGGTTATCGGACGGCAGGTTATAAACCGGTCGCCTCTGGCAGCGAAAAGACCCCGGACGGCTTACGTAATAGTGACGCGCTGGCGTTACAGCACAACGGCAGCCTGCAGCTGGATTACGCAACGGTAAATCCTTACACCTTCGCAGAACCCACTTCACCGCACATCATCAGCGCGCAAGAGGGCAGGCCGATAGAATCATTGGTAATGAGCGCCGGATTACGCGCGCTTGAACAACAGGCTGACTGGGTGTTAGTGGAAGGTGCTGGCGGCTGGTTTACGCCGCTTTCTGACACTTTCACTTTTGCGGATTGGGTAACACAGGAACAACTGCCGGTGATACTGGTAGTTGGTGTGAAACTCGGCTGTATTAATCACGCGATGTTGACGGCACAGGCAATACAACACGCCGGACTGACTCTGGCGGGTTGGGTGGCGAATGATGTCACGCCTCCTGGAAAACGTCACGCTGAATATATGACCACGCTCACCCGCATGATTCCCGCGCCGCTGCTGGGCGAAATTCCCTGGCTTGCAGAAAATCCAGAAAATGCGGCAACCGGAAAGTACATAAACCTTGCCTTGTTGTAGCTATCCTGTATTTGGTTAAATTGCGAGCGAGATCGCGTCTTCGGTTGACTGCAATTTAACCAATTAAATTCTAAAATAATCACGAAAAAAATTTTACTTCCGCATCATGTGGTGAATGTGGGAATTGCCCAGGCGGCGGGGGATAGGGGCTGCAGACAGTTATCCACTATTCCTGTGGATAACCATGTGTATTAGAGTTAGAAAACACGAGGCAAGCGAGAGAATACGCGGCTTGCACGCGAATTGGCGTTAAAGACGGCTCAAAGAAATATCTTTTATTTTTTAACTGGTTAGATAATTGCAATGGCAGTCACTGAAGAGGCATCTCTTGCCATAAAACTATCATCACTCATCTTGACAAATGTTAAAAAAGCCGTTGCTTTGGGGATAACCCGGTAAGGCCGGAGTTTTATCTCGCCACAGAGTAAATTTTGCTCATGATTGACAGCGGAGTTTACGCTGTAACAGAAATATTATGGTGGGTAACTGTTTTTTTATCCAGTATAATTTGTTGGCATAATTAAGTACGACGAGTAAAATTACATACCTGCCCGCCCAACTCCTTCAGGTAGCGACTCATGAGTAAACCGTTCAAACTGAATTCCGCTTTTAAACCTTCTGGCGATCAGCCAGAGGCGATTCGACGTCTCGAAGAGGGGCTGGAAGATGGCCTGGCGCACCAGACGTTACTCGGTGTAACTGGCTCCGGGAAAACCTTCACCATTGCCAATGTCATTGCTGACCTTCAGCGCCCAACCATGGTACTGGCGCCCAACAAAACGCTGGCGGCCCAGCTGTACGGCGAAATGAAAGAGTTCTTCCCGGAAAACGCGGTGGAATATTTCGTCTCCTACTACGACTATTATCAGCCGGAAGCCTATGTACCGAGTTCCGACACCTTCATTGAGAAAGATGCCTCGGTAAACGAACATATCGAGCAGATGCGTTTGTCCGCCACCAAAGCGATGCTGGAGCGGCGTGATGTGGTTGTGGTGGCATCGGTTTCCGCGATTTATGGTCTGGGCGATCCTGATTTATATCTCAAGATGATGCTCCATCTTACGGTCGGTATGATTATCGATCAGCGCGCGATCCTGCGTCGACTGGCGGAGCTGCAATACACCCGGAATGATCAAGCCTTCCAGCGTGGCACTTTCCGCGTTCGTGGCGAGGTGATTGATATCTTCCCGGCAGAATCGGATGACATTGCACTTCGCGTGGAGCTGTTTGATGAGGAAGTTGAACGATTGTCGTTATTTGACCCGCTAACCGGGCAGATTGTTTCTACTATTCCACGTTTTACCATCTACCCGAAAACGCACTACGTCACGCCGCGCGAGCGCATCGTACAGGCGATGGAAGAGATCAAAGAAGAACTGGCCGCCAGACGCAAAGTGCTGTTAGAGAACAACAAACTTCTGGAAGAGCAGCGGCTGACTCAGCGAACCCAGTTTGACCTGGAGATGATGAACGAACTGGGATATTGCTCGGGCATTGAAAACTACTCACGCTTCCTCTCCGGCCGTGGACCAGGTGAGCCACCGCCGACGCTGTTTGATTACCTGCCTGCCGATGGGTTGCTGGTCGTCGATGAATCTCACGTCACCATTCCACAAATTGGCGGTATGTATCGCGGTGACCGGGCGCGTAAAGAGACGCTGGTGGAGTACGGTTTCCGCCTACCATCAGCGCTGGATAACCGTCCGCTGAAGTTTGAAGAGTTCGAAGCATTAGCGCCACAAACCATCTATGTTTCGGCGACGCCGGGTAATTACGAGCTGGAAAAATCCGGTGGTGATGTGGTGGATCAGGTCGTACGTCCAACCGGATTGCTTGATCCGATTATCGAAGTGCGACCGGTGGCAACACAGGTTGATGATCTTCTTTCGGAGATTCGCCAGCGAGCGGCAATTAACGAACGCGTGCTGGTCACAACATTGACTAAGCGGATGGCGGAAGATCTTACGGAATATCTCGAAGAACACGGCGAGCGTGTGCGTTATCTTCACTCAGATATCGATACCGTCGAGCGCATGGAAATCATCCGCGACTTGCGTCTGGGTGAGTTCGACGTGCTGGTAGGGATCAACTTACTGCGCGAAGGTCTGGATATGCCGGAAGTTTCGCTGGTGGCGATCCTCGACGCCGACAAAGAAGGCTTCCTGCGTTCCGAACGTTCGTTGATCCAGACCATTGGTCGTGCGGCACGTAACGTTAACGGTAAAGCGATTCTCTACGGCGATAAGATCACCCCATCAATGGCGAAAGCGATTGGCGAAACCGAACGTCGCCGCGAGAAACAGCAGAAGTACAACGAGGAACACGGCATTACGCCGCAAGGCTTGAACAAGAAAGTGGTCGATATCCTGGCGCTGGGGCAGAACATTGCTAAAACCAAAGCGAAGGGCAGAGGAAAATCGCGACCGATTGTTGAGCCGGATAATGTGCCGATGGATATGTCGCCTAAAGCGTTGCAGCAGAAAATCCATGAACTGGAAGGGCTAATGATGCAACACGCGCAGAATCTGGAGTTCGAAGAAGCGGCGCAAATTCGTGACCAGTTGCATCAGCTGCGTGAATTGTTCATTGCGGCTTCGTGATGTTGGAGATGGGAAAATGCTCGGTTTCGCTTGTTATGTTCAAAAGCAGTTAACATGCATAGTGCAGTTACACTGGTGAAAAAGGAAGCGTACCAGAGTTGCAAGCGGCTCTGGTACGTTGATGTGCTAAACTAAAACTCATTACTTATTTACGTTATTCATAAAATTTGGCATGTTTTGAATGGTTGCGTTAATACAGAAAGATTTCTTTTTGTTCTCTGGGAAGTAGGATTTTCTGTATTTATTTTCTCTATGACGTCAATCAAGGCATTTGATATCTTAATATTTCCATTGTTAAATGCATATTTGATAAAGCTAAAATATTTATCATGGTCAGTGAGAATTAAATATGGTTTTCTTTTGTACATATCAGTAAGCTCGTTTAAATATTCTAATACGGTTTTATTCACATGCTCGATTGTTAACTCAGGCAATGCAAGTATTAATCTTGTTTCAAAGTCTTGAGTTTTGAAATTACATAATGGAAGACGTTTAATCAAATGGCTAAATAGATTTATTTTATTGATGCTTTCGGTATTCTGGTTTATTAAATAAAGTATGGTGTTGTAATAACTCACTCGTCCTTCGAATGTGCTGAAATCAATCATTTCTCGAAAAAGTTCATCGAAAATGAAAACGTTTTCTGGCGATACTCTGTACAGTTCACTAAGCATTTGAAATGTCAACCCATCTAAAGGTATTCTAAGTTGATACTCTGGTTCACCAGGAACTCTTAACTTATAATAATCACATAATCTGTTTACTTTAGTATCCTGAAATAATTTTAAAAGAAAGGTTGAGTAATCTGAAAGATTAATTCCGGAGAGGCAGTATGCATGACCCAATTTAGTTATGAATTGAAATTTATCTTCAATGTCAGGAATGTTTGTAACTAAATTTAATAGTTCAGTTAATTGTTTTGGCATATCTTCTTTATAGGCTGATTCAATAGTAAAATATAGTGATATAATATCGCTCCCTTTTATTTCAGGTAATGCTTTGAATAAATGGGTATAGAGTTCAATCTTAATTTTTATATTAGAAAATCTTAGCTTCTCCAGGAAATCCTTTAAGTTAATCTTGATTTTAATAGCTAGATTTTCAAGATAAGAAATAAATAAAATAATACCTCTTATTTTGTCTTCATCATTATTAAAATGATTGATTATTTCCAGGAATGAGTTTTGTAAGTGTGGTTCTGATAATAACATCTCTTTTTTAAAAGAAAAGACATAATTGTTAGCGATATCAAGTAAAAAATGTAAATTGCACGGTTCGTAAAAGCAGGGATCATCTATCGATTGAGTAAAAATATTCTGAATAATGAAACTTATGGCCTCTTTATTATGAATTTTATTTAGAGCGTTTTTATATATTTCAATTAGTAGTGTGTTATTGTTTGTTATATATTGTATTAGGGCTGCTTTAAAGAGGTTTGCAAACAAAGGTATATTTGCGAATATTCTGTTATATTCACTTTCAAATAACTGTCCCATAACTAATAATGTGTCTAAACTTTCCGAAAGCGGCATTCTTGATGTGTTTTCAATTAATAAATCATGTATTGTATTAATATTATTATGTAAACCATTTGATATATTCTGGTAGGTGCTGATATTATTATTTATATATGAACTTATAAACTGATTATTGAAATCATTTTCACGCCCGAGCTCTTTCCAGCGTGCAAATTCCTCATTAAATTTTTTTGCGCCATTATCAAACCATGAATGCAAAACTTTTGGGGGGCATTTTTCTGGAAATCTTTCCGGAAGACGGGGAGTGCATGATGTAAAAAATCTAGGGTGCATAATTATTTCCTTTTAATGTTAAAGTACTAAATTCGCCGCATAATAAGATAATCGTTGCTTTTTGAGGGTACTTACTTACTCAATCGTTTGTTATCAAATTGAGTAATTTTTTAAACAAGTAAAGATATTTTTCTATCAAAAATCGCTCATTTAGTCGGACAAAATTAATGTGTTAATGAAAGTTCGAAGTTAAGTGTGTTTAGATCCTTCTACGCAAGACATAACATGAGTCAAGTTTATCCAATGGACTCAATTTATATTAACGACAATACTCTTTATCTCAATTATCTTAAGTTTAATATAATGATAATGCATATATATTAATTGTTATAATTATAGGTGTAATTATTTAAAAGTTAATAAATAATATGCTTTTATTTGTGTAATCGGGAACAAGCCTATTTGAAATGAGCGATTTTTGATAGTAAATAAACTGTATTCAGGAAGACTGCAGCAATTAATTGTTTATCTGATGGAGGCAGCATGATGTTATCAGTTAATCATCGACAGTCATCTTTTGAAATTGATGAAAAGCGCGCAGAGCAATTGCTTCTTGCTGACAATGACCATACTTTTTATATGAGTAAATGGGAGCGGCTTTTTGATGTGCTGCGATTCATTTTGGGTTTCGAAACGAAAAAAGATTTTTTAAGTAGAATGTATAATGATATCCATTCTCGCTATGGATTGTTTTTATCACCTTACCTTACCGATGAAAAAAAAGAATATAATAAAGAACGTAATGAGTTTTTGACCCTGAAAAATTTTTGTCCTCCGCACATGCATGAGCTTTTTAAGTGCAAGATAGAATTTTCAGACAGTGTGATGACAACAACTTATTTTATTGGAGATAAACCAGTCAGAACTCGACAACTAATTATTTTGCAGGATCCCAATGGGCGCTTTGATTTTTCGAGGCTCAATTTTGAAGATACTGAATTCGGTGAATCAAATTTTTCTAACGTTAATTTTAATGATGCTAATATGAAGAGAGCAACACTCATGGATTGCAAATTGAGCGGTGCTAGTTTTGTAAGGACAGATCTAACAGAAGCCAAGGGTTGTGCAGATTTTTCAGGATGTTATATGGAGTATGCCATATTGAATGGCGCACAGTTTGAAAATAGTTCATTCAAGAATGCCACTTTATTTTCCTGTGATGTTGCTGGTACGAATATGTCGGGGGTAAATTTTGAATACGCAACTATAGAGAGAGGTGACTTTAGTACTTGTATTTTAAAAAATATAGTGTTGCGTGAAGCGAAAATAATAAAAATGCATACGGGATCTATGCGGAAATTTTTCTTTGACGATACTCCTCCATTACAAGATTTAATCAGGGTTGATATATGTAAAGCAAAAGAACATATCCAGAAAATTTATCAAATCTTTGAAGATATCTCTGAAGATTCAATGCCTGAAATAAAAAAAATCCTCGCCAACGAACTGAGTACAAAAAATTGTATCTATGACCTTGCAAAATTAAAAAAGGATGTATCAGAAATTAATTGCTTAGCAAAATACTATACGTCTAACAGACCACCAGAGGGATTAAATGATATATTGCAAAATGATGATATAAATATATTTGATAACTTTATTTTGTCATTAATTACAGTTGATTGCTGTATCTCTTCTTCTTTTTTGTTTAATCTTAGTGAAGAGAGGATTAATTATTATTTAGATCGCTTTACAGAACAACCTACATTAATGTTATCATTTAGTACTGCATATGTAATGATGACTGACCTGGCACTAAAAAGTAAAAATAATATATTGGCAGAAAAAGCATATAATATTTATAAAACATATTTACAACATAAGGATGTTAAACCTTATACTGAAGGAAATGATTATCCAGACTTCTCGGAATGGCGTAAACAACAAGATCATGATGATGCTTGGTACGTATTGTTTTCAGCACAGCAAAATAATCGTGCAATGCGTCTTTCATCTAATGCCTTAAATAAAATGTTGGATACCACTATTAAAAATAAGGACTGGGACCATTTTTATCTATATGCAGCACCAGAACAAGTGTGCTCGCTTGCAGATATTAATCTTAATACCGTATTGATGACCGAATTCCCAGTGTTTTCCTACCCATGGAAACGGTCACAACATAATATTTTATTAAAAAATTATCTCAAAATCCTTCAGCTTGGTGATCTATACGAACCATTTGTCACTGCATCACAAAGTTGTTGTTCTCAAACCAAAATGGATGGTATTGATGAACAAATAAAATTAAATGAAATTTTTGCGCCTCTTATGAAACTCATAGATAATTACTCATTGCAGGCGCAATCTATAGAAGGTGCGGGTTACGAAATGTTAAGTAAAAATAAAAAGATAAAACAAAAAAAGAATGTTAGCGAACTATTGAAGTATAAGTCTTGTTTAAATATTAAGGGAAACCATTATAAAGATTTAATGAAGGCTTGCAGAATGGAAAATGCAAATAAAACGGAACAAGCAATGCTTCTGATAAGTTTTGCTGTCGTGTTCGCAAGATATTCTTCAGCTTCAAGTTTAGGAACGGAATACAATTCTCCGCAAATCCTCAGAATTTACTCTGCTGCTCTTTTACTAAAAGCATATGAACTGGAAAACTCGATTGTTGAATCTGAAGCTCTGGATAACTGGTTAACGGTACTACTGGGATTAGGCTCTGGTTTAAATTGCACGGCCATTTTATCAAAAAATATAGCAGATTATACTCGTTCTCATCATATTGATAAATATTTAGATTCGGTGGCTCCCAAAGCATGGGGATTATAACATTTTTAGAATAGTCATGGCACAAGAAACATCAAGAAGCAAAACTAAATTCCAGAAAGTGGAAAGATAAATGAGCTGCTAACAATGGGGTTGTGCCAAAAAAAGGTGACTATGGCCTTCTATAATTTAAAACGCCATAGTCACAGTCGTATTTTTCTGCCCCCGGCACAGGCGCTTAACCTAGTGCCTGTAATGCCTTTTCCAGTGCGTTATGCAGCAACTGGCGGTCATGACGATAAGGAATATCGCTGGCCTCCAGTACTTCCTGAATCACAATTCTGTTGTTAACTGCGGATACATCAGCTTTCGGTCCAACAACTACCGCATCAATCACTTTTTTACCAACATACTGCTCCATAATCGCCAGCTTATTTTCCAGCTTGAGATTTGCAGCAGGCAGGCTTAATTCTCGCCCCAAATTACCGATATACACCATCGGGGCAGGCGTTCGGCGTAATGCCTGAGCCATTTCCTTGAGCAGCAGAATGGGCATAAGACTAGTATAAAAACTCCCTGGCCCAATAATGATCAGATCCGCCTCATTAATCGCCAGCACCGCTTCACGTGTGGCAGGTACGTTGGGGGTTAAGAGTAGCTCCTGTATCGGCGCAGTGAGCTGGTCAATATTGACCTCGCCGTATACTTCATGCCCCTGATCGTCAATCGCCATTAAATCAACAGGATGCTCCGACATCGGAATCAAATGTGCGTCCACTTTCAACAGATTGCGAATCAGATTAATCGCTTCAAGAGGCCGCACGCTAAGGTGATCCAGTGCCTTCAACATCAGGTTTCCAAGGTTGTGCCCGGAAAGTTCGCCATTACCGCCGAAACGATATTCAAACATTGCGGAAGCGACGCTGGGTTCCGTTATCAACTGGTTAAGGCAATTGCGCATATCGCCCCAGGCAATTCCACCTTCTGAGCGGCGAATACGCCCCGTTGAACCACCGTTATCCGTGGTGGTCACGATACCCGTTAAACGAGAACCCAAAGACGAAAGTGATGAGAGAACGCGTCCCAGTCCATGCCCTCCGCCGAGAGCAACGACACGATCAAGGTCAGCCAACGTACGATTGCGCATTATAGTTTCCTGGAGTCAGATTTTCCGCGCTACAGTAGCGCAAATTGCGGGGAAACAGCAATTAACCTGCCAATATTGAGGATACAAACTATTTTCTTCTACCTCTAAAGGACGATGCACGCTATGCCTCCCTGATGATGTATATCAAAGTAAAACCGCCATTTTCCCTTATTCTGTAGCGAAATAGCACGATCATGACGCTATATACATGATTACATAGCGAAAGTGTGGATGGTAAAAATCACATTTACACGCTAGTATCGGCTTAACCACTAAACACTCTAGCCTCTGCACCTGGGTCAACTGATATGGTGCTTTGGCCGTGACAATGCTTACAAAGATTGCCACCAGGGCGAAGGAAGAAATGACTTCGCCTCCCGTATCTGGAAAGGTGTACATGGCTTCACAACTGACTGATGCATTTGCGCGTAAGTTTTACTACTTGCGCCTGTCGATTACCGATGTGTGTAACTTCCGTTGCACCTACTGCCTGCCGGATGGCTACAAACCGAGCGGCGTCACCAATAAAGGCTTTCTTACCGTCGATGAAATTCGCCGGGTTACGCGCGCCTTCGCCAGTCTGGGCACCGAAAAAGTCCGTCTGACGGGCGGAGAGCCGTCTTTGCGTCGCGACTTTACCGATATCATCGCCGCTGTGCGAGAAAACGACGCTATTCGCCAGATAGCGGTCACCACCAATGGTTACCGTCTGGAACGCGACGTGGCGTACTGGCGTGATGCTGGTCTTACTGGTATCAACGTTAGTGTCGATAGCCTCGACGCTCGCCAGTTTCAGGCTATTACCGGACAGGATAAATTCAACCAGGTCATGGCAGGGATCGATGCTGCATTTGAGGCCGGTTTTGAGAAGGTCAAAGTCAATACCGTGCTGATGCGTGATGTTAATCATCACCAACTCGACACCTTTCTGAACTGGATCCAGCATCGCCCCATCCAGCTGCGTTTCATCGAACTGATGGAAACGGGCGAGGGCAGCGAGCTTTTCCGCAAGCATCATATCTCTGGGCAGGTTCTGCGTGACGAGCTACTGCGTCGCGGTTGGATCCACCAATTACGTCAACGCAGCGACGGTCCCGCGCAAGTCTTTTGTCATCCGGATTACGCCGGAGAGATTGGCCTTATCATGCCGTATGAAAAAGACTTCTGCGCCACTTGCAACCGCCTGCGCGTTTCCTCCACTGGTAAACTCCATCTCTGCCTGTTTGGTGAAGGCGGCGTTAACCTGCGCGATCTGCTGGAAGACGATACCCAGCAACAGGCGCTGGAAGCGCGTATTTCAGCGGCGCTGCGGGAGAAGAAACAGACCCATTTCCTGCATCAAAACAACACCGGTATTACGCAAAACTTATCGTACATTGGCGGCTAAAACGTCAAAAGGAGAGATCAGATGAGTCAGGTAAGCACTGAATTTATCCCGACCCGTATTGCTATTCTTACGGTTTCTAATCGTCGCGGTGAAGAAGACGATACCTCCGGTCACTATCTGCGCGATTCGGCGCAAGAAGCGGGCCATCACGTTGTCGATAAAGCCATTGTGAAAGAAAACCGCTACGCTATTCGCGCTCAGGTATCTGCGTGGATCGCCAGCGACGATGTACAAGTGGTGTTGATTACGGGGGGTACTGGCCTGACGGAAGGTGATCAGGCTCCCGAAGCACTGCTGCCGTTGTTCGACCGTGAAGTTGAAGGTTTTGGTGAAGTGTTCCGGATGTTGTCGTTCGAAGAGATTGGCACCTCAACGTTGCAATCTCGTGCGGTAGCGGGTGTCGCTAACAAAACGCTGATTTTCGCCATGCCCGGTTCAACCAAAGCGTGCCGTACCGCCTGGGAAAATATCATTGCACCGCAGCTGGATGCCCGTACGCGTCCGTGTAATTTCCATCCACATTTGAAGAAATAAGTATGTCGCAACTGACCCATATCAACGCCGCTGGCGAAGCGCACATGGTGGATGTCTCCGCCAAAGCAGAAACCGTGCGTGAAGCGCGCGCCGAAGCCTTTGTCACCATGCGCAGCGAGACGCTGGCGATGATTATTGATGGTCGCCACCACAAAGGCGACGTATTTGCCACTGCGCGTATCGCCGGTATTCAGGCAGCAAAACGCACATGGGATTTGATCCCGCTGTGTCATCCGCTGATGCTCAGTAAAGTTGAAGTCAATTTGCAGGCCGAGCCGGAGCACAATCGGGTGCGTATAGAAACCTTATGCCGCCTGACCGGGAAAACCGGCGTTGAAATGGAAGCGTTAACCGCGGCCTCGGTGGCGGCGCTGACCATTTATGACATGTGCAAAGCGGTGCAAAAAGATATGGTAATTGGTCCGGTACGTTTGCTGGCGAAGAGCGGCGGCAAGTCAGGTGACTTTAAGGTGGAAGCGGATGATTAAAGTTCTTTTTTTCGCCCAGGTGCGCGAGTTGGTGGGAACAGATGCAAGCGAAGTGGCTGCGGATTTCCCAACCGTTGAAGCGTTACGCCAACATCTGGCTGCGCAGAGCGATCGCTGGGCGCTGGCGCTGGAAGATGGCAAATTGCTGGCTGCCGTCAACCAGACGCTGGTGAGTTTTGACCATCCGCTGACTGACGGCGACGAAGTGGCTTTCTTCCCGCCGGTAACCGGAGGTTAAGATGGCAGAAACCAAAATTGTTGTCGGCCCGCAGCCATTCAGCGTAGGAGAAGAGTATCCGTGGCTGGCGGAGCGTGATGAAGACGGTGCGGTAGTCACCTTTACCGGTAAGGTGCGCAACCATAACCTTGGCGACAGCGTCAAAGCATTAACCCTCGAACACTATCCGGGGATGACTGAAAAAGCACTGGCAGAAATTGTCGATGAAGCGCGTAACCGCTGGCCGCTGGGGCGCGTCACGGTGATTCACCGCATCGGGGAATTATGGCCGGGCGATGAAATCGTTTTTGTCGGTGTCACCAGTGCGCATCGCAGCAGTGCGTTTGAAGCCGGGCAGTTTATTATGGATTATCTCAAAACCCGCGCACCGTTCTGGAAGCGCGAAGCCACGCCGGAAGGCGACCGCTGGGTCGAAGCTCGGGAGAGCGATCAGCAGGCGGCAAAACGCTGGTAGTTTTTTGTTAGCCGGATAAGGCACCGCTGCGTCCGGCAATTTCACCGCTCAGTATATGCGTTTACGCTGCGTCGATGCACAGCCTCATCATTTTGCAGTATCCTTAAGATATTCCTTATATCTTCAGGAGATCGTCATGGACAGATTCCCACGTTCTGATTCAATTGTACAACCCCGGGCTGGCTTGCAAACTTATATGGCGCAAGTCTATGGCTGGATGACCGTTGGCTTGTTGCTGACCGCATTTGTTGCCTGGTATGCGGCTAATTCTGCGGCCGTGATGGAGCTGTTGTTCACTAACCGTGTCTTTTTAATCGGTCTGATCATCGCGCAATTAGCATTGGTTATTGTGTTATCAGCGATGATTCAAAAGCTGAGCGCAGGTGTAACGACGATGCTCTTTATGCTTTATTCGGCGCTGACGGGTCTTACGCTTTCCAGTATTTTCATTGTCTATACCGCCGCCTCGATTGCCAGTACTTTCGTCGTTACTGCCGGGATGTTCGGCGCAATGAGCCTGTACGGTTACACCACCAAACGTGATCTAAGCGGCTTTGGCAATATGCTGTTTATGGCGTTAATCGGCATTGTGCTGGCATCGCTGGTTAACTTCTGGCTGAAAAGCGAAGCGTTGATGTGGGCGGTTACCTATATCGGCGTGATTGTCTTTGTCGGATTGACGGCGTATGACACGCAGAAACTGAAAAATATGGGTGAGCAGATTGATACCCGCGATACGTCGAACCTGCGCAAATATTCCATTCTTGGCGCGTTAACCTTGTATCTGGACTTCATCAACTTGTTCCTGATGTTGTTGCGGATCTTCGGCAACCGCCGTTAATTCTTTTTTCACCATCAATATCCCGGCCATGTGTCGGGATTTTTTTCGGATTTTATAAAGACTATTCCGCTCATTTACATGAGAACTGAATCGCCGCAAATGCCAGACTATGTCCACTACGCAATTTCAGGGGCAGATAACGCATTTGAACAGACGATCCACTGCTACTCAATTACAGCAAAAAAGCGCTTCGCTCAGCAAAATGCTGTTCCTCATTTGGTGGTTAACAGCTGCTGGAGTATGGGCTACGGCAGGCTGTGCCTGGATATTTCAGCACTTGCATTGGGTTACGTCACAAAAATCTCCAGGCGCGTTTGTCTTCGCTTTGGCTGCACTGATAATAGGTGGTCTTTGGTTAAACTACGCCCTGAAAAGACTCAATGCATCAGGCGCATGTCTGGTCTATCTGCTAATAATCCTGCTTATTGGCTTTCTCTTCGCCAGCCTTTTTACCTTTTCGAGCATAGCGACGGTAATGGGAATTACGGGAGGGATGTTTGCCGCAATGGCGCTGATTTGCTGTTGTAGTAATAGGGTTATCCCACCAGTCAGACAGTTATATTTATATATTTTCTGTGGTTTGAGTATTGCTTTTGTTGTTAACCTGATTCTTACCAGCAGTTTTTCCGTATGGTTAGCGAGTATTTTGACTGTCGTTATCTGGGGCGTTACGGCTGCCTGTGAAGCAACAACACTGGAAGATTTGATCCGTGTTGCCGACAACTCTGAATTTTCAGGTGTTCTTCGCTGTATTGTTGCAGGGGCAATAACACTCTATTTCAGTATCCTAAGCGTCCTTTTTAGACTTGCTGTAACGGTTCTTGACTTTATTAATGGTTTAGTGTGGTAGCGTGAATTGATGAGTTTTTTGCGTTAATTGCAATAGATATTGATATTCAACTTAAGGATATAAAAATAATGAAATCGTACTCATCAAAAAACATAACTAATGATTTTCAGTACGAGGCCAGGATATTAAATGCCATATGGCTCATTACCGCTGTCGGTTTGGTGGCAACCGCAGGACTGGCCTGGGGAGCTAAGCATCTCAAAATTACGGCAACAAAATATGATTCACCGCAAATGTATGTCGCCATAGGATTATTATTACTTTGTATGTATGGCTTAAGTAAAGATATCAACAAGATAAATGCCGCCATCTCAGGCGTTATATATCTGTTTTTACTCTCTTTGGTGGCGATTGTGGTTGCAAGTTTAGTTCCTGTATCTGCCATTATCCTTGTGTTCAGCACTGCGGGCGCGATGTTTTTAATCAGTATGCTGGCCGGTTTATTATTTAATGTTGATCCTGGTTCTCATCGTTTTATCATTATGATGACGTTGACAGGGTTGGCCCTGGTGATCATCGTGAATGCCGCATTAATGAGTGAACGGCCCATTTGGGTAATAAGTTGCTTAATGATTGTTTTATGGTCAGGCATTATCTCGCATGGACGAAATAAGCTCCTTGAACTGGCAGGAAAATGCCATAGCGAAGAGTTGTGGAGTCCGGTTCGTTGCGCTGTTACAGGTGCATTAACACTCTATTACTATTTTATCGGCTTCTTTGGGATTCTTGCAGCTATAGCGATAACGCTTGTCTGGCAAAGGCATTCACGGTTTCAGTGGTAGTCATGATTTATGGAAAAATCACAATGACAGGTTTAATGAAAAAACAGCCTTTAATGACCAGAATGATGGCCTGTATCTGGTTGATAACAGCGGTTGGTTTATGGGTAACTGCAGGATTTGCATGGATAGCAGACTATTATAACATTACCGCAACGCATCAACATACCGCACCATTCTTTTTAGCCGTTGTCTTGCTTCTTATTTTTGGATACGGATTAAGGACGAAAATTGAGAAAATAAACACATTAACAATATGTATTGTTTATTTTTCCATAATCAGTCTATTCTCAATATTTATTGCAAGCCTTTTTTCGATTGCGTTTGTCAGGCTATTATTGGGCATCGGTGGGGCAATGTTCTTTCTTAGTACACTGCTGGCTTTGAGTTTTAGTATCAATATGGTCTCACGTTGGTTTGCTTTATTATTATTTGGGGTCGGTTGGAGTATTTCTTTTGTTTCTAATTTCGTCTTGTTGAATAGTTTGTATCTTTGGGTAATGAGTTTTTTCTTTGTATTATTATGGTCATATATTGTCTTAATGAAATTAAATGTACTGAAGCTTTATGCGCGCAAGTTATATAGCGATGAACCCTGGACGTTGAAGCATTGTGTCATTGCTGGGGCATTAATGCTTTACTTTGATTTTGTCTGCTTCTTTTGGTCAATTGTTGTAATGGTTTTTGAGTTGCTCAACGTCAGACAATGGTTGCGAAAGTCATAAGGAATAGTATGCAATTAGTTTACACCATCGATAATAAATATGTGGATAAATTTATGGCTATACTGCTTTCAGGAGTGTTACATTCCTTGAAAGAAGGCACTATAACTATAGATGAATCTGAACTCTTAGTTTTCAGACCTTTTATTTCCAGGGTTTTACACAAAAATAATTGTGATAAAGAGCTAATAGAGATAATTGATCTTGGTTGTGTTCTTGAAGATATTGAGTCATTGGTTCCTGAGTATCTTGATGATGCTTTAAAAAATTTAATAACCAAAACAAGTGATTTTACATATGCAATAAAAGATAATTATCCCGTAGGTAATAAAATGGAACATGCAGTATCTTTTATGTTTAGAAATTGAAAAGGTTTATAAAATGTTCAAAGATAAGACTCTGGCAGCAGATATCAGCGCATTAATGCTCAATATTGGTTCTCAATTAGATGCATCAGTATTATATGTTCAGCAAGCTTGCGATGAATCTGAGCTTAATATTTATCGTTCCGCCGTCGGGGAAATTATGGGGCGCATGTTAATCGATATCATGAACCCCATCTATAAACAGCATCCCGAACTTAAACCAAAAGAACTTAACTAAACTTCACATTACCGCTTCATTTTTCGCTCGTAGCTTCTTCGCCTGGCTTTCCAGCAACAGGTAACAGATCAGCGCCAGCAGCAGCGGGATAAAGTAATACAGCACACGGTAAGCGAGCAGGGCGGCGATAATTGTGCCTTTGGAGGTATGCTCCCCAGCCAGTAGCGCGATAAACACCGCTTCCAGTACACCAATTCCCGCCGGAATATGCACAATTACCCCGGCAATACTGCTTACCAGTAATACGCCCAGTACAAAGAAATAGTTCACGTTTTGACCTAGCAACAGCCAGATAATCGCTCCCATTACCATCCAGTTAACGCTGGAAATCAGCATCTGGGCGAGGGCGAATTTCCATGAAGGCAGCACCAGCTTTTGCCCTTTGATGGTCATATGGCGGTGCTTCGCGAAAGCGCAAAACCACAAATAAACCGCGATAATCAGCAGTAAGCCAATGCCGAGAATACGCAGCGTAGTTTGATCGACATACCAGTGATCCGGCAGCTCCACCACGCCTGCGGTAAAGATAATCCCGGCCAGCAAAATATAGCCCAGCCAGTTGGTGGTAATACTGAGCGAGAAAATCCGCGTAATAGTGCTGCCCGGTAACCCTAGCCGGGAGTACAAACGATAGCGCATACCTATGCCGCCGACCCAGGTACTGAGCGTCAGGTTGAAGGCGTAGCAGATAAACGACACCAGCATCACCTGGCGCTTCGCCAGTTTGTGACCGCAGTAGAAACGGGCGAGCAGGTCGTAGCAGCCATATATCAGATAGCTGACGACCACCAGCCCAATCGCACTGAGCAACGCAACGCGATTGTAATCGCGGATGACCTTCCAGACCTCTTCCCAGTCTACCTTTTTGGCGTAGATCACCAGCAACACAATCACTGCGATAAAAAATAGCCAGGTGAGGATCTTCTTTGCTAAGCGCCAGCGTGGGTGTGATTTACTCATCAGGGTTTTACCCCCGTGTTTTCAGTTTCTACCCGATCCTGCGTTTCCATTGTCGGCTGAGCGGGCGGGTCAACCTGCGCCAGACGTGGCGTGTGTGCCGGAAGCCAGCCAACCAGCGCCGGGAAGTGGCGCAAAAAATGGAATGCCAGCACGCTTTTGGTCAGGTTCCACCAGGTGCGTTTCGGCAGCATGGATTCATCCACTTGTTGACAGTCGGCGGCGATGATGCCGTTCAGATTATCGCGTAGCGTCTGGTTAAAATTACGATCGTGAATGATGACGTTTGCTTCGAGATTTAGCGACAAACTGAGCGGATCGAGATTACTGGACCCTACCGTCGCCCAGTGATCGTCCATCAATGCCACTTTACCGTGGAGCGGGCGGCGGCGGTACTCAAATACCTGAACGCCGCCTTTAACCAGATAGTTGTACAGTAAACGCGCGCCGACTCTGACAATGGGCATATCCGGTTCGCCCTGAATGATCAGCTTGATCCGCACCCCGCGCCGTGCCGCTTTACGTAAGGCGTGCAAAAATCGATAGCCAGGAAAGAAGTAGGCGTTGGCGATAATCACTTCCCGACGCGCCTGAGTGAGCATTTTCAGATAGTGGCGTTCGATATCATCGCGATGTTCTTCGTTATCGCGCCAGACCAGCAATACCTGCGCTTCTCCCGGCTGGCGGTTCTCTTCCGCTTTGTGATGACGTCGCCACCAGCGTCGGGCCGCGCTCTGTCCTGGCAGGTTTTCCAGCTCAAACTGGAGAATATCTTCGACAATCGGCCCTTCAAGGCGCACCGCGTAATCCTGTTTAGCCTCTGGACCGTAGCTGGACATATGCTCGGCGGAGTAATTCAGCCCGCCAATAAAGGCGATACGCGCGTCGATCACCACAATTTTGCGATGCATCCGGCGAAACACATTGGTGCGCATACCAAAAAGGCGAGGGCGGGGATCGTAGTAGCGAAATACCACGCCAGCTGCCGTCAGTTCATTGACAAACTCATCGCTGAGATCCGGCGAACCGTAGCCATCCAGCAAGACTTCCGCTTTCACCCCGCGTTGCGCTGCTGCCAGTAGCGCCGCATGCAGCTGTTTGCCGACGTCATCCTCAAACCAGATAAACGTTTCAAGAATGATGCGTTCTTGTGCCTCGCCAATCGCCTTAAACACCGCGGGATAATATTGCTCGCCGTTTTCCAGCAACTGGATCTTATTGCCTTCACGCCAGCTACATTTCATAAATGAATCTCCGCACTTAAAGGGGCATGATCAGAAAGGTGTCGCCATGTCCGCAGCGGCAACGCGGTTGGCGCGCTGGCGCTGGCATTTTTGACGTAGATCCTGTCCAGTCGTAGTAGAGGAAATTGCACCGGAAACGTGCGCGCCGGGCGTCCGTGGGCGCGGGTAAATATCTCATCCAGCCCGGCCTGCACTTTTAAGGGATGATTGGCTTTTTGCCGCCAGTCGTTGAAATCACCCGCCACTAATACCGGTTCGCCGTCCGGCAGCTCATTCACCCATTCAGCGAGCATCGCAAGCTGCGCCTGACGGTGCGCTTCACGCAGGCCCAGATGTACGCACATCACATGAATCGCTTTCCCGGTCATCGGCGGCACAATGCGGCAGTAGAGCACGCCGCGCTTTTCCGCACCATCGATTGAAACATCACGATTCTCATAATGTTCAATGGGATAGCGTGACAGTACGGCGTTTCCATGATGCCCTTCCGGGTACACCGCATTGCGACCGTAGGCAAAATCGCTCCACATAGTGTCGGCGAGAAACTCGTAGTGCGAGGTATCGGGCCAGTTTTCCATATGCAGCGGATGAACTTCGTGCGCACCCATCACTTCTTGCAGGCAAACAATATCGGCACTGACGGTACGCACGGCGTCGCGAAGTTCCGGCAAAATGAAGCGTCGGTTAAACGCGGTAAAGCCTTTGTGAATATTGATGGTGAGCACCTTGAACGAAAATTGTTGTGTTTGAACGGGCATAATTTTCCTGTCTTTGCCTCTTATCTCATTGAAATAGTGTAGTCGGCGTCACAAAAAGGTGCGGTCTTACGGAATTTTCCGTAAAGTTCGGTACTCTGAGTAAGTAGAGATAAATTCTTCAGGAGAGAAGCCATGAAGTGGCAACAACGTGTTCGTGTCGCAACGGGTCTAAGTTGCTGGCAGATTATGTTGCATTTACTGGTAGTGGCGCTGCTGGTGGTGGGCTGGATGAGTAAGACTCTGGTTCACGTCGGCGTGGGATTATGCGCACTGTATTGTGTCACGGTAGTGATGATGCTGGTGTTTCAGCGCCACCCCGAGCAACGCTGGCGTGAGGTGGCAGACGTGCTGGAAGAGCTGACTACGACCTGGTATTTTGGCGCAGCGCTGATTGTGCTGTGGCTGTTGTCCCGCGTACTGGAAAACAACTTTTTGCTGGCAATTGCAGGGCTGGCAATCCTTGCTGGCCCGGCGGTAGTGTCTTTGCTGGCGAAAGATAAGAAGTTACATCACCTTGCGTCTAAACATCGCGTACGCCGCTGACCCTGTCGTGGCCGTTATCACCAGTAGCGGCCACAAACTATTCCACACAATATCCAGACTCGCATCCTTCAAATAAATCTGCTTGGTAATGTCCGTAAAGTGGCGAATAGGGTTAATCCACGTCAGGTTTTGCAGCCATACTGGCATGTTTTCCACTGGCGAAACGTAACCGGAAAGGAGAATGGCGGGCATCATAAAGACAAACACGCCGATAAACGCCTGCTGTTGCGTTGAACAGAGTGACGAAATCAACAGACCGAATCCCACCAGCGATAAACCGTAAATCACCATCGTAAAGTAGAATAGCGCCAGCGATCCGGCGAAGGGGATTTGATACGCCCAGATACCAATCGCCAGCACAATGGTGGCCTGGAAGGTGGCGACAATTAATGCCGGTACGGCTTTGCCGATGAATATCTGCCAGGTGGTGAGGGGAGAAACCAGTAACTGATCGAGCGTACCCTGTTCACGTTCGCGGGCGACGGAAAGTGAAGTGACGATCATTACGCCGATAGTGGTGATCATGGCGATCAGCGACGGCACCACAAACCATTTGTAGTCGAGATTCGGGTTATACCAGTTGCGTACCACCAGCTCGCTGTTGTTAGGTTTCGGTTTTCCTTCCAGCAGCTCCTGCTGATAATTTTTGACGATCTGTTGCAGGTAGTTGGCGGCAATTTGCGCACTGTTGGAGTTGCGTCCGTCGAGGATCAACTGCAATGGCGCGGTCTGGAAGGTATCCAATTTGCGTGAGAAATCAGCCGGGAAACGCACCAACAATAACGCCTTTTGCGTATCGATGGTTGGGCGGATCTCCTGCGGGCTTTTCAGTAGCAGCACATGGGTAAAGGCGCTGGCGCGGGCAAAACGTTGGGTCAGCTCCACCGAATGCTCGCCGTTATCTTCATCGTAGATGGCGATGGTGGCGTTAGTCACTTCCAGCGTGGCGGCGAACGGGAACAGAATCACCTGAATAAGCACAGGTAAAATCAGAATCGCGCGGGTTTGCGGTTCACGCAGCAACGACTGCAACTCTTTGCGGATTAACGTCCATAAGCGATGAAACATGCTCTTCTCCCTAATCCAGCCGACGTTTGGTTTTCAGCCACGTCAGGCCGATAAACATCACCGCCGAAGCGATCAAAAACAGCACGTTCACCACCAGCACCACCGGAATATTCCCGGCGAGGAACAGGCTTTGCAGGGTGCTGACGAAATAACGTGCGGGAATAATGTACGTCACCGCGCGGATCACCGCGGGCATACTGTCTATCTGAAAAATAAAGCCGGAAAGCATAATCGACGGCAGAAAAGCGGCGTTCAGGGCAACTTGTGCGGCGTTGAACTGGTTGCGGGTAATTGTGGAAATCAGCAGCCCCATTCCCAGAGTACTGAGCAAAAACAGGCTGGAGATAAAAAACAGAATCAGCAGCGACCCGCGATACGGCACGCCGAGAATAAACACTGACACCAGCATACACAGCAACATCGCCAGCATCCCAAGGAAGTAATAAGGGATCAGCTTACACAGCAACAGTTCCGTACGGGTTATCTCCGTAGAGAGTAACGCCTCCATGGTGCCGCGTTCCCATTCTCGCGCCACCACCAGCGAGGTGAGAATCGCGCCGATAACCGTCATGATGATGGTTACCGCACCGGGGATAATAAAGTGCTGGCTAATCGCCGCCGGGTTAAACCAGTAGCGAGTCTGGACGTCGATAAGCGGTTCAAAAGTCTGCCCGTTGTCCTCTGCCCGCTGCATTTGCCAGATCTGCCAGATCCCTTCGACATAACCTTGCACAAAGTTAGCGGTATTTGGCTCACTGCCGTCGGTGATCACCTGAATCGGCGCGGTAGCGTTGGCGCGCTCCATCTGTTCGGCGAAATCCACCGGAATCACCACCAGGCCACGAATTTTTCCCGCCTGCATTTTGGCGATCAATTCCTGACGGTTATCGCTGATGGTGGCGTCGATGTAGGGCGAACCGGTCATGGTATGGGTGAAATCCAGCGCCGCTTCGCTACGCTGTTCCAGCAAAATCCCGACCCGCAGCTTGCTGGAGTCGAGGTTAATGCCGTAGCCAAATATAAACAGCAGCAACAGTGGGATCACCACTGCAATCAGCCAGCTACTCGGATCGCGAACGATCTGCCGCGTCTCTTTGACGCACAGCGCCCGCACGCGACGCCAGGACAGGATCGGATTACTCATGGCTATGCTCCTTATCCCAGTCGTGGATCAACTGAATAAAGGCCTGCTCCATTGTGGGATCGGGTTGCTCGTCGTTGGCCGACTGCGCTTTCAAATCATCTGGCGTGCCGCTGGCGATTAATTTCCCACGATACACCAGGCCGATGCGGTCACAATATTCTGCTTCATCCATAAAGTGGGTGGTGACCATTACCGTGACGCCTTTCTCTACCATGCTGTTGATATGCAGCCAAAATTCGCGGCGGGTGAGGGGATCAACGCCGGAAGTCGGTTCGTCGAGAAACAGAATGTCCGGTTCATGCATCAGCGAACAAGCCAGCGCCAGCCGCTGTTTAAAACCTAATGGCAGTTCATCGGTCGCGTGGGAGGCGATACTTTTCAGGCCGAACGCCTCACTCATACGGGCGATTTTTTCGTTCTGCGCCCGCCCGCGTAAGCCATACACGCCGGAGAAAAAGCGTAAATTCTGTTCGACCGTCAGGTTGCCATAGAGCGAAAACTTTTGCGCCATATAGCCGAGATGCTGGCGCGCTTTGCCAGAACTCTCTTTCAGATCCATCCCCAGCACCAGCGCCTGGCCAGAGGTCGGTACCAACAAGCCGCACATCATCTTAAAGGTGGTCGATTTCCCTGCGCCGTTTGGCCCGAGCAAACCAAAGATTTCACCGCGTTTGACGGCAAAGTTGACGTGATCGGTGGCGGCAAAATCGCCAAACTTTTTGGTCAGCTCTTTCGCTTCGATCACCGTCTCGCCAGGTGTACCTTCCACCGTATGCAATATTGCGCCCAGCGGTGATTCCGAGGTTCCAGCTCCGCCCAGCAAATCAATAAACGCATCTTCAAAGCGGGGCGTGGTTTGGCTGATGTCGATTTCTGGCATCCCGTCGGCGTGGCGAATATCGTCTGGTGTGGTCTCTTTTTTGAGGATCAGTCGTACCGATTTCCCCTGAATCATGCCGTCGCTGACCTGCGGCAGTTTCAAGGCGCGTTGCAACAGTTTGCGGTTGCCCTCGTGCGGGCTGGTCATCAGAAAGCTGCGTCCGGCCATGGTTTGTGTCAGGGCCGTCGGTTCTCCCTGGTACAACAATTCACCTTCGTTCATCAGTAACACGTCACGGCACTGCTCGGCTTCGTCGAGATACGAGGTACTCCAGAGAATTAACATTCCTTCGCCTGCCAGCTCATGCACCATCTGCCACAATTCGCGGCGTGAGATAGGGTCAACGCCGACGCCAGGTTCATCGAGCAGCAACACTTTCGGTTCGCCCACCAGCGTACAGGCCAGGCCGAGTTTTTGCTTCATCCCGCCGGAGAGCTTGCCCGCCAGACGTCCGGTAAACGGGCCAAGAGATGTAAACTCCAGCAGGCGAGCAAAAGTCTGCTTCCGCGCTTCACCGGTGACGCTGCGCAAATCCGCGTACAGATTGAGGTTCTCCATCACCGTGAGATCTTCATACAGGCCGAATTTCTGCGGCATATAGCCGAGAACGGCGTGCAGCGCGCCGTCGTTTTTGATCGGATCAAAGCCAATCACCGTGGCGCTGCCGCTATCGGGTTTCAGTAATCCCGCCAGCATGCGCATCAGTGTGGTTTTACCTGCGCCATCCGGCCCCACCAGCCCCGTTACATAACCAGCATGAATGGTACAGTCGAGCGGCGCGACGGCGGGCTTGTCCATGCCCGGAAAGCGTTTTTCCAGACCGTTCAGCGTAATAACGGCATCATTCATGTCCTGCCTCGTTACCGAATTGCACCGTCACCGGCATTCCCTGGCGTAAGGCATCATCGGCGTCGGTCACCACAATACGCAGGCGATAGACGAGGTCGGTACGCAGATCCGGCGTTTCGACAGTTTTCGGGGTAAATTCAGCGGTAGGCGAAACGAAACCAATCTGCCCGTGATACGGTTTGTCCGGGCGACCGTCGGTATAAAGCAGCACTTTGCGCCCCGGCTGGGCCTGGTCGAGATTACGTTCATCAACATAAGCGCGCACCCACACCGGACGTGTCAGTGAGACGGTAAAGACTGTGCCACCTTCATTGAGCACCGTGCCAGGCTCTACCGCGCGGGTTAACAGCGTGCCATCAGACGGTGCTATCAACGTTGAGTCCTGTAAATTCAGCTCCGCCTGCGCCAGTTGCGCCTGCGCCTGTTCGAGGCTGGCTTTCGCCTGGGCGATGTCCTGTTCACGGTTACCGGAGCGATACTGACGCAATTTATCCTGTGCTGATTTCAGCGTTGCCTGCGCCTGGTCGCGCGAGGAGCGGGCATTTTCCAGGTCGTTTGCCGAAATAGTGCGACTTTTCCACAACCCTTGCTGGCGGTTGTAGAAGTTCTGCGCATAGTCATATGCGGCCTGCGCCTGTTTTACGGCTGCGGCGGCCTGAGCGATTTCTTCATCGCGATACCCGGCAAGCATCAGGTCATACTGCGCCTGTGCCACCGAAACACCCGCTTTTGCCTGCATCAGGGCAATTTCATACGGCTTATGATCCAGTTCACCCAGCACCTGGCCCGCTTTAATCGCATCACCTTCGTCCACGGCCAGCGACTCAACGCGCCCCCCAACACGGAAGCTAAGATTCACGGTGCGAATATCCACGTTGCCATATAACGTCAGGCCGTTATCCTGGCGACTTTGATACCACCAGTAGCCTCCGGCAACCACGGCGGCAAGTACCACTACCGCCAGTCCGATCACGACAGGTTTTTTCATCACTACAAACTCCTTTGCGATAATCCTTGCAAAATCAGGTCGATATGACAGGTCACCGTCTGGTTGATCAGTTCGGTCTTTTCTTCATCGAACGCGGTCCAGCCGGTACGTAACAAAATAGTTTCTTTGCCAAGACGAAACGCCAGAATCTCACCAATCAACGCATGGGTATGAAGGATCATGCGGGTGTCGTTGGCGTCGCAGCCGGTCCAGGCGGCAATCAGGCGTGTAAGGTGGCTGTGTAGCGGGCTAATCACCTGTTCATGCACCAGGTGGTAGGCTGCCGTAGGAGAGAGTTGCTCACGGGAGATAAACTTGCTGAGGTTGACGGTGTCATCCTGGGTGAGCAGCTTAATCATGTTCCTGCAGGCACGAAGGATCAGTTCACGAATAGCTGCGCGATCCGGCTGTGGTTGTGCGAACAAGCGTTCGGCTTCTTCAGCGTGCGGACGGAACTGCTCGCCAATAAAATCGGCAATCCACTGGGCGCAGGCGAGATACAAATCTTCTTTCGAACCGAAGTAGTAGGTGATGGCAGCGATATTCTGCCCGGCCTGGGCGGCTATCTCGCGGGTGGTGGCGTTCATTCCATATTCACCAAACTGCGCCAGTGCGGCAGCAATCAGCTGTTTTTTCGCCTGTTCACCCTTGATTGTCATGGCAGGATTATTCATCGCACAGTCCATTCTTAATCAAATGATTGATTAAGATTATGACTCCATATGGGAGTTGTCCAGTATGACCAGGAATTTTAGCAACGCCAGTCACAGGGATAATTTATGCGCTGCGTCACAAAAACTGCTACACTCCGCTCCCTCATGACATTGTGGTTTTTGTCATTTTCCTTTTCAGTATCTCCCTGAAAACTACACCGGTAACGGTCGGGGCGGTTCGGAGTAGTTATGTCTTTCGATTCTTTGGGTTTAAGCCCTGATATCCTGCGCGCCGTTGCCGAGCAGGGTTACCGTGAACCCACCCCTATTCAGCAGCAGGCGATCCCTGCGGTGCTGGAAGGCCGCGACCTGATGGCTAGCGCCCAGACCGGCACTGGCAAAACAGCGGGCTTTACGCTGCCCCTGTTGCAACATTTGATTACTCGCCAGCCGCACGCCAAAGGGCGTCGTCCGGTCCGTGCGCTCATTCTTACCCCAACCCGTGAACTGGCAGCACAGATTGGCGAAAACGTCCGTGATTACAGCAAATACCTGAACATTCGTTCGCTGGTGGTATTTGGCGGTGTGAGCATTAACCCGCAGATGATGAAGCTGCGCGGTGGCGTTGATGTGCTGGTGGCAACGCCGGGGCGTTTGCTGGACCTGGAACATCAGAATGCAGTGAAGCTGGATCAGGTTGAAATTCTCGTCCTCGATGAAGCTGACCGCATGCTCGACATGGGCTTTATCCACGATATCCGTCGTGTGTTGACTAAGCTGCCAGCGAAGCGCCAGAACCTGTTGTTCTCCGCCACTTTCTCAGACGATATTAAAAACCTGGCGGAAAAACTGCTGCATAACCCACTGGAAATTGAAGTGGCACGCCGCAATACCGCGTCTGATCAGGTGACCCAGCACGTTCACTTTGTCGATAAGAAACGTAAACGCGAATTACTGTCGCACATGATTGGTAAAGGGAACTGGCAGCAGGTACTGGTGTTTACCCGTACCAAACACGGTGCTAACCATCTGGCTGAACAGCTCAATAAAGATGGTATCCGCAGTGCGGCGATCCACGGTAATAAATCGCAAGGTGCGCGTACTCGTGCACTGGCCGATTTTAAATCGGGCGATATTCGTGTTCTGGTGGCAACTGACATCGCTGCACGCGGTCTGGATATCGAAGAGTTGCCGCACGTCGTCAACTATGAACTGCCAAACGTACCGGAAGATTACGTCCACCGTATCGGGCGTACCGGTCGTGCAGCGGCAACTGGTGAAGCGTTGTCGCTGGTGTGTGTGGATGAACACAAACTTCTGCGTGATATCGAAAAACTGCTGAAAAAAGAGATTCCACGCATTGCGATTCCGGGTTATGAGCCGGACCCGTCAATCAAAGCCGAACCGATCCAGAACGGTCGCCAGCAACGTGGCGGCGGCGGTCGTGGGCAAGGTGGTGGTCGCGGTCAACAGCAACCACGCCGTGGAGAAGGTGGCTCAAAATCTGCAAGTGCAAAACCTGCAGAAAAACCATCTCGTCGTCTCGGCGATGCCAAACCGGCAGGCGAGCAACAACGCCGTCGCCGTCCGCGTAAACCTGCCGCTGCGCAGTAATACCATGTAAGGGCAAAAGAGTATCACAGGCTTTTGCCTATTATTCAGGTAACACGGTCAGACATGCATGACATGTCTGATTTTATTGTTTTAATAAATTTGCTTTATGATCTATCTAGTGTATATAAAATGGCAATGAAATTATTTCTTCTTGCAATTTGAATTATTGTTAATAACATTGGTTGATATTCATAAACAAATTCTGGGAAAGTCTGGAATAAACATGCTATTGCATAAAGTGTTTGTTCATCATCTGGAAAATTATTATGAGATATGTGATTTAGTATTAGCTTGATTCTGTCCCTGATTTTATTATTTTCATTGTCTATAGTGTATCCGACTATCTCCCTAAGCAAAATAAAGTGTGCAGTCGTTTCATTACCGTATATCTTTAGCATTTCCAATAAACTATCAAAAATCGCTCATTTCTGCTTATTGATAGAAAGATTGATTGCCAGCCTGTTTAGATCCGTACAGCAGCAGACTTTCATAACCCGGTTGATCCTGAGTTTGCAGTACGAAAAGTTAAAAATGAGCGATTTCTGTAAGATTCCCTATTTTGCCAGGCTTATGATCCGCAGATCATTCATGTGCAAAGGAGCGGTGTATGGATTGTTCAAAATGCAATGGTTATGCGACGATGTTATTAAATATGGTGCATGGTTCTGACCCGGTTAATTTACTGGAATTACATGGTTTCCTTGAACATTTCGCATATTATATCTCATTTGGCAAATTTAATGCAGGCCACCAGCGCTATAATGCTTTTAAAAAATTCGTCAGTGAGATTTCGGAGATCAGCGCAAATGATATCAGTATGACGATTAAAACCGGCCAATCCAGACATGAAAAAATTATCTCTATAAATATGAATGATGCAATTCCTCGTGATGAGAAAGGGATCACTGTCCGAATAGATAATATTAATGGAAAGAAAAATAACTCTAATTCATCAGATGTTTTTATTCCTTATGTAAATACATTTTCTGACCTCAAAAATAAAATACTCAGGATGAAAATTGAACTGACTGAAGGTAGTGGTTTTTCTAAAAGTCTTTTTGACAGTCAGATTGAGACGCATATTCTGAGGAATGTTAATTCGCTTAACGTTGGTGAGAAATTGAATGATGATAATCTTGCATATCATTCTATATTCACTAACGAATTCTCTGTTATTATTCCGCCATCCTATTATGATGCGACTTCTGCAGTAAACGCTAATAATATTGTGAGAGAAAAACTATATGAAAGTGATAGTAAAGTTAAAGATATCGTCGATGATATGTCTAATCATGACGTGGAGAGCGAAAAAGATATATTTGTAATCGGGGGGATGATAGAAAAACTAGAGTCTCTGGCAGACGAATCTTTCAATGATAATACTTATAACATAAAAACAGTAAAAGATTTGCTATCGCAATTAACTGATGGCATGGAACTCTTCACGCTGCGGGACATGGTAGCATTCCCATCGTCCATAATAGCAAAACTATTAAAATCCCCACTTAATAGCGATCATGAACTTGTTATGCGCGTACTGGATACGTATCTGTGCTACTTCAGAAATAAAAATCTGAGTAACGATGCGGAAATAATAAACTTTTTCTATGCTCTCTTTTTAAAGAGACCAGAGTTGATGGTTTCTGAAAATTATAGATTTATTCAATTTGTTGATTTGCTTTTTGAAAACAGAAGTGTTGAAGAGAAAAACTTAGCATTTGACCTTTATCACAATTATCAGGTATTACCTGAAATAAAACAATTCGTTACTGAAGAAATAAAGTTGAATTTCAATCAGCTGCAAGGATTGTTAGATAAAGATAATAAATGTTATATCCTGTTATCATCCGATAACTCTGGGCGAGTAATGCGCTTATCGCACCAGGCGTTAATCTCAATGCTTGAGCCAGAAGTTAAGAAAAAGACCATCTGGAATAATTACTCTATTTATCCATCTTTGCAGGATACCCATGAAGTTGTCAGAGATGATCCAGAAGAGATTTGTACGTGTGCATTTCCTTTATTTGCAAAAGGATGGGAATATGCGCAGAAAAATAAGAAACACCAATTGATTCTCAATGCTCTTGGATTGAAAGGTTATATTCGTGATGTATTTATGTCAGCAATAATGCGAAAAACAGACTTTGTGCCAGAATCGGATAATCAATCGACAGAATTTAAATCATTATTTTCCTCTTTGATGACCGATTCAGACCAATGGCAACAGCATACTTTGAAAGAAAAACATTACACTAATCTATTAATGATGCTGGATCTCAAAGAGGCCAGTGAAAGTGATAAATCTAAAATATTTTTCTGTCTGTCCGCCGTATTTGCAAATATTTCTCACAGTAATGTCTTTAACGGTATTCCTGATGCGTCAAAAATTTTAAAACGTTATGCATTTGCTTTATTGGCTAAAGCTCACTCTTTAGATGAAAATATGATAAGCACTCAAACTTTTAATACATACAAAGCGGTATTGCTTGATTTCAATAATCTGTCTAATGAAGAGGCCAACCAGCTGCGTATAAGTTCGTTATATCGTGATATGGTCCACTACGCACAATATCGTTTTTCTAAAGTTTTATCCGAGTGGACGCCAGACGCATGGCTGTAAAGATCGCAGCAGAATAATGGCATTGATGGCCCTGGCTCAGGCCAGGGCGGGCAATACCGGTTCCTGCGAAGCGATGACGGCGGCAAGTGTAACCACGAAATGCGGTATCACTTGCTGTTTTCTGCCCTGAAGACTGGCGCTCACTGTGCCGTCGAACTTTCAATCAAATATATTGCGAGAGGGCGTTATTGCGAGCAGCTTTCCAGAAACAGAAAAACCATTACCCCTGAAAACCGAAAAATGCCACAATATTGGCTGTTTATACAGTATTTCAGGTTTTCTCATGGCATTAACCGCCGCGCTTAAAGCGCAAATTGCCGCCTGGTATAAGGCGCTTCAGGAACAGATCCCCGACTTTATTCCCCGTGCGCCGCAGCGGCAGATGATTGCGGACGTCGCCAAAACGCTGGCCGGAGAAGAAGGGCGGCATCTGGCGATTGAAGCACCCACCGGCGTTGGGAAAACGCTCTCCTATTTAATCCCCGGCATAGCCATTGCTCGCGAAGAGCAAAAAACGCTGGTGGTGAGTACCGCTAACGTGGCCTTGCAGGATCAGATCTACAGCAAAGATTTACCGTTGCTGAAAAAGATCATTCCCGATCTTAAATTTACCGCCGCTTTCGGGCGTGGGCGCTACGTTTGCCCGCGTAATCTGACGGCGCTCGCCAGCACTGAACCCACGCAACAGGATCTGCTGGCGTTTCTTGACGACGAACTGACGCCGAACAATCAGGAAGAGCAAAAACGTTGTGCGAAGTTGAAGGGCGATCTCGACACTTATAAATGGGATGGTCTGCGCGATCATACGGATATCGCCATTGATGACGATCTCTGGCGTCGTTTGAGTACCGACAAAGCCAGCTGCCTCAACCGCAACTGTTATTACTATCGCGAATGCCCGTTTTTTGTCGCTCGTCGGGAAATTCAGGAAGCCGAAGTTGTCGTGGCAAACCATGCGCTGGTGATGGCGGCGATGGAAAGCGAAGCCGTATTGCCTGACCCGAAAAATTTACTGCTGGTGCTGGATGAAGGTCATCACTTGCCTGATGTGGCACGGGATGCGCTGGAGATGAGCGCCGAAATTACCGCGCCGTGGTATCGGCTGCAGCTGGACTTGTTTACGAAGCTTGTTGCTACCTGTATGGAGCAGTTTCGCCCGAAGACCATCCCACCGCTGGCAATCCCTGAACGTTTGAATGCGCATTGTGAAGAGCTGTATGAGCTTATCGCCTCGTTAAACAACATTCTCAATCTCTACATGCCTGCCGGGCAGGAGGCAGAGCACCGTTTTGCGATGGGCGAACTGCCTGATGAAGTGCTGGAGATCTGCCAGCGGCTGGCAAAACTCACCGAGATGCTGCGTGGTCTGGCGGAGTTATTTCTTAACGATTTAAGTGAGAAAACCGGCAGCCACGACATTGTGCGTCTGCATCGGTTGATTTTGCAGATGAACCGCGCGTTGGGGATGTTCGAGGCGCAAAGCAAACTCTGGCGGCTGGCGTCTCTGGCGCAATCTTCCGGTGCACCCGTCACTAAATGGGCGACGCGGGAAGAGCGCGACGGGCAGTTACACCTTTGGTTTCACTGCGTGGGAATACGTGTCAGCGATCAGCTGGAAAGGCTGTTGTGGCGTAGTATTCCGCACATTATTGTTACCTCCGCAACCTTGCGTTCGCTGAACAGTTTTTCGCGTTTGCAGGAGATGAGCGGGCTGAAAGAGAAAGCGGGTGACCGCTTTGTGGCGCTGGATTCGCCCTTTAACCACTGCGAACAGGGCAAAATTGTTATTCCCCGGATGCGCTTTGAGCCTTCCATCGACAACGAAGAACAGCATATTGCTGAAATGGCGGCCTTTTTCCGTGAACAGGTGGAGAGCAAAAAACATCTCGGTATGTTGGTGCTGTTTGCCAGCGGACGGGCAATGCAGCGATTTCTCGACTATGTGACGGATTTACGCCTGATGTTGCTGGTGCAGGGCGATCAACCGCGTTACCGTTTAGTTGAACTGCACCGCAAACGCGTCGCCAACGGTGAGCGTAGCGTGCTGGTGGGTTTACAGTCATTTGCCGAAGGGCTTGATTTGAAAGGTGATCTGCTCAGCCAGGTGCATATCCACAAAATCGCTTTTCCGCCCATCGACAGCCCGGTGGTGATCACCGAAGGTGAATGGCTGAAAAGCCTCAACCGCTATCCGTTTGAAGTACAAAGCCTGCCGAGCGCCTCGTTTAACCTGATTCAGCAGGTTGGGCGACTGATTCGAAGCCACGGTTGCTGGGGCGAAGTGGTGATTTACGACAAACGCTTGCTGACCAAAAATTATGGCAAGCGACTACTGGATGCATTACCGGTATTTCCGATAGAGCAACCGGAAGTCCCTGAAGGTATAGTTAAAAAGAAAGAAAAAACGAAATCCCCACGCCGTCGGCGGCGTTAATGATGTGAGTCAGGTAAGGAGTCGTAAATGGACTATCGCAAAATCATTAAAGAGATCGGGCGCGGGAAAAACCACGCGCGCGATTTAGACCGGGATACTGCGCGCGGTCTGTATGCCCATATGCTCAATGGTGAAGTCCCTGACCTTGAGTTGGGCGGCGTATTGATTGCGCTGCGTATCAAAGGGGAAGGGGAAGCAGAGATGCTCGGCTTTTACGAAGCCATGCAAAATCACACCATCAAACTGACGCCGCCTGTTAGCAAGCCGATGCCGATAGTCATCCCCAGTTACAACGGCGCGCGTAAACAGGCCAACCTGACGCCGTTGTTGGCGATTCTGCTGCACAAACTCGGTTTTCCTGTGGTGGTTCACGGGGTTAGCGAAGATCCAACTCGCGTGCTGACAGAAACCATTTTCGAACTGATGGGTATTACGCCAACGTTGCACGGCGGGCAGGCGCAGGCGAAGCTCGACGAACATCAACCGGTGTTTATGCCAGTCGGCGCGTTTTGCCCGCCGCTGGAAAAACAACTGGCGATGCGCTGGCGGATGGGCGTGCGTAACAGTGCACATACCCTGGCGAAACTGGCGACACCATTTGCCGAAGGTGAGGCGCTGCGTCTTTCCAGCGTTTCGCATCCGGAATACATTGGACGCGTCGCGAAGTTCTTTAGCGATATCGGCGGGCGGGCGCTACTAATGCATGGTACTGAAGGTGAAGTGTATGCTAATCCGCAGCGCTGCCCGCAGATCAATCTCATTGACCGCGAAGGAATGCGGGTGCTGTATGAAAAACAGGACCCTGCTGGTAGCGAGTTACTGCCACAAGCAAAAGATCCGGAAACCACGGCGCAGTGGATTGAGCGTTGCCTGGCTGGCAGCGAGCCGATTCCCGAATCGCTGAAAATCCAGATGGCTTGCTGCCTGGTGGCAACAGGTGAAGCGGCAACTATTAGCGACGCCCTGGCGCGCGTTCATCAGGCATTTTAATTTCTTTCTCAGCCGGATGATCCATGTCATCCGGCTTTTACCCCACCGCAATATGAAATTCCTGCATCTTTATTGACCTTCCCGCGCCCGGCGTGCAGCATAAAAAAACAACAAACACATAACATAAACAGGAGTTAATCATGGAAAGTGGTCATCGCTTTGATGCTCAGACGCTGCACAGTTTTATTCAGGCTGTATTTCGTCAGATGGGTAGCGAGGAACAAGAAGCGAAATTAGTTGCCGATCATTTAATCGCGGCAAACCTGGCAGGGCATGATTCACATGGTATTGGCATGATCCCAAGCTATGTGCGTTCCTGGAGTCAGGGGCATCTGCAAATTAACCACCATGCCAAAATCGTTAAAGAAGCGGGCGCGGTGGTTACGCTTGATGGCGCTCGCGCATTTGGTCAGGTCGCGGCACACGAAGCGATGGCGCTGGGGATTGAGAAAGCGCATCAGCACGGCATAGCCGCCGTGGCGCTGCATAACTCGCATCACATCGGTCGTATTGGTTACTGGGCAGAACAGTGCGCGGCGGCGGGGTTTGTCTCTATCCACTTTGTTAGCGTGGTGGGTATTCCAATGGTCGCGCCGTTCCACGGCCGCGACAGCCGCTTTGGCACCAACCCGTTCTGTGTGGTTTTCCCACGTAAAGATAATTTCCCGCTGTTGCTCGATTACGCCACCAGCGCCATCGCATTTGGGAAAACTCGCGTCGCCTGGCATAAAGGCGTACCCGTGCCGCCAGGCTGTCTGATTGACGTTAACGGCGTACCGACAACAAATCCGGCGGTAATGCAGGAGTCGCCGTTGGGTTCGCTGTTGACCTTTGCCGAACATAAAGGCTACGCCCTTGCAGCGATGTGTGAAATTCTTGGTGGGGCGCTTTCCGGCGGTAAAACGACGCATCAGGAAACGTTACAAACCAGTCCCGATGCCATTCTTAACTGCATGACCACTATCATCATCAACCCGGAACTGTTCGGCGCGCCGGATTGTAGCGCGCAGACCGAAGCCTTTGCCGAGTGGGTGAAAGCCTCGCCGCATGATGACGATAAGCCGATTTTGCTACCGGGCGAGTGGGAAGTTAACACGCGTCGCGAACGGCAGGAGCAGGGGATTCCATTGGATGCGGGAAGCTGGCAGGCCATTTGTGATGCGGCACGGCAGATTGGTATGCCGGAAGAGGTGTTGCAGGCTTTCTTTCAGCAGTTAGCCAGCTAAAAAAAAGCCCGTCCAGTGACGGACGGGCAAACAAGGGTAACATAGGATCAATGAGGGTTAGAGCATATGCGTCTGTCGGCAAACAGACAGGGAAATACTTTTGCTGGACGTAGCGTCAACGCCTTATCCGTCCAACGGTTCGGATTTTGTAGGCCTGATAAGATGCTGTAGCGTCGCATCAGGCACCTGTTGCCGGATGCGGCGTGAACGCCTTATCCGGCCTACGAATTACTTATAGATAACCGCAGTTCCGCTTAATTTATTGTTGTTGGTGGCAGAAGTGATGCTGTATCCGCTGGCACCAGCAGCCGCAGCTTTCTCAGCCAGTTTCGCTTCCAGGGCATCGAGGGTGGATGCGCCATCGGCAGAAACCACGCCGATTTTATTCATGTTCTGTGCCTGGGATGCCGTTACCGGTTCCGCCGCGAACACGCCAAAGGACAGAGTTGAAAGAGCCATAGCAGCAACAACAGTATTGATAGTTTTCATAATTAATCTCTCGCAGGTGATTTTTGTATAAGTGACGTTGTTTCGTCGATGTGATGAGTATCACGTTTTTTTACGAGAGATAAAATCGAAGAGAATTGACCGCCTTGTTCAAATAAATTGATTGATATCTAACATACTGATAAACCATTTATTTGTTGTACTTATGGACTTGTTTTATACAGCGTGGCAGTCACGGCAGCGTTAAAGGCACGGAATGCCACGCAAAATACAAATTACACTCACTAAACATCCCGCCAGTTGCAGTTAACGTAACTGGCTGTCTTTCGAACCTCTGCGATTATATCCTGTATAAGCTGGTTTTTGTAAATCTTTCTCCTGTTGGCAGTGAATGCATAAGCGCACGCCAGGAATGGCTTCCCGACGGGCCTGCGGGATGGGGGCGCCGCACTCTTCACATTCATACAGGCTCTCGCCACGCGGAATTTCACCCCGGGCACGAGCAATCGCATCTTCAATTGTACTGTTGATCTGTTCGTTGACGGCGTCATCGTTAGCCCAACCGGATGCCATATCGTCCTCCCCATATCAATGCTTGTACAGTTAAGTGTAGCTAATATAGGGACGAACTCGGGCAGTTCAAGCGTCAGATCTCCGACCATTCCCGCAGCAGATTATGATAAAGATTGAGCAGCGACAGGATCTCTTCACTTTCGCCATGGCGGCTTTTCAGCGACTGAATATTGGTGTCCAGTTCGAACAGCATGGCGCGCTTTTTATCATCGCGGATCATCGACTGGATCCACATAAATGATGCCACCCGTACGCCACGGGTTACGGGGGTCACGCAGTGCAGGCTGCTGGAAGGGTACAACACCAGATCGCCTGCCGGGAGTTTTACCCGATGTTGTCCGAAGGTGTCATTAACGACCAGTTCGCCGCCGTCGTAGCTTTGTGGATCGCTTAAAAACAGCGTGGCAGAAAGGTCAGTGCGCATCCAGCCGTTTTGTGGGTGACTGCGTACCGCGCCATCCACATGAAAACCGTAAGTTTCATTGTTCTGATAACGATTAAACAGCGGCGTGGAAAGGGTACGCGGCAAGGCAGCGGCAAAGAACAATGCATGTTGGTTAACCGCGTTCAGCACCTCATTTTGCAGGGCGGCGTATAACGCACTGCGGGTGTCGACCTGTTGATTATTCTTAACTTGCGCACCTTGTGCGCCGGTGGTGACGCGTCCATCAACCCATTCGGCTTGTTCCAGTTGTTCACGAAACCGCGCGACGTCCTGTGGCGATAACACGCAGGGAATGTGGTACATCATACAAGTTCTCCAAAAAGTGGGGCTTTTACCCTACACCGATTTTTAACAGCAGGTGCTTTGTTCATGCCGGATGCGGCGTGAACGCCTTATCCGGCCTACCAAATGATGTGAATTCAATGCATTGCACAACCTTGTAGGCCTGATAAGCGCAGCGCATCAGGCAGTCCTGTTCTCGCCATCAACATTAGTGAGCCCTGCGCCCCACATCTGAATCAGAAATGCATATTGGCGGTAAGCAGGAAGGTTCTTGGCTCGCCCGGGTGATAACGGTAGCCGCTCTTGTTGATTGAGGCGACGTAATCGGTATCAAACAGGTTGTAGACGTTTAGCTGGAAGTCGAGATTGCGATTAACCCGATACCCCAGTTTGGCATCGGCGACCCAATAACCCTCGGTAAATGCTGGCGTTCCCACCGCGCCGTCTGAACCTTTATGCATACTGCCGATATAGCGAGCGCCCGCGCCAACAGAGATATCATCGGTTGCCTGATACTGGCTCCATAAGGTAAAGGCGTGCTCCGGGGTATACGGCAGCGATGAGGAACCATCCTGGGCAACATCTTTGCCGTTTTTGATGGTTGCTTTTTGCTGGGTATAGCCGCCAATCACCTGCCACGCGGGAGTGATATTCCCGGCCACGGATATCTCATAGCCTTCGACGCGTTTCTTACCGTATTGCGAGTAAGTTCCGTCATCATTTTGCTCAACTTCATTTTCGATATCAGTACGGAACAGCGCGGCGGTGAGCAACAGGCGTTTATCCAGAACCTGCCATTTGGTGCCAATCTCGCTGGTGTTGGCTTTTTGCGGTTTAAAATCGGTACGGTTGGCACTGTTACCGCTGCCAGACTGCGCAAGGGCGAAGTTGTTGCCGCCCGGCGGCTGTTGGGAAACGGCATAGTTAATATAGACATTGCCGTTTTCCGTCAGGTGATACAGCGCCCCGGCTTTCCAGTTCACCAGATTGCCAGACTTGGCGGTGTCAACAGTGGTGACCGGAGAACCTTTCGCCACGCCAGCTGGGCAGGTAACGGCACCTCGGCCACTGCCGCCGCAGGCGGTGGCACTGTCATATTCAGTATGATAATTATCCAGACGGATCCCGCCGTTCAGCTCAAAATCACGGGTGATTTGCAGCGTATCGAAGGCATAAATAGCGAAGGTATCCGTCTGACCATTGGCGTTTGCGCCGTTACGCGTCAGGCCGCCAGGATGAATGCTGCTGTCAGGATGATAAATATTCACCGCAGGTAACGTGACCGGATTAACGCCATAGTTAGTCTGCGTTTCACGGGTAAATTCCACGCCAGTACTGACATCATGACCGATAGAACCGGTATAGAACGTCGAGGTCAGGTTGGTCTGGTTGGTGAGAATTTTATTACTCACATCCTTGGTATTCGCCGTACGTGACCACGTCCAGCTATTCACATCGCTGGTGGGCTGGGTAATATTCGATGCCCCGCCCATAATCGCCGTCATCAGGTAATCCTGCTTTACGCGCGACCAACGGGTAGTATTGCGAATGGTGGTGTTATCGTTGATGTCGTGCTCAAAACGCATGGTAGCGGTGTCGGTGGTCGAATCGTCGTAATCGGAATCCGTGCCGTAAAAGTTATGCGTATCAACTTTTCCGGAATGATTCAGGGCCGCCGTTCCCGCAGATGGGGCAGAATAGCCCGGCAAACCGATGGTCGGAATGCCGCCGTCTGGCGTGTTGTGCTGGGTGACATGCAGATAATTAAGATACAAACGATTCGCTGTGCCAAGGCCAAAAGCTACAGAAGGGGCGACGCCGTAACGCTCATTTTTAACTTTGTCGCGTCCGGCATCGTGCGTTTTTTCACCCATCACATTCAGGCGCACCGCGGTGGTATCACCAATGACCTGATTGACGTCCAGCGTGCCGCGGCGGAACCAGGCGCTGCCAATACTGGCGGAAGCGTCAATGCCTGAATCATTGCGCGGCTGCTTGCTGATCATATTGATCGAGCCCGTCGGCGCGCTGCGCCCGTAGTCGGTGCCGGACGGCCCTTTAATCACTTCGACCTGTTCGGTATTGAAGGTGTCGCGTGAGACGCTGCCGATATCGCGAATCCCATCAATATAAATACTGTTAGAAGTATCGGCACCGCGCATATAAATGGCGTCGCCAGTGGTGGAGTTACCGTTCTCACCAGCAAAAAACGCACCCACGCCGGGGACGTTTTTGAGCGCATCGGTAAGGTTGGTTGCGCCCTGATCTTTAATCACTTGTTCAGAAATCACCGTCATCGTGCGGGTCGTATCTGCTACCGGACGCGAGAATTTCGGATCGGCAGATTGTTGTGGTGCATAAAGCGAAGGCGTTGATGCTTCGACAACCAGCGTGTCATCCGCGTTAGCTTGCCCTTCGGCGGCGAGTGCCTGTGCCACAGGCGTAATACCAATACAAAGACCGGCAAAGAACGTGAGCGAATGAAATTGTCTGGCAGGGAAATTGCGATTGTTTTCCATTTTGCAGGTGACTTTTTCTTATATGTTGAAATTTTCACTGCCACGAGAAAGCCTCTCTGCGGATGCGATGCCACTGTTAATCCCGTGATAGTGTTCGTGCAAGTGATAATAATTTTGATAAGCATTATCACTTGGCGCGATTTTCTATCACCCATTGCGCGAAAAAGAAATACATTTATTTACATTGCGTTCATATTTGATGTTTTTTGATTACAAAACAGGCGAAAACTGCATCCAGAGGCGAATGCAGTTACGTTGGTGGGGTTATTTGTAGATGGTTGCAGTACCGAACATCTGGTCATTTCCGCCTGCGGAATTAATGACATAACCTTTCGCGCCTTGCTCGCGCGCTTTTTCTGCCAGTTTATCCTCCAGATCGCTTAGGTTTGATGCGCCAGTTGCCGAAACGGTACCGGCGGGCCGTAGCTGACCGCTGTCCAGGTTACTCATCGGTTGCGCGGCATAAGCCGTGAGAGAGATTCCGCTCAGGACGGTGGCAATCAGTAGTGTGAGGCACTTTTTCATAATGACATCCTCATAAATACAACGGGTAGTGCCTGATAAGTGTAGGTCGCCTGGACGATGAAAATGACGCAAAAAATTGACAGAGATGTGCTTGTTTTTTGAACGATATATTTTTACAAAATAAGACAAATCAATGACATGCATGATGCTGATTTTTATGATGAATTGATGGGGTAACAAGATAAGTGGCATATTTTGCGCATGATACACGACGCCAGATATTTACCCTGTCGCGTTATGCGGGTATCTTACGCCGCTGCTTAAAGGAGAATGCTATGTCCGCCCAGAAACCGGGGTTGCATCCGCGCAACCGTCATCACAGCCGCTACGATCTCGCCACGCTTTGTCAGGTCAATCCTGAACTCAGGCAATTCCTCACGCTTACACCTGCCGGGGAGCAAAGTGTAGACTTTGCCAATCCGCTGGCGGTGAAGGCGCTCAATAAGGCGTTGCTGGCCCATTTTTACGCCGTAGCGAACTGGGATATCCCGGACGGTTTTCTCTGCCCGCCAGTACCGGGCCGGGCGGATTATATTCATCACCTTGCCGATTTACTGGCAGAAGCAACAGGAACAATTCCAGCCAGGGCCAGCATTTTGGATATCGGCGTTGGTGCGAACTGTATTTATCCGCTGATTGGCGTACATGAATACGGCTGGCGTTTTACCGGTAGTGAAACCAGCAGCCAGGCGTTAAGCAGCGCGCAGGCGATCATCAGCGCTAATCCGGGGCTTAATCGCGCCATTCGTCTGCGTCGGCAAAAAGAGAGCGGGGCGATTTTTAACGGTATTATCCACAAAAACGAGCAATACGACGCGACCTTGTGTAACCCGCCATTCCACGATTCCGCCGCTGCGGCACGGGCGGGTAGTGAGCGTAAACGGCGTAATCTGGGGCTGAACAAAGACGATGCATTGAACTTTGGTGGTCAGCAACAGGAGTTGTGGTGTGAAGGCGGTGAAGTGGCTTTTATCAAAAAGATGATTGAAGAGAGCAAAGGCTTCGCGAAGCAGGTGATGTGGTTTACCTCGCTGGTATCTCGTGGCGAAAACTTACCGCCGTTGTATCGTGCTCTGACGGACGTGGGCGCGGTGAAAGTGGTCAAAAAAGAGATGGCCCAGGGGCAAAAGCAGAGCCGCTTTATTGCCTGGACCTTTATGAACGACGAGCAGCGCCGCCGTTTTGTCAATCGCCAGCGTTAAAGCGTTGGTTCCCCCGGCGGCAACGGTTCAGCCGGGGTCGCGCCCGGAGCAGGCAGCACCTGATAAGTCTGCACTGGCGCGCGAACGCCCGCCAGGTCGAAATGTTTTTTCACCTGGCTGTCGAGGGCAAAGCGTACCGTCCACTGTTTGAGTGGCAGCGTGGTGAACGAAACACGCAGTGTAAACGCGGTATTGCTTAAGCCGACAATCCCGGCAAAATTCGGTTCACCAATAATCAGCCCGCGAATTTCTTCGTTTTCCATTAATTCCGCTACCGCATCTTTCAGTGCCTGATTGGCTTTATCTGCATCTTCATGGCGATCAACATCATAATTTGCCACTACCGAACCAATGCCGCGGACAAAGTTAGCAAAGGTGGTAATCGAAGACCACGGAATGATGTGATACGCCCCGGTATCCTGGCGTACGCCCACGGAGCGAATCGACATCCGTTCCACAGTGCCGGTCAACGGCCCGATAGTCACCAAATCTCCAGTGTTCATGCCGTTTTCAAACTGTATAAACACGCCGGTGATGATATCTTTCACCAGCGTTTGCGAACCAAACGAGATAGCCAGACCTAATGCCCCGGCACCTGCCAGCAATGGCGCGATATTGACGCCGATTTCTGACAACACAATCATGATGGTGATGGTACTGATAATCACCGCCAGCGCGTTACGGAACAGCGTCAGCAGGGTACGCGTACGGGCGCTGGGTAGCGGGCGGCCATGAATATCCGAAGCCAGCCGGTTTTCGATCAAACTGGCGAGCACCGTCCAGCCAACCGCCGAGAAGAAAAGAATGAGTGCGATACGGATCAGGATATCTACGGTTCTCTGCCCCGCGCCGTTTTGCAGCCAGTTCCAGAAATCGAACAATCCCCATGCGCTCAACAGCAGCATTACCGCCACGCAGACTGTCAGAATACGCGCTGTTTTCAGTGCCGCCGAAAGCCATCCATTCAGCCGTTTTTGCAGCTCGGGATAGTTACGCTGAGTATGTGGCGAGAGGGTAATGGTTTTCGCCAGCCAGCGGGAAAACATACCGGAAACAAACGCTGCGATACCAATAATCGCCAGGCTGCGCACCGTTGCACCCATCATAAATTTCAGGCTGTTGCCCGGATCGAACAACGAAAAGAAAAACAGCACGATAAAATAGGCGCTTGCCAACCAGTGCCACACCAGCGCAAAAGCGCGAATAAACAGGCTGAAAAAGGCCAGCGAGTGTTCCGCGAAGTTGAGCAAATGCTGGGTAATCTCTTTTTTATTACGAAAGATCAGGTACAACGCCCAGACCGTCATGCACAGCATAATGATGACGTTCGCCAGCGCACCTATCTGTACATTCACCTGATTAGAGATAATCGGCACGGCCACAATCAGGCCATAGCCAATCAGGCTGCTTAACCAGCTCAGGCGACGGCTCCAGTAACGGGCGGTCTCGTCATGAATCGTGAACGGGCGCAGTTCCGCCACGTTTGGGCAAAAAATCAGGCGTAGTACAGCTTTGAAAAATTCAATCAGGGCAAAGGCGTTGAGAAACAAACTTTGTTGGAAAGCGATGGTGCGACTGCCCGCATTCAGGTTGTCGCTTAAAACCTGACCGACAAATAATGTCAGTGCCAGTAACAGCAGGTCGATAATAAACGCCCCGATAATCATCGCCGGAAGCTGCAACCAGTTACTGCGCTCACGATTTTTTTGCCGCGCCCACTGGCCCATTTTGCGATACAGCGGAAGTGCGCACAGGCGAATCAGCCAGTAAAAACCAAACACTAATACCGCTAACATTGAAAAATGGGTCAGCGCATTGCTGAAGGTTTGTGGATTAAACGGCTTATGCGGGGAGCCGGTGATATTGCGATAAAGTTGTCCGAAGCGGGCGGAAAGGGCTTCACCATAATGGCGGCTGACTTCGGTGACTTTTTGCAGCACGGTTTGCTCTTCAACCAGCGTCGGCGGCACGATCTTCGGTACGGGTTCCGCAGGAGGCGTCGCGGCGACGGTGCGCAACTGGTCGATCAACTCTTTACGCGAGGTGTCATTATCCAGCACATCCGCCAGTGCGCCATAGGCCGCTTTTTTTTGTTCGATATCCGGTTCCGGGGCCGGTTCAGTCGTTGAGTCCGTTGTCGTTGTGGTTGTAACGCCGGGTATGGATACCGCGTGGGCAGGTGCGCCCAGCAGGCAGAAGAGGATGAACAGGATCCACCGCATGACTCCTCCAGTGAGAAAACAGAGCAAAAAGATAAGTATAGATGCTGGGGGAGGGGCGATTTTAAATGAGAGGAATCTGGTGTGCCTCCCTTTCGGGGGAAAGGGAGGCTGAGAAGTTAAGAGACGTGCTGCAAAAATTCCTGCAAGCGCTGGCTCGGTGGGTTCTTGATCAACACCTGCGGATCGCCATCTTCCGCAATCCGGCCTTTGTCGATAAAGATCAGGCGCGAAGCGACTTTCTCGGCAAAACCGATTTCGTGTGTCACGATCACCATCGTCATCCCTTCTTCAGCCAGATCCTGCATAACCTTCAGCACTTCATGGCGCAGTTCCGGGTCAAGAGCGGAAGTCGGTTCATCAAACAGCATCATTTTCGGCTTCACCGCCAGCGCGCGGGCGATCGCCACACGCTGCTGTTGACCACCAGAAAGTTCGGAAGGGTAGTGATGTGCACGTTCTGCCAGACCGACTTTCGCCAGCAGCTCACGCGCCAGTTTTTCCGCGTCTTCTTTGTTCGCGCCACGCACGCGTAGCGGACCAAACATCACGTTTTCCAGCGCCGTCAGATGCGGGAAGAGGTAAAACTGCTGGAACACCATACCCGCTTCCTGGCGAATCAGGCGCTCGTCAACTTTCGGATCGTTAACCTTCAGGCCATCGACAATCAGATCGCCGGAGGTGATTTCTTCCAGTTTGTTGATGCAGCGCAGCAGGGTCGATTTACCGGAACCGGACGGCCCGATAATCACCACGACTTCGCCCTGGGCAATGTTCAAATCGATATTGTGCAGCACCTGGGTTGGACCAAAATGCTTGGAGACGTTTTTAAATTCAATCACAGGATTTTCATCCTTCTTTCCAGACGACGCAGAATAAAGCTCAGCACCAGGGTAATAATCAGATAGAACACCGCAACGGCGCTCCAGATCTCAAGGGCGCGGAAGTTACCGGCAATAATTTCTTGCCCCTGACGGGTCAGTTCCGCCACGCCGATAACAATAAACAGCGAGGTGTCTTTAATGCTGATGATCCACTGGTTACCCAGCGGCGGCAGCATACGACGCAGTGCCAGCGGTAAAATGACGTAGCGAATGGTTTCCCAACGTGAAAGGCCGAGAGCCAGTCCTGCTTCACGGAAACCTTTGTGGATAGACAGCACCGCACCACGCGTGATTTCCGCAATGTACGCGCCGGAGTTGATCATGATGGTGACCACCGCCGCAGTAAATGGGTCGATGCGTAAGTCGTTAAACGCCATCGGCAGGGCAAAGTAGATAAACATCACCTGGACGACAATAGGTGTGCCGCGGATCACTTCAATAAAGACCAGCGCGACGTGGTTGGCTATCCAACCACCGAAGGTGCGTGCAAAACCTGCCAGCAATCCGATCACCAGGCCGCCAGCCAGACCGAGGACAGAAATCCACAGGGTCATTTTGGCACCTTCAATCAGAAGCGGAATGGCAGGCCAGATGGCACTCCAGTCAAACTGCATATGTTGTTCCTGTTACCGTGGTGTAAATAATCAAAGTTAGGGTAATTAATTGCGTCGGAGCGGGTTTGCGCCCCTTACCCAACCCCCCTCCCCAGAGGGGAGAGGGGACTGCCAGTGCGCTTTACAGGCGTAGCGTTATTATTTTGGTTCAGTACCGAACCATTTTTTGTAGATTTCGTTGTAAGTTCCGTTCTCGCGCAGGGTTTTCAACGCGCCGTTGACTTTGTCACGCAGCTCATCGCTACCTTTCGGGAACGCGATACCGTATTGCTGTGCTTCCAGAGAGTCACCTACCGCTTTGAACTGACCGTTACCGGCAGTTTTGATGAAGTAAAGAATGTTTGGCGTATCGTGTAGAACGGCGTCTGCGCGGTTAGTGCCCAGTTCCATATAGGCGTTATCGATGTTCGGGAACTGACGCAGATCTTTAGTTTTAATGTTTGCTTTCGCGTAATCAACGGAGCCAGTGCCGCTCTTCACAGCAACCACTTTCCCGTCGAGATCTTTCACGCTTTTCACATCGTTATTGTTAGCTTTCACCATCACTAACAGGCCGCTTTTGTAGTAGCCGTCAGAGAAATCGATCGCTTTTTTACGCTCGTCGGTAATGGTGATGCCCGCCAGCGCCAGATCGACGTTTTTGGTTTGCAGTGCCGGAATGATCCCACTGAAATCCATCGGCTTCAGTTCGTAATCCAGCTTCAACTCTTTAGCGATGGCAGCCCACAGATCAACGTCAAAGCCCACGTATTTATCGCCCTGTTTAAATTCAAACGGAACGAAGGCGGTATCCGTCGCGACAACTAATTTTTTATCCGCGGCATGAGAAGAAACCGCAAAAGCCAGGGTCAGTGCAGCCAGTGAAACTTTTAATACAGACTTCATAGCATTTCCTTTTTTCTATCCACGGGACGATCCCCTGCGTGACATTCACATATATGAAAAAATCGTGCCAGTTTTGCAACTCATTGATTTATCGAGATGCGGTAAAAACGTGATGCACGATTTATAGGGCAATACCCTGAAGATGCACCATTCTGGGGCACCAAACTGGTGCGCTAAAATTGTGCACTCAACACAGTGATTATTTAGCGTAAAACCTGATGAAAAAACAATCTTTATGTAACGATTGTGTGATGATGTGGATACAAAAAATTTACTTAATCAGCTGGAGATAGCAGATGGATGCACTAAATAAGTGCGTTGAGGTGGGCTGCAAAACAAAACGGCCTCCTGTCAGGAAGCCGCTTTTATCGGGTACTAAAGTTTTCCACCATCAGCGATGGATTTATTCGATGTTAGATTCGATAAACCACAGGAATTTATCCAGATCGCGAGACGCGGCGGTCAGGATATCTGCGGTGTCGTCATCTTTCGCTTCGCCAATCGCTTTACGTACATCATTAGCGACAATCGCATAACGGTCAGCCAGTTCTTTCAGGTGATCCTGAACGTTGTGGATGTCCAGCGGGTAACTTTTCAGCGGGGTTTTGCTGTTGATAACTTGAGTGGTCCCCAGAGCTACACCGCCCAGCTGCACTGCACGTTCTGCCATGGTATCCAGATGATCGATCAGTGCGGTGCGGAAGCCATCCAGCATTTCATGTACGGCAATGAAGTTAGCGCCGCGCATGTTCCAGTGCGCTTGTTTGGTAATCAAAGAAAGATCAATAAACTGGATAACCTGGCGATTCAGCAACTCTACTGTTGCTTTTTTCTCGCTGTCAGAGACATCGTTGCGGGTATAAAGCAGATTGGTCGCTTTTGATTTAACTAATTTAGCGGTACTCATAATTTCATATCCTCTTGATGTTATGTCCCAGTAATTAACGAGACTAAGTATAGCACCGGCTATGTGTTCCGCTATTCTGGCTGTTCCTATCACACTAATAGTGGTAACAAGCGTGAAAAACAAAACTAATAAAAATTCAATGAGTTAGATATATTGATAAGAACAATTCTTATTTATTGGCTCGCCAGGAATTTTCGGAATAAATATGCTTTTGCATAATTCGATATATAAAGACGGTGTGGAGGAAAAGTAGCGAGAAATTCTGCATGGTTATGCATAACCATGCAGAAATGTAAATTTAATTAATGTCTAATTCTTTTATTTTGCTCTCTTTGCGTACTGTCAGCGTAGAACCCATTGAAGCGGCGATGATAGCGCCGAGCGCCAGCAGCTGTATGGGTGTCAATGTTTCTCCGAGGAAAATCATCCCGGAAACGGCAGCCAGCGCCGGTTCCATGCTCATCAGCGTACCAAATGTCCGCGTTGGCAAACGGGTGAGGGCAATCATTTCCAGCGAATAAGGCAGAGCGGTCGAGAGAATAGCGACCGCCAGACCCAATGGAATAACCGACCAGTGCCAGAGTGCTTCACCAGCCTGAAGCGCTCCAATTGGCACGAAAATTAACGCTGCAATCAACGAACCAATTGCCACCGTCGCAGGGCCATGTTCCGCTCCTGCGCGTTGCCCACTTAAAATGTAAATAGCCCAACAAGCCCCGGCCCCCAGTGCCAGCGCACAGCCGGTTAAATCGACATGGGAAACGTCTTGCCCCAGCGGTAGCAGGAACCACAGACCAAGAACCGCCAGCACAACCCAGACGAAATCTACCGGGCGACGAGAAGAGAACAGCGCCACCGCCAGTGGTCCGGTGAACTCCAGCGCCACCGCAATACCCAGCGGTACTGTCTGAATAGAAAGATAAAAAAGATAATTCATCCCACCCAGCGAAACGCCGTAAAACAACAGCGGTAACCGCTGCTCTTTGGCAAAGCGCAGTCGCCATGGCTTAAAGAACGCGATGAGGATCAGCGTTCCTAATGCCAGACGCAGCGCAGTGACACCCGGTGCGCCCACCAGAGGAAAAAGTGACTTAGCTAACGAGGCTCCACCCTGAATAGACGCCATGGCAACGAGCAATATGACTATTGGTAACCAGACCGGCATTTTACGTAATGAACCAGGCATCCTTTCTCCCACAAATATCTAAACCTAAGTAAAGCGTGGAGTGTACTGGATATACCCAATGCTGGTTGAGCATTTGTTGAAAAAATTTTCCCCCGTTTTGACTAAAATGCGCCAGGATTGATGGAATCATTAGTCTGGTGATTAGGAATAATCTGGATGAATGACAGGGAATACATGCGTAATACTTACGCAGTTCTCTGAAAAAGTGATTTAAATTTAGATGGATAGCGGTGTATGGAAACGTTCTGTTACATGAAATGGCCCGTTAGACATCATAAATCGCGAAGAGTTTCCCATTAATTTTTGATATATTTAAAACTTAGGACTTATTTGAATCACATTTGAGGTGGTTATGAAAAAAATTGCATGTCTTTCAGCACTGGCCGCAGTTCTGGCTTTCACCGCAGGTACTTCCGTAGCTGCGACTTCTACCGTAACTGGCGGTTACGCACAGAGCGACGCTCAGGGCCAAATGAACAAAATGGGCGGTTTCAACCTGAAATACCGCTATGAAGAAGACAACAGCCCGCTGGGTGTGATCGGTTCTTTCACTTACACCGAGAAAAGCCGTACTGCAAGCTCTGGTGACTACAACAAAAACCAGTACTACGGCATCACTGCTGGTCCGGCTTACCGCATTAACGACTGGGCAAGCATCTACGGTGTAGTGGGTGTGGGTTATGGTAAATTCCAGACCACTGAATACCCGACCTACAAACACGACACCAGCGACTACGGTTTCTCCTACGGTGCAGGTCTGCAGTTTAACCCGATGGAAAACGTTGCTCTGGACTTCTCTTACGAGCAGAGCCGTATTCGTAGCGTTGACGTAGGCACCTGGATTGCCGGTGTTGGTTACCGCTTCTAATCACTTCGGTGATATAAAAAATCCGCCTCTCGGGGCGGATTTTTGTTTTTAAGGTTTCGGGTCGAAAATATCGGTTCCGAGATGGTTGTAATCTACCTTCTGTAACTGGAAGTTGGTGATATATATCGGCCCGGCTTTCTTCTCAGAGATAAACGGGTATTTGATGTTAATTTCCTTCGCTTTAATTCCCGTCCACTGGGAGAAAAAGCCTAAGAAGTCATTGGCAGAGCGGCGGGCTTTAATCACCCGATGCGCTTTATCGTCGCTCGAAATGACCATAAAAGGCACCTGGAAATTCTGCTGATATTTATCATCATGGGCAAGGTATTGCACGTCTTTGCCGCGCTCTTTAAAGGCCAGACCGTGGTCAGAAAAGTAAACCAGCGAGAAGCTGCTGCCGCTGTTGCGTAACTGATCGTACAGCTTACGCAGTAAATCGTCCGTTTGCGTCATGGTATAGAGATAGCACGACGTTTCTTTCGATTGCACAAAGGTTTCGTATTTGCCTTGTGTCCGGTCGCAGGCCTGTGGATGTGAGCCCATCAGATGTAGAACAATCAGCTGCGGTTGCGAGTGCTCTTGTGCCAGCACTTGAGCGGTCATATCCAGTAACGCTTCGTCTTTCGTGTTTTTATCTGCTTCAAAATTACCTTCTTTCAGGAAGTACACTTCATCTGCCCGTTTGGCGATGCTGGCGATAGCGGTATCGTATTCGCCGATTTGACCCTGGTTGGAAAACCACCAGGTCTGGAAGCCCGCGCGATTTGCCAGGGTGACAAAGTTATCTTGAAACTGTGGTTTGCCATCGACTACGCGATTGAGTGTTAAGCCAAGCGATTTCTGCGTGGAGCCACTGGCGGCAATATAGTCAGCAAAAAGCAAACCGTTAACGCTGCTGGCAAACGGGGTATTATCCCAGTGACCGCCAAAGGCACCGAGGGCATCGCGACGCGCACTTTCACCGATCACCACCACATAGGTCTGATATTTCGGCTTAACGGCAGTGACCGTCCAGGTATCTTTCATTCCGGAAAGTTTTGCCATCCGTTCTTGCTCTTCAATCACCTCGTTATTATTGACGATGACATCCTTAGCAAAACGAAATACCGGATAGCCAGTATCTTTCAGTTTAAATACGCCGCCCCAGGCCAGATTTTGCACGGGAGCAACAAAAAATGTCGCCACACTGAATACCAGACACAGACTGTCGAAGGTATTCCAGCGCGCTTTTTCGCTCTCTTTTTTCCGCCTGATTGCTATTACGCCGAGCGCAAAAATAAATAAGCCGACCAGGTAGCTGTACCACGGAAAAATCGTCAGGATTTCGGTCGACTCTTCCATATTGGTGGAATGCAATGCCAGCAAGGTATTGAAGTTAGGCGCGCCGTAGGCCTGAGCAAAAGGGAAATAACAAGCCGCCACCAGCGAACTGACACCGACCAGAACTTTTTGTACGCGAGGCAATGTTCGCCATAGCAAAAGCAAAATAGCCGTAAATGCGGCGGTGTATAGCAAACTGAAGGGGTAACCTAAGCCGAGGTTAATTAATAGCGACTGTAAAAAGTAGAACGCAGTCCACGGGCTAAATACCCGGCTACGGGTAACAAGCGATTCTTTGAGGGTTAAATTCATATGCCACTATCGTAACAAACGCCATGTGCTTACCCTGGCGTCAAGGGTCAATACCTGCAAGAGTGCGTGAAGAGGGGAAAAGGGTCCGCATCCGCGAGCCGCAATATACGCAGGGCTGCAAGAAGATAGAGCGAGCAGCCGTTCAGGTCAACTACTGACGAACAAATCTTTTGCGAAGGGGATTGCAAATCCGACAAAAAGTGGGGTTTTTCAGAGCAAAACGCGTTGTGCCTGCATAAAAGCAGGAGTGAAGCGGCGTACCGCGACGCCGCTATTTATCGGAAGGTTTATCTTGCTGCGGTTTGTTGTTGACCATATCGCACAACATAGAGAGCAGCATTAACCGTACTTTAAAGGGAGAATGACTAAACACGCGCATACACCTCTTGAACTCATTCATAAGACCTCCTGACTTGCTAATCCCGTCGATCCTTGAGGGATGATTGCATTACATACAGATATAGCACAGGCTATATTATATAGCTATTGCTAAAACGTTAATTTTTTGTACCTTCGCAACTCTGGTTTACAATGTGCGCACGAAATGAGAACGCTATGTATGCGTCACCATAATGAGGAAGCACAATGAGTCGTCGCGCAGGTACGCCAACAGCAAAAAAAGTGACGCAGTTAGTGAATGTGGAAGAGCACGTTGAAGGGTTCCGCCAGGTCAGAGAGGCACACCGGCGCGAGCTTATTGATGATTACGTTGAGCTGATTTCTGACTTGATCAGGGAAGTGGGGGAAGCTCGTCAGGTAGACATGGCTGCTCGTCTGGGCGTTTCGCAACCGACGGTGGCTAAAATGCTCAAACGACTGGCAACCATGGGGCTGATTGAAATGATCCCCTGGCGTGGCGTGTTTTTAACGGCAGAAGGAGAGAAACTGGCGCAGGAAAGCCGCGAGCGACATCAGATAGTCGAAAATTTCTTATTAGTGTTGGGTGTCAGTCCGGAAATCGCCCGTCGCGACGCGGAAGGCATGGAGCACCATGTTAGTGAAGAGACGCTGGATGCCTTTCGTTTGTTTACCCAGAAACACGGTGCCAAATGAGCCTGCCTTTTTTACGCACGCTACAAGGCGATCGCTTTTTTCAGTTATTAATTCTTGTTGGCATCGGATTAAGTTTTTTCGTTCCCTTTGCACCGAAATCCTGGCTTGCTGCTATCGACTGGCACACTATCATCACCCTCAGTGGCCTGATGCTGCTGACCAAAGGTGTGGAGTTAAGCGGTTATTTTGATGTGCTGGGGCGCAAAATGGTGCGCCGCTTTGCTACTGAGCGTCGGCTGGCAATGTTTATGGTGCTGGCGGCGGCGCTGCTTTCAACATTTCTGACCAACGATGTCGCGCTGTTTATTGTTGTTCCGCTGACCATCACGCTAAAAAGACTGTGTGAGATCCCGGTTAATCGACTGATTATTTTTGAGGCGCTGGCAGTCAATGCGGGTTCGCTACTGACGCCGATTGGCAACCCGCAAAATATTCTTATCTGGGGTCGTTCTGGTCTTTCGTTTGCCGGGTTTATTGCCCAAATGGCACCGCTGGCTGGCGCAATGATGCTGACACTCCTGCTACTGTGCTGGTGTTGTTTCCCTGGAAAGGCGCTGCAATATCATACGGGGGCGCAAACACCTGAGTGGAAACCGCGGCTGGTGTGGAGTTGTCTGGGGCTGTATATCGTCTTTCTGACGGCGCTGGAGTTAAAACAAGAGCTGTGGGGACTGGTGATTGTAGCGGCGGGCTTTGCGCTGCTGGCTCGTCGCGTGGTGATCAGCGTGGACTGGACGCTGCTGCTGGTGTTTATGGCGATGTTTATCGACGTCCATTTACTAACCCAATTGCCAGCTTTGCAGGGGGTGTTAAGTAACGTGAGTCATTTATCCGAACCCGGATTATGGTTAACGGCGATTGGTTTATCGCAGGTGATCAGTAACGTGCCGAGCACGATTTTGCTCCTCAATTATGTGCCACCGTCTTTATTACTGGCATGGGCGGTAAACGTGGGTGGCTTTGGTTTATTACCCGGATCGCTGGCAAATTTGATTGCGTTACGGATGGCAAACGATCGCCGTATCTGGTGGCGTTTCCATCTCTATTCAATACCGATACTGTTGTGGGCGGCGCTGGTGGGATACGTTTTGTTAGTTATGTTCCCGGCCAGCTAGGTGCTGGCAAATAAAAAAGGCGGATTATGAGTCCGCCTTTTAATTTAAGTTTTGAAGATTAATTCAGACGAACCGGCATCCCGGAACGATTTTTGATCGCTTCATCCAGCACGACCTGATCCACATCAGGCTGACCAGTTACTGTCTGCACGCTCTTCGTCAGGGTAATTGGCACAATTTCCTGACCTTCAAACTGGGCTTCGGTGGTAGACAGCGGGTTATGGACTTCAATATAACGGCTGCCGTCAGGCTCGGTGGTCGCTTTTACCGGCTCATCAATAAACTGTACGCGAGTACCGACCGGTACTTTCTCGAACAGGAATTTGATGTCTTCGTTACGCAGACGCACACAGCCATGACTTACACGCAGACCGATACCGAAGTTGGCGTTGGTGCCATGGATAGCGTACAGGCGACCGATGTAGAGTGCATACAGCCCCATCGGGTTATCCGGACCTGCCGGAACGACAGCCGGAAGCGGTTCGCCCGCAGCGCGGTACTCTGCGTGCATTTTGGCGGTCGGCGTCCAGGTCGGGCCTGCTTTCTTACGCTCAACTTTGGTGGTCCAGTTGATAGGCGTGTCTTTGCCTAACTGACCAATGCCGATGGGCAGCACGATAACGGTGTTGCTGCCTTTCGGATAGTAATAGAGACGCATCTCTGCGCTGTTAATGACAATGCCTTCATGAACGGTATCCGGCAGGATCAGCTGCTGCGGAATGTTCAGTACAGTACCGCCTTTCGGCAGGAAGGTGTCCACACCCGGGTTAGCTTCCATCATGTTGGAAAGACCCATCTGGTACTCGGCGGCAAAATACTCCAGCGGCTGAGTGTTACCTTCAGGAATGGTGATCACCTGATTCTGACCAACCAGGCGACTCCCGTCGGTTGGCAGAGGATAAGTTACCGCAGAGGCGGTACTGCAAAAGCCGACAACAGCGAAGGCCGCTGCGAATAATGTTTTCAATTTCATATTCATGTTAAGCGAGATTTAGTGCCTGGCAGGCCATTGGGTTGAGAATATTAGAGTATTGGAAGCGCATTATAAGTTCATTCCAGCTCACAGTGAAATCAGATGTGTACGAAATCACATTTTTTGCCTTTGGGAAGAGTGTAGACCTTAAGCGGGGGACGGGATCTTCTTTCAGACTTATGGCATAATACGCGGTTTGTCATATCTCTTTTCAGGATACGCCTGTGTTAGTTTCCAGTAACGTCACCATGCAGTTCGGCAGTAAGCCGTTGTTTGAAAACATTTCCGTCAAGTTTGGCGGCGGCAACCGTTACGGCCTGATTGGCGCGAACGGTAGTGGTAAATCCACCTTTATGAAGATCCTCGGCGGCGACTTAGAGCCGACGCTGGGTAACGTTTCCCTCGATCCCAACGAGCGCATTGGTAAATTGCGTCAGGATCAGTTTGCCTTTGAAGAGTTCACCGTGCTGGATACGGTGATCATGGGGCATAAAGAGTTGTGGGAAGTGAAGCAGGAGCGCGACCGCATCTATGCTTTGCCGGAAATGAGTGAAGAGGACGGCTATAAAGTGGCCGATCTGGAAGTGAAATACGGCGAAATGGACGGTTACTCTGCGGAAGCTCGCGCCGGTGAACTGTTGCTTGGCGTGGGAATCCCAGTGGAACAGCACTACGGCCCGATGAGTGAAGTTGCTCCTGGCTGGAAGCTGCGTGTGCTGCTGGCGCAGGCGCTGTTTGCTGATCCGGACATTCTCCTGCTCGACGAACCGACCAACAACCTCGACATCGACACCATTCGTTGGCTGGAACAGGTGCTGAACGAGCGTGACAGCACCATGATCATCATCTCGCACGACCGTCACTTCCTTAACATGGTTTGTACCCACATGGCGGATCTGGATTACGGTGAACTGCGCGTTTATCCGGGCAACTACGATGAGTACATGACGGCGGCGACTCAGGCGCGTGAACGTCTGCTGGCTGATAACGCCAAGAAGAAAGCGCAGATTGCTGAGTTGCAATCTTTCGTTAGCCGCTTTAGTGCCAACGCCTCGAAATCTCGCCAGGCAACTTCGCGCGCACGCCAGATTGATAAAATCAAACTTGAAGAGGTGAAAGCCTCCAGCCGTCAGAACCCGTTCATCCGTTTTGAACAGGATAAGAAACTGTTCCGTAACGCGCTGGAAGTGGAAGGTCTGACCAAAGGGTTTGATAACGGTCCACTGTTTAAAAATCTCAACCTGCTGCTGGAAGTCGGTGAAAAACTGGCGGTACTGGGTACCAACGGCGTCGGTAAATCAACGCTGCTGAAAACGCTGGTGGGCGATCTGCAACCGGACAGCGGCACCGTAAAATGGTCTGAAAACGCGCGCATTGGTTACTACGCCCAGGACCACGAATATGAGTTCGAAAATGATCTGACCGTATTCGAATGGATGAGTCAGTGGAAACAGGAAGGCGATGACGAGCAGGCGGTACGTAGCATTCTCGGTCGTTTGCTGTTCAGCCAGGACGACATCAAAAAGCCAGCGAAAGTGCTTTCCGGTGGAGAAAAAGGGCGGATGCTGTTTGGTAAGTTAATGATGCAGAAGCCGAACATTCTGATCATGGACGAACCGACCAACCACCTTGATATGGAATCCATTGAGTCGCTGAACATGGCGCTGGAACTGTATCAGGGCACGCTGATCTTTGTTTCTCACGACCGTGAGTTTGTAAGCTCCTTGGCGACCCGAATTCTGGAAATCACCCCGGAACGCGTGATCGACTTTAGCGGTAATTACGAAGATTACCTGCGTAGTAAAGGGATCGAGTAAGTTATTATCAGTAGCCCTGATATGGCCAGGGCTACTGAAACTGATGACAAATGCAAAATTGCCTGATGCGCTACGCTTATCAGGCCTGACAGTGTATCGCAATATATTGAATTTGCATGATTTTGTAGGTCGGATAAGACGGTCACGCCGCATCCGGCATGAACAAAGCGCACTTTGTCAGCAATCTGAGCAACACCGAACCTGCTTTCTTAACCTCACATCAATTCACTTCTACTAATCCATCACCTCTCAAACATCCATGCCCAGCGCGCGCTTACCGTGAATGTTCAGATCATCCAGCGTAAATCGGCCATCCCAGTTTGCTTCATAATCTTCTCGAGGGAAATCGCCCGGTGATGCCCCTTTTTCCAGTGCTTTCCTGACGTTATGCGCATAAGCCCGGTTTTTCTCACACATCGGCGCGGCAGGGATATACATCACATTCCCCCAGCCTTGTTGATTATTTACCGATGCGACGGAGTGGATCACGTCGCAGTGCCACCAGACGGAATCCCCCGCTGTAATAGCTGGAATGGAAGTGAGTGCTTTAATCAGTAGTGGATGCCATTTCTCTGAAATGGGCAGAACTTTGCCAGGAGCGACCCCACACAACTCATCGTCCGGTACGTCATCCAGCAGTGGGCGCAATAAAACATACGCCATCGCTTCCGGGATTGGCACCACATGCAATAATCCCTGTCCTGGTAACATATCGGAAAGCGCCGTCCAGCCTTGAAAAGTGCGGAACACCGAACATTTTGTGGTGTTATCCACCGTGTACTCTTCAACATCAGTACGGTATGCAGCATCCCACGGATCGTAATCGTCGACATTACCGTTGAAAACATGGGCAAAAACACGCTGATAAGCGGGTAATAACCAACGTTCCAGCGCCCCAGAATCAGTGTGTGCACCCAGACCTTTAGACGTCGTGCCTGGTGGGCGGCGGCGGATCCTGTCCGGATAGATCACGCTAATATCGGGATCAAACCACTGCCTGCCGTTGCTTTCAGACTTCCACAGGCGGTTAAGGAAAGATTGCACCGCCGCCATATTGTCACTTTGTCGCGCCTGCATTTGTGCCTGCGACCAGTAAATAGGGTAGATTTCAGGACGAGATGCCTCCAGCGATCCAAAGAAGCTGTCGCCGGGACCTTTATAAACATCATCAAAATGATTGGCATCAAGATAGTCAAGCATTGCGCGATCCCATGCCAGTGCCTGTTCGCGGGGGAAATGGCCTTTAATTACTGCACAGCCGCGACGTTTAATTTCATTGCGCGTGGCTTCATTCACTGTACCTGCTGCAACGTCGCTATATGGGACTTCCGGCCAAACCGGTAATCCTTGCCCTTTGAGGGCGTCTATTTCTGCTACACGTGCTTCGATTTTTGCAGAGAGTTTATCGAAGACCTGTTGTACATCGCCGATCTGTTGTCGCAGCTCCGCTTTCATCTTACGGATAGCCGTTTTCGCATCTGTTGGCAGTGTCTCATAGGTAAAAGTCATATCAACCTCACAACTTTCGTTCGAAAGTGAAAATAGTTATGATTGATACTTTAAGTTAAAAATAAGTTAACGCAAGATGAGAATCTTGAGTAAGTGCACAAAGTGAGCAAAAAAGAGAGATGCCGGAACGATTGCTCCGGCCGGGAAAAGGTTACTTATTGAAAGGAGCGGTGTTATCCAGCACCGCCTGAATCACATTCAGCGCGCCTTCATGATTATTATCATCGGTAGCGTAACGGGAGATTTGTTTAATGTTTTCCGCAGCATTGCCCATCGCAAAGGAATAACGCGCCATTTTCAGCATCTCCGCATCGTTACCGCTGTCGCCAATCGCTACCACATTTTGCGGTGACAGATCCCAGCGTTTCAGTAACCGCGAAATACCATTCGCTTTATGCAGGCCAGGAATAATCAGGTCGATAAAGCCAAAACCACTGGTAACCGGCTTCATAATGCCGTCGAGCGCAACGTGCAGTTTGTCGACGACCAAGGGGATCTGCTCATCTGGCAGGTTGAGCGAAAATTTAAACAGCACATCGTCAATCTCCTGATAATCTTTTACAGGTTTCAGGCGATGGTAGTGTTTTGCCATCAGTGCGACGAATGCTTCGGGGGCATTTTCGCTGACATATGCACTTTGCAGACCGCAGGCGACAAAATTGAGTTGCTTATCTTTTAGCAACTCGCCAATCACAATCCGCGATTCATGTCGGGTTAATTCGCCGTGGAACAACTGCTTGCCATGTTCGTAAACCAATGCGCCGTTTTCTGCGACAAAAGAGATCTCATCCTTTAGCTCAGGAAAGAACGAAATAAGCTGGTAATACTGATTACCGCTGGCGACAACAAACTCAATGCCACGCTTTTTAAGTTCCTGATATTGCACCATAAAACGCTCATTGTTGTACGTTTTGGCGTCGCTCAGAAAAGTACCGTCCATGTCTGTGACGATAACTTTTACGCTCATAGATGTGCTCCTGACAATGAATGCAAACCGCCACAGTGTAATGACAATGTGACGCGGAGCACAAATTTATTTCGGATTAAAATAATATCGATGGGATGAGTATTTTCGCCCGGCAACAGCCGTTACCGGGCGAAGGAGATTACAGCATATGTTCAGTACGGGCGATGATATCGTCCTGTGCGTCTGGAGAGAGCGCAGTGAAGAAGGCGGAATAACCCGCTACGCGCACCACCAGATCGCGGTACTGATCCGGATGTTTTTTCGCTTCCAGCAGCGTTTCGCGGGAAACGATGTTGTACTGAATATGCCAGCCTTTATGCACCTCGAAGAAGGTGCGCAGTAGGATCATCAGTTTCTGCTTGTCAGATTCGTTCTCCAGCGTTGCCGGATTCAGTTTCTGGTTGAGCAACACGCCGCCGAGAATCGCTGCCGTAGGCAGTTTACCCACCGAGCCAATGACCGCCGTTGGGCCGAGATGGTCAGTACCGGAGGCCGGACTAGCGCCTTCTGCCAGCGGGGTATGTGCTTTACGTCCGTCCGGCGTTGCCATAGTCTGCGCGCCAAACGGTACGTTAGCGGAGATAGACGACGTACCTGCGTAATAGTTGCCGCCAATCGGACCACGACCGTAGCGCGGGTTATGGTACTGTTTCAGTTCGTCGATATAGGTCTGATAAGCGCGAGCCAGCAGCGTATCGACAGTATCATCGTCGTTGCCGTACTTCGGCGCGCCGTTAATCAGCCGCTGACGCAGCTGCTCGTGCGTCAGGCCGTCGAAGTCATCCGCCAGTGCGGCAGCCAGTTGTTGCTGACCAATCGCGCCCTGTTCAAACACCAGTTTCTTCACTGCCGCCAGGCTGTTGCCGAGGTTAGCAATGCCGACCTGCAGGCCAGAAACCCAGTCATACTTCGCGCCGCCTTGTTTAATGCTTTTCGCTCGCTCAATACAGTCATCCACCAGCGCCGAGCAGAGAATATCGTGCACGTTCTCTTCCAGCATGGTGTCGACGACATATTCGATTTCGATTGATTTACGGGTGTAGTAACGGATTTGCGTGTCCCACGTGTCCATCACTTCATCGAAGTTGTTGAAGTTACCCGCTGACAACGCTTTTTCTTGTGGCAGGAACACTTTGCCGCTGGTGGCATCACGACCGCCTTCCAGCGCCGCCAGCATCACGCGGGCGAAGTTGATAAAGCTCATCCCGGTGCAGCGATAGCCCCATTTGCCACCGACGGCGGTTTCGATACAGCCAATCGCCGCGTAGTCGTAAGCATCCTGCGGTTCAATACCGAGTTTAATAAATTCCGGGATGACGATTTCGTCGTTGTTGAACGCCGGCATCCCGAAGCCGCAGCGGATCACCTGTACGCAGGCATCGAGGAAATCGTTACTCATTCCCGCGTGGTAGCGCACGCTGAGGTTAGGCTGAGTGGAACGCAGGCGGCCGCAAGATTCGAGGATTGCGTAAGAGAGTGGATTCACCGCGTCCATCGGCTGACCATCAACCAGATTTTGCCCGCCAATGGTGACGTTCTGATACAGCGGACTTCCCGCAGAGGCTTTTGAGTGCGAGCCGGAGCGGATCTTGTTCACTTCCAGCAGTTTCAGCCAGCAGCTATGCAGCATCTCGATGGCGTGTTCACGATCCAGTGTCTGGTTCAGTTCAACGTCGCGGCGATAGTACGGGTAGAGATACTGGTCCATACGACCAAACGATACTGAGTGACCGTTAGATTCGATCTGCAAAATCAACTGGATGAAGTAGCACAGTTGCAGCGCCTGCCAGAAAGTCTGCGGCGGCTGGTGGGCGATAAGGTCGCAGTTTTCGGCCATCGCCAGCAGTTCATCGCGACGGCTTTCGCGGGGTTCGGTAGCGGCCATTTCACGCGCCAGGGCAGCGAAACGTTCAATATGTTCACTGACCGCCACCAACACGATATCAATCGCTTTCAGGAATTGCTCGCCGTGCAGATCTTCCAGCACGGTCAGGTTAATACGCATGCGGCGCTCCGCCACTTTCTCGCGCAGACCATCAAGCCCTTTTTCCAGCAACAGTGGGAAATTGACCGCCAGGTGCGCATCGCCGGAGGTCATATTACCTTCCGCTTTAATGATACCGGTCGCCAGCAGGCCTTTTTGCTCATCGGTAAACATGCCATAGCAGCGATCCTGTACCGTCTGACCGCGCCACCAAGGGCACACTTCATGCAGAACGCGTTTGTTCTCTTCGCTCACCGCAAAACCTGCACCCGGACGATCCGCCAGATCATCAATCTCTTTTTCGATCCAGGAGACGGTATATTCCGGGAAGATCGGCGCGGCGCGAACTTCGCTTGCCTGGTTGCCGATGATCAACTCATCGTGCTTGATCCAAATAGTGCGATTCGCCAGGTGATGGGCCAGCGCCAGAGCGCGACGTACCGGGATCGGCTTATCGAGATGTTGTTGATACATCTCGGTATAGTGCTGCGCGCGCTCGGTACAGACCGGCGGTTTCACAATATTCACCAGCGCATTTTTGTGCGCTTTAATGCGGTCGCTGAGCGTGTCCAGTTTCAGTGTGGTCATGGTTGTTATCCTCGTAAGGTCGCGGTTAACCCTTTCTGGCAGGCATACTGCAGGGCAAAGTCGAGCAGTTCTGGCGCATCAAGCGGTTTTTCCGGGGCGTCATAGGGCAGATTAAGTAAGTGATATTTGTTGATGCCCAGCGTGTGGTAGGGCAGGAAATGAATTTCGCCGACGTGCAGCTCGTCGGCGGCAAAATCGGTAATGGCTTTCACAGAGGTTTCATCGGCATTAAAGCCCTGAATCAACGGCACGCGGATGATGATTTTTTTCCCCGCCGCTGCGAGTTTTTTCAGGTTATCCAGCACTCTGGCGGCGTTACCGTCGGTCCACTGTTTAAACGGCACGTCGGCAACGTGTTTTAAATCGGCAAGAAACAGATCGATATACGGCAGAGAAGGGGCGATGTATTTCCACGGCACATGCAGACAGGTTTCTACCGCAGTATGAATACCGGCTTCGTGGCTGGTTTGCAGTAGCCCCATCGCCATTTCCGGCTGCATAAACGGCTCACCACCGGAAAGCGTTAAGCCGCCGCCGCTGCGATCGTAAAACGGTTTGTCGCGCAGAACGGTCGCCATGATCTCCTCAACGCTTTTCACTTCACCACACACGGTTAACGCCTGTGTCGGGCAGCAGTCGGTTAACGCCGTCAGATGCTCCGGGGTTAACTTTTCCCGATGAATAAGCAAACCATTCAGCGCGCGCTCAATCGCTTCCGGCGCGGCCTTAGCGCACAGCTCGCAGCCTTCCAGGCACAGACGTGCGTCATACAGCAGATCCTGCGTGCGGGCGCGGCTTTCCGGGTTCTGACACCAGCGGCAGCCCAGTGAACAGCCTTTAAGAAAAACGACCGTGCGGATACCGGGGCCGTCATGGGTCGAGTAGCGCTGAATATTGAAAATCATAGTTGCCTCTCTGTTTCGTTCAAACATTAAAATACTTTCGAATGAAAGTTTGATTGATGTGCGTCAACTGTTCAGAGAGTTTTCCCGTGATAGTCTACATTCAGACAAAAAGTACATTTTGAGGATGGTATGGAACTGTATCTGGATACTTCAGACGTTGTTGCGGTGAAGGCGCTGTCACGTATTTTTCCGCTGGCGGGTGTGACCACTAACCCAAGTATTATCGCCGCGGGTAAAAAACCGCTGGAGGTGGTACTTCCGGAGCTTCACGAAGCGATGGGCGGTCAGGGGCGTCTGTTTGCCCAGGTAATGGCTACCACTGCCGAAGGGATGGTGAATGATGCACGTAAACTGCGTTCTATCATTGCGGATATCGTGGTGAAAATCCCGGTGACCGCTGAGGGCCTGTCAGCCATTAAAATGTTAAAAGCGGAAGGGATTCCGACGCTGGGAACCGCGGTATATGGCGCGGCACAAGGGCTGCTGTCGGCGCTGGCAGGTGCGGAGTACGTTGCGCCTTACGTCAACCGAATTGATGCTCAGGGCTGTAGCGGTATTCAAACTGTGACCGATTTGCACCAGTTATTGAAAATGCATGCGCCGCAGGCGAAAGTGTTAGCCGCAAGTTTCAAAACCCCGCGTCAGGCGCTGGACTGCTTACTGGCAGGATGTGAATCAATTACTCTGCCACTGGATGTGGCGCAGCAGATGATTAGCTATCCGGCAGTTGATGCCGCCGTGGCGAAGTTTGAGCAGGACTGGCAGGGGGCTTTTGGCAGAACGTCGATTTAACCGGACGTTCTGCATCCTCATCAATTGCTGATGACATGGTGGAGTGCACCAACGCTTGCCGCGCCTGGAAATCTGCGCCCGAACCGTAGGCCAGATAAGGCGTTCACGCCGCATCTGGCGTCTGGAGCAAATGCCTGATGCGACGCTTGCCGCGACTTATCAGGCCTGGGGCTGGCAATTACTGCCCGCACACCTCGCACCCCGGATTACGCATCAGTTTCATTTCGCGAAACTGGCAAGTCATCGCATCGTACATGATGATTTTGCCGCTGGCAGGTTTGCCATAACCTGCCAGCAGTTTGATCGCCTCCATTGCCTGCAACGAACCAATCACCCCGATCAACGGTGCCATCACGCCTGCTTCTACGCAGGTTAGCGCGTTCTCGCCAAACAAACGGCTAAGGCAGCGGTAGCACGGTTCGCCGTCCTGATAAGTGAAGACCGTGATTTGCCCTTCCATACGAATTGCCGCCCCGGAAACCAGCGGCACCTTTGCGGCAAAACAGCCAGCGTTCAGTTGATTGCGTACCGCAACGTTATCCGTACAGTCGAGCACCAGATCGTGTTCAGCAATCAATGCTGCAAGTTCTGCGTCATCTAGCAGTGCATTGACTGGCGTAATCGCAATATGCGGGTTGATCCGCGTCAGGGCGTCACGGGCGGATTCCACCTTCGGTTGCCCGACCGTGGCATCACTATGCAGTGTCTGGCGTTGCAGATTTGAAAGCGAAACCGTGTCGAAGTCGAGCAGCGTCAGGTTACCGACACCGGCGCTTGCCAGATACTGCGAAGCTGCACAGCCGAGTCCACCGAGGCCGACGATCAGCACGCGAGAATCTTTTAGCGCCTCCTGACCGTCAAAATCAAAACCGCGCAGAATGATTTGCCGGTTGTAGCGCAGCATCTCCTGATCGCTGAGTTCCGCCATTACAGGCCTCCGAACAACGCGTTAAACGGTTCTACTTCCACCCATTCGCCCACTTCCACATTGCCGCGCTCGCGCTCCAGTACGATAAAGCAGTTGCCGAGGCTAAAGGAGCTAAATATATGTGAACCCTGATGTCCGGTGGTCGTCACTTCCAGTTCGCCATCGGCGTTGCGTTGCAGCACGCCGCGCTGGAAATCAAGGCGTCCTGGCGATTTCTTCAGAGGCGATGCCGTGCGCACACGCTGGCGCGCGGGCAGGCCGCTGGCGGTGTTGCCGCTCAATTTTGCCAGCAAAGGCTGTACCAGTTGATAGAAGGTCAGCGTTGCTGAAACCGGGTTGCCCGGCAGGCCGCAGAACCAGCTATTGCTGAGTTTACCGAACGCGAACGGTTTACCTGGTTTAATCGCCAGCTTCCAGAAGGCGATCTCCCCCAGCTCTTCAAGAATGGTTTTGGTGTAATCCGCTTCACCCACTGAAACACCGCCGGAACTGATCACCACATCTGCCTGGCTATCGGCTTCAATAAAAGCGGCGCGCAGGGCATGGGGATCGTCGCGGATAATCCCTAAGTTGATTACCTCGCATCCCAGCTGTTCTAACATCAGGTGTACGGCGAGACGGTTGGTATCGTAGATTTGGCCGTCGCCCAGCGGCTGGCCTGGCAACTGGAGTTCATCACCGGTAGAAAACAGCGCTACACGCACTTTACGAATCACCGGAACGTCGGCAATCCCCAGTGAAGCAATTACTGGCAGCTCTGCGGTAGTCAGGCGAGTACCTACTGGAAAAACAACCGCACCCGCAGAAATATCTTCACCGCGACGGCGAATATTTTGTCCGCTACGCACTTCAGCGGTAAAACGCACGCCAGCGTCAGTCTGTTCGGTCTGTTCCTGCATCACCACCGCTTCGCAGCCTTCCGGCACCGGCGCACCGGTCATAATACGAATGCAGGTACCCGCAGGCCATTCACCATGGTACGGCTGACCGGCAAAGGATTTACCGGCAACGGGCAGCGGTTGCCCGGAGGCAATATCGGCTAAACGCACCGCGTAGGCGTCCATAGCGGAGTTATCAAACCCCGGGACATCCAGTGGCGAAACGACATCGCTCGCCAGAATACGACCAAAACACTGTACCAGTGGCAGCGTTTCCTGGGCGGTCAGTGGGGTAACGCGAGAAAGCATCTCATTAAGCGCGGTGTCGAGCGACATCAATCCGGTGGTAAATTCCATGAAAACACTCCTGCGGAGGCAAAATCGAATTTGCCTATTATGTCAGAAAAACGCCACAGACTGTATGCCACCTCGGGCGTAGCGCTGGCTCCTGCCTTTACATGCCATATCCATCTTTCTATATTCAAAAATTGAATGAGTAATTCATAAAAATTCTGATATTTATAGCAAAAGTGGCGAGCCACCCTTAATGGACGAATACTATGGGCAAAGCAGTCATTGCAATTCATGGTGGCGCAGGTGCAATTAGCCGCGCGCAGATGAGTCTGCAACAGGAATTACGCTACATTGAGGCGTTGTCTGCCATTGTTGAAACCGGGCAGAAAATGCTGGAAGCGGGCGAAAGTGCGCTGGATGTGGTGACGGAAGCGGTGCGTCTGCTGGAAGAGTGTCCACTGTTTAACGCCGGAATTGGCGCTGTCTTTACGCGTGATGAAACCCATGAACTGGACGCCTGTGTGATGGATGGTAACACCCTGAAAGCCGGTGCGGTGGCGGGCGTTAGGCATCTGCGTAATCCGGTTCTTGCCGCCCGGCTGGTGATGGAGCAAAGCCCGCATGTGATGATGATTGGCGAAGGGGCAGAAAATTTTGCATTTGCTCATGGCATGGAGCGCGTCTCGCCGGAGATTTTCTCCACGCCTTTGCGTTATGAACAACTACTGGCAGCGCGCGAGGAAGGGGCAACGGTTCTCGACCATAGCGGTGCGCCACTGGATGAAAAACAGAAAATGGGCACCGTGGGGGCCGTGGCGTTGGATTTAGACGGCAATCTGGCGGCAGCCACGTCCACGGGCGGAATGACCAATAAATTACCCGGACGAGTTGGCGATAGTCCCTTAGTGGGCGCCGGATGCTACGCCAATAACGCCAGTGTGGCGGTTTCTTGTACCGGCACGGGCGAAGTCTTCATCCGCGCGCTGGCGGCATATGACATCGCCGCGTTAATGGATTACGGCGGATTAAGTCTCGCGGAAGCCTGCGAGCGGGTAGTAATGGAAAAACTCCCTGCGCTTGGCGGTAGCGGTGGCTTAATCGCTATCGACCATGAAGGTAACGTCGCGCTACCGTTTAACACCGAAGGAATGTATCGCGCCTGGGGCTACGCAGGCGATACGCCAACCACCGGTATCTACCGTGAAAAAGGGGACACCGTTGCCACACAGTGATGAACTTGATGCCGGTGATGTGCTGGCGGTTGAAAATCTGAATATTGCCTTTAGGCAGGACCAGCAGAAAATAGCTGCGGTCCGCAATCTCTCTTTTAGCCTACAACGTGGTGAGACGCTGGCAATTGTTGGCGAATCCGGCTCTGGTAAGTCAGTGACTGCGCTGGCATTGATGCGCCTGTTGGAACAGGCGGGCGGTTTAGTGCAGTGCGATCAAATGCTGTTGCGGCGGCGCAGCCGTGAGGTGATTGAACTTAGCGAACAGAGCGCTGCACAAATGCGCCATGTGCGCGGTGCGGATATGGCAATGATATTTCAGGAGCCGATGACATCGCTGAACCCGGTATTTACTGTGGGTGAACAGATTGCCGAATCAATTCGTCTGCATCAAAACGCCAGTCGTGAAGAAGCAATGGTCGAGGCGAAGCGGATGCTGGATCAGGTACGCATTCCGGAGGCACAAACCATTCTTTCACGTTATCCGCATCAACTCTCTGGCGGGATGCGCCAGCGAGTGATGATTGCGATGGCACTGTCATGCCGCCCGGCGGTGCTGATTGCCGATGAGCCAACCACCGCGCTGGATGTCACTATTCAGGCGCAGATCCTGCAATTAATCAAAGTATTGCAAAAAGAGATGTCGATGGGCGTTATCTTTATCACTCACGATATGGGCGTGGTGGCAGAGATTGCCGATCGGGTACTGGTGATGTATCAGGGCGAGGCGGTGGAAACGGGTAGCGTCGAACAGATTTTTCATGCACCGCAACATCCTTACACCCGTGCGCTGTTAGCTGCTGTTCCGCAACTTGGTGCGATGAAAGGGTTAGATTATCCCCGACGTTTCCCATTGATATCGCTTGAACATCCAGCGAAACAGGAACCACCCATCGAGCAGAAAACGGTGGTGGATGGCGAACCTGTTTTACGGGTGCGTAATCTGGTCACCCGTTTCCCTTTGCGCAGCGGTTTGTTGAATCGCGTAACGCGGGAAGTGCATGCCGTTGAGAAAGTCAGTTTTGATCTCTGGCCTGGCGAAACGCTATCGCTGGTGGGCGAGTCTGGCAGCGGTAAATCCACTACCGGGCGGGCGTTGCTGCGCCTGGTCGAATCGCAGGGCGGCGAAATTATCTTTAACGGTCAGCGAATCGATACTTTGTCACCCGGCAAACTTCAGGCATTGCGTCGCGATATTCAGTTTATTTTTCAGGACCCTTACGCTTCGCTGGACCCACGTCAGACCATCGGTGATTCGATTATCGAACCGCTGCGCGTACACGGTTTATTGCCAGGTAAAGAAGCGGCTGCACGCGTTGCGTGGTTGCTAGAGCGCGTGGGCCTGTTACCTGAACATGCCTGGCGTTACCCGCATGAGTTTTCCGGCGGTCAGCGCCAGCGCATCTGCATTGCTCGCGCGTTGGCATTGAATCCAAAAGTGATCATTGCCGACGAAGCCGTCTCGGCGCTGGATGTATCTATTCGCGGGCAGATTATCAACTTGTTGCTCGATCTCCAGCGTGATTTCGGCATTGCGTATCTGTTTATCTCCCACGATATGGCCGTGGTAGAGCGGATTAGTCATCGTGTGGCGGTGATGTATCTCGGACAAATTGTTGAAATTGGTCCACGGCGCGCGGTCTTTGAAAACCCGCAGCATCCTTATACGCGTAAATTACTGGCGGCAGTTCCGGTCGCTGAACCGTCCCGACAACGACCGCAGCGTGTACTGCTGTCGGACGATCTTCCCAGCAATATTCATCTGCGTGGCGAAGAGGTTGCAGCCGTCTCGTTGCAATGCGTCGGGCCGGGGCATTACGTCGCACAACCACAATCAGAATACGCATTCATGCGTAGATAACATTCAGGCGGAGAATAAAATGGCAAGAGCTGTACACCGTAGTGGGTTAGTGGCGCTGAGCATTGCGACAGCGTTGATGGCATCTTGTGCATTCGCTGCCAAAGATGTGGTGGTGGCGGTAGGATCGAACTTCACCACGCTCGATCCATATGACGCGAATGACACGTTATCTCAGGCCGTAGCGAAATCGTTTTACCAGGGGCTGTTCGGTCTCGATAAAGAGATGAAACTGAAAAACGTGCTGGCGGAGAGTTATACCGTTTCCGATGACGGCCTTACTTACACCGTGAAACTGCGGGAAGGAATTAAATTCCAGGATGGCACCGATTTCAACGCAGCGGCGGTAAAAGCGAATCTGGACCGGGCCAGCGATCCGGCGAATCATCTTAAACGCTATAACCTGTATAAGAATATTGCCAAAACGGAAGCGATCGATCCGACAACGGTAAAGATTATCCTCAAACAGCCGTTTTCAGCGTTTATTAATATTCTTGCCCATCCGGCGACCGCGATGATTTCACCGGCAGCGCTGGAAAAATATGGCAAGGATATTGGTTTTCATCCGGTGGGAACCGGGCCGTATGAACTGGATACCTGGAATCAGACCGATTTTGTGAAAGTGAAAAAATTCGCGGGTTACTGGCAGCCAGGATTGCCCAAACTGGACAGCATAACCTGGCGTCCGGTGGCGGATAACAACACCCGCGCGGCAATGCTGCAAACCGGTGAAGCGCAGTTTGCTTTCCCCATTCCCTACGAGCAGGCCGCACTGCTGGAGAAAAACAAAAATATCGAGTTGATGGCCAGTCCGTCAATTATGCAGCGTTATATCAGTATGAACGTGACGCAAAAGCCGTTCGATAACCCGAAGGTCCGTGAGGCGCTGAATTACGCCATTAACCGCCCGGCGCTGGTGAAAGTAGCCTTCGCGGGCTATGCAACGCCAGCTACTGGTGTGGTACCGCCAAGTATCGCCTACGCGCAAAGTTATAAACCGTGGCCTTACGATCCAGTGAAAGCGCGCGAATTACTGAAAGAGGCGGGATATCCCAACGGTTTCAGCACCACGCTGTGGTCGTCACATAACCACAGCACCGCGCAGAAAGTGCTGCAATTTACCCAGCAGCAGTTAGCGCAGGTCGGGATTAAAGCCCAGGTGACTGCGATGGATGCCGGGCAGCGGGCGGCAGAAGTTGAAGGTAAAGGGCAAAAAGAGAGCGGCGTGAGAATGTTCTACACTGGCTGGTCGGCCTCGACTGGTGAAGCTGACTGGGCGCTATCGCCACTGTTCGCCTCGCAGAACTGGCCGCCGACGCTGTTTAATACTGCGTTTTACAGCAATAAGCAGGTGGATGACGAGCTTGCCCAGGCGCTGAAAACCAACGATCCGGCGGAAAAAGCGCGCTTGTATAAGGCGGCGCAGGATATCATCTGGCAAGAGTCGCCGTGGATCCCGCTGGTGGTAGAAAAACTGGTGTCGGCACACAGTAAAAACCTGACCGGTTTTTGGATCATGCCAGACACCGGTTTCAGCTTTGAAGACGCGGATTTGCAATAAGCAACGCAGGGAGTGGAATGCTTAATTACGTTATCAAACGCTTACTGGGGTTGATTCCGACGCTGTTTATCGTCTCGGTGCTGGTGTTTTTATTTGTCCATATGCTGCCCGGCGATCCGGCGCGATTGATTGCCGGGCCCGAAGCTGATGCGCAGGTTATAGAACTGGTGCGTCAGCAGCTGGGGTTGGATCAGCCGATGTATCACCAGTTCTGGCACTATATCAGCAATGCTGTGCAGGGGGATTTTGGCCTGTCGATGGTGTCGCGTCGTCCCGTTGCCGATGAGATTGCCAGCCGCTTTATGCCTACTCTATGGTTGACTATTACCAGTATGACCTGGGCGGTGCTGTTCGGCATGGGGGCTGGTATTATCGCCGCTGTCTGGCGTAACCGTTGGCCGGATCGATTAAGTATGACTATCGCGGTATCAGGGATTTCATTCCCGGCATTTGCGTTAGGAATACTGTTGATTCAGGTTTTCTCAGTTGAACTTGGCTGGTTACCCACCGTAGGTGCAGACAGTTGGCAGCACTACATTTTACCCTCCCTGACGCTCGGCGCAGCAGTGGCAGCCGTGATGGCGCGCTTTACCCGCGCATCGTTTGTCGACGTTTTAAGCGAAGATTATATGCGTACCGCGAGGGCGAAAGGGGTGAGCGAAACCTGGGTTGTCCTCAAACACGGGCTACGCAACGCGATGATCCCGGTAGTGACCATGATGGGCTTACAGTTTGGCTTTTTGCTCGGTGGTTCCATCGTGGTGGAGAAAGTTTTCAACTGGCCCGGACTTGGACGCTTACTCGTTGACTCCGTAGAAATGCGCGATTACCCGGTGATTCAGGCGGAAATTCTGCTTTTCTCGCTGGAATTTATTCTTATCAACTTAGTGGTGGATGTGCTTTACGCCGCCATTAACCCGGCTATCAGGTACAAGTAAGGATGCGACTATTTAACTGGCGACGTCAGGCGGTGTTAAACGCCATGCCACTGGTCAAACCTGACCAGGTACGTACACCGTGGCATGAATTCTGGCGACGATTTCGCCATCAGCATATGGCGATGGCCGCCGCATTATTCGTCATTTTATTGATTGTGGTGGCCATTTTTGCACGCTGGATCGCCCCCTATGACGCCGAAAATTTTTTCGATTATGACAATCTGAATAACGGACCTTCTTTGCAGCACTGGTTTGGCGTCGATTCACTGGGACGCGACATTTTCAGCCGTGTCCTGGTTGGTGCGCAAATCTCGCTGGCGGCGGGCGTGTTTGCCGTGTTTATCGGTGCGGCGATCGGGACGTTGCTGGGCTTGCTGGCGGGATATTATGAAGGCTGGTGGGATCGGCTGATCATGCGCATTTGCGATGTGCTGTTTGCCTTCCCGGGTATTTTGCTGGCCATCGCTGTTGTTGCGGTGTTGGGAAGCGGCATCGCTAACGTGATTATCGCCGTCGCCATTTTTTCCATCCCCGCGTTTGCCCGACTGGTGCGCGGCAACACGCTGGTGTTAAAACAGCAAACCTTTATTGAGTCAGCACGCAGTATTGGTGCCAGCGATATGACCATTTTATTGCGTCATATTCTGCCTGGGACCGTCTCTTCTATCGTGGTGTTTTTCACCATGCGCATTGGCACCTCGATTATCTCTGCGGCCAGCCTGTCGTTTCTCGGCCTCGGTGCTCAGCCGCCGACACCAGAGTGGGGAGCAATGCTCAATGAGGCACGAGCGGATATGGTTATCGCGCCGCATGTCGCTGTTTTTCCGGCCCTGGCTATTTTTCTGACTGTACTGGCGTTCAATTTGTTGGGTGATGGTTTACGCGATGCGCTGGATCCGAAAATTAAAGGATAGTTACGTTTGAATATTGCTTGAAAGGGTAATCACCTCACAGGAAATTATTGCCCTAAGCAAGTGTTGTAACTTTCTGCTGATTTTGTAGAATCGGGTAATTTGGTTAAAAAGCCGCAGCAAGGGACTGTTTTTGCAGCGGCACAGCGTTCAGACAGTTATTTTGTTAAATGTATTAACATGCTGAGTTTATACGAAAAGATAAAGATAAGGCTGATAATTTTATTTTTATTGGCAGCACTGTCATTTATTGGCCTTTTTTTCATCATTAACTATCAACTGGTATCGGAGCGCGCGGTAAAACGTGCCGATAGCCGCTTTGAACTTATTCAGAAAAACGTTGGCTATTTCTTTAAAGATATTGAACGTTCGGCCCTGACATTAAAGGACTCACTGTATTTATTAAAAAATACAGAGGAGATTCAACGCGCTGTGATCCTTAAAATGGAAATGATGCCATTTTTAGACTCGGTGGGACTGGTACTTGATGATAATAAATATTATCTCTTTTCGCGGAGGGCGAATGATAAAATCGTTGTTTATCATCAGGAACAAGTAAATGGACCGCTTGTCGACGAGTCAGGGCGGGTTATTTTTGCCGATTTTAACCCATCGAAACGACCGTGGTCGGTGGCCTCCGATGACTCTAACAACAGCTGGAATCCGGCATACAATTGCTTTGATCGTCCGGGTAAAAAATGTATCTCTTTTACGCTACGCATCAACGGCAAAGATCACGATTTGTTAGTGGTGGATAAAATTCATGTCGATTTAAACTGGCGATATCTGAACGAGTATCTTGATCAAATCAGCGCTAATGATGAAGTTCTATTTTTGAAACAAGGCCATGAGATCATTGCCAAGAATCAACTCGCTCGTGAAAAACTGATTATTTATAATAGCGAAGGCAATTATAATATTATTGATTCTGTCGATACTGAATATATCGAAAAAACATCAGCGGTGCCAAACAACGCATTATTCGAAATCTATTTTTATTATCCTGGCGGTAATTTATTGAACGCATCAGATAAACTTTTTTATCTGCCGTTTGCTTTCATTATTATCGTATTGCTGGTGGTTTATTTAATGACCACTCGTGTGTTCCGTCGGCAATTTTCTGAAATGACCGAGCTGGTTAATACGCTGGCATTTTTGCCCGACTCAACGGATCAAATCGAGGCTCTGAAAATTCGCGAAGGCGATGCAAAAGAGATTATCAGCATCAAAAATTCGATCGCGGAAATGAAAGATGCCGAAATTGAACGTTCGAATAAATTGCTCTCGCTGATCTCTTACGATCAAGAAAGCGGTTTTATTAAAAATATGGCGATTATTGAGTCCAACAATAATCAGTATCTGGCTGTGGGGATCATCAAACTGTGTGGCCTGGAAGCCGTTGAAGCGGTGTTTGGTGTCGATGAGCGTAATAAAATCGTCAGAAAACTGTGTCAGCGAATTGCCGAGAAATATGCACAATGCTGCGATATCGTGACATTCAATGCCGATCTTTATTTACTCCTGTGCCGGGAAAATGTCCAGACGTTTACCCGTAAGATAGCGACGATAAACGATTTTGACAGCAGCTTTGGCTACCGCAATCTGCGCATCCATAAGTCTGCTATTTGTGAACCTTTGCAGGGAGAAAACGCCTGGAGTTACGCAGAAAAACTGAAACTGGCGATTTCCAGCATCCGTGACCATATGTTCTCAGAGTTTATTTTCTGTGATGACGCGAAACTCAACGAAATAGAAGAGAATATTTGGATTGCGCGTAATATTCGCCATGCAATGGAAATTGGCGAACTATTCCTGGTCTATCAACCGATCGTTGATATTAACACCCGCGCCATTCTGGGCGCGGAGGCGTTGTGCCGTTGGGTGTCTGCGGAGCGGGGGATCATTTCACCGCTGAAGTTCATTACCATTGCTGAAGATATCGGGTTTATCAATGAGCTAGGTTATCAGATTATTAAAACGGCAATGGGTGAATTCAGACATTTTAGTCAGCGTGCGTCGCTGAAGGACGGTTTCTTACTGCATATTAATGTTTCGCCCTGGCAGTTAAACGAACCACACTTTCATGAGCGTTTTACCACCATCATGAAAGAAAATGGCCTGAAGGCGAACAGCCTCTGTGTTGAGATCACTGAAACTGTGATCGAGCGAATTAATGAACATTTTTATCTCAATATTGAACAACTGCGTAAACAAGGGGTACGGATATCGATTGATGACTTTGGCACCGGTTTGTCAAACCTGAAACGTTTTTATGAAATTAATCCAGACAGTATAAAAGTGGACTCGCAATTTACCGGCGATATTTTCGGTACTGCGGGGAAAATTGTGCGCATTATTTTCGATCTGGCACGCTATAACCGGATCCCGGTGATTGCGGAAGGCGTAGAGAGCGAAGACGTTGCGCGCGAATTAATCAAATTAGGATGTGTTCAGGCTCAGGGGTATCTGTACCAGAAACCCATGCCGTTCTCCGCCTGGGATAAAAGTGGAAAATTAGTAAAAGAGTAGTTTACGTATGTCCAGAATCAATAAGTTCGTACTTACAGTCAGTCTGCTGATTTTTATCATGATTTCAGCAGTTGCCTGCGGGATCTACACTCAAATGGTAAAGGAACGGGTGTATAGCCTGAAACAGTCCGTTATTGATACTGCTTTTGCGGTGGCAAATATTGCTGAATATCGGCGTAGCGTGGCAATTGATCTCATCAACACGCTAAATCCCACGGAGGAACAGCTGTTGGTTGGCTTGCGCACAGCTTACGCCGACTCGGTTTCACCCTCTTATTTGTACGATGTCGGTCCTTATCTGATTTCCAGTGACGAATGTATTCAGGTAAAGGAGTTCGAGAAAAATTATTGTGCAGATATTATGCAGGTTGTTAAGTATCGACATGTCAAAAATACAGGGTTTATCTCTTTTGACGGTAAAACCTTCGTCTATTACCTCTATCCGGTAACTTACAATCGCAGTCTGATATTTTTGCTTGGTCTGGAGCGTTTTTCGTTACTGTCAAAATCGCTGGCGATGGATAGCGAGAACCTGATGTTCTCCCTGTTCAAGAACGGTAAATCGGTGACCGGTGATGAATATAACGCTAAAAACGCCATCTTCACCGTTTCGGAAGCAATGGAGCACTTCGCCTATTTGCCGACCGGATTGTACGTATTTTCGTATAAAAAAGACGTTTATTTTCAGGTATGTACGTTGATTATTTTCTTTGCTGCATTGGTGGCAGTGATATCGGGTGCTAGCTGCCTTTATCTGGTACGCAGAGTGATTAATCGTGGCATTGTGGAGAAAGAAGCCATTATTAATAACCATTTTGAACGCGTCCTGGACGGTGGGCTTTTCTTCTCGGCTGCCGATGTCAAAAAACTCTACAGTATGTATAACTCGGCGTTTCTGGACGACCTGACCAAAGCAATGGGCAGAAAATCCTTTGATGAAGATTTAAAAGCCCTCCCGGAAAAAGGCGGCTATCTGTGTCTTTTTGATGTCGATAAATTCAAAAACATTAACGACACCTTCGGTCATTTGCTGGGCGATGAAGTGTTGATGAAAGTGGTGAAAATCCTTAAATCACAGATCCCGGTAGATAAAGGTAAAGTCTACCGCTTCGGCGGTGACGAATTTGCGGTGATTTATACTGGCGGCACGCTGGAAGAGTTGCTATCGATTCTAAAAGAAATCGTTCATTTCCAGGTGGGAAGCATTAATTTAAGCACCAGTATCGGTGTAGCGCATTCAAATGAATGTACTACCGTCGAACGCTTGAAAATGCTGGCGGATGAGCGGCTGTATAAGAGTAAGAAAAACGGCAGGGCGCAGATTAGCTGGCAGTAATCATTATTAGCAGGCAGGGCAAATGATGTTGCCCTGCCTGAATTAATTAAACCCGGCTACCCCACAAATCGTACTCATCGGCGTGCTCGACTTTCACTCGCAGGATATCACCCGGCTTAACGTTAGTTTCACCATTGAGATAAACCGCGCCGTCGATTTCTGGTGCATCTGCCATGCTGCGACCAATCGCGCCTTCTTCGTCCACTTCGTCGATAATCACCAGAATTTCACGGCCCACTTTCTCTTGCAGGCGCTCGGCGGAAATCTGCTGCTGCAGCTGCATGAAACGGTTCCAGCGTTCTTCTTTCACTTCTTCCGGAACCTGGTCAGGCAGGGCATTGGCGTCTGCGCCTTCAACCGGGCTGTATTTAAAGCAGCCAACGCGATCCAGACGTGCTTCTTTCAGGAAATCGAGTAGCATCTGGAAATCTTCTTCCGTCTCGCCAGGGAAGCCGACAATAAAGGTTGAGCGCAGGGTCAGTTCCGGGCAGATTTCGCGCCACTGTTTGATGCGCGCCAGTTGGCGATCTACAGAACCCGGACGCTTCATCAGTTTGAGAATGCGCGGGCTGGCGTGTTGCAACGGGATATCCAGATACGGCAGGATTTTGCCTTCCGCCATCAGTGGGATGACGTCGTCCACGTGTGGATAAGGGTAAACGTAGTGCAGACGTGTCCAGATCCCCAGTTTCGATAACTGTTCACACAGGCTGACCATGCTGGTTTTTACCGGCTCGCCGTTGTGGAAGCCAGTACGATGTTTAACATCGACGCCATAGGCGGAAGTATCCTGCGAGATCACCAGAATCTCTTTAACGCCCGCATCAACCAGTCGTTTCGCTTCACTTAACACTTCGCCAATTGGACGGCTCACCAGATCGCCGCGCATAGACGGAATAATGCAGAAGGTGCAGCGGTGGTTACAGCCTTCAGAAATTTTCAGATAGGCATAATGACGCGGCGTCAGTTTCACACCTTGTTCTGGCACCAGGCTCAGGAACGGGTTGTGTTTCGGTTTTGGTACGTAGTGATGAACGTGCTCAAGAACCTGCTCATAGCTATGAGGCCCGGTGATTTCCAGCACTTTCGGGTGGACTTCGCGGATCTGATCTTCTTTCGCCCCCAGACAACCGGTCACAATTACCTTGCCGTTTTCATTCAACGCTTCGCCAATGGCTTCCAGTGATTCTTGTACCGCGCTGTCAATAAAGCCGCAGGTATTGACGATCACCATGTCCGCATCGTCATAGCTCGGTACCACGTCATAACCTTCGGTGCGTAGTTCGGTGAGAATACGCTCTGAATCGACAAGGTTTTTCGGACAGCCAAGGGAAACAAAGCCGATTTTCGGCTGGGGAGTTACTTTGCTCATAGCTTAAAAAATATTCAGTTACAGGAAAGGTCAGGGCAGGGATTCTACAGAGTTCTGGATAAAATTTGTATCGCAATCTCATTCGCTGGCGGAGGCGAAGGAAATGTAAATTTTGTTAATTCGGGGTGAAGAATTGATCCTGGACAGCATTTTGCTCAATAAATAGCCATACTATTTAATTGCAACAAGGCTGGAAAGAGGAGGATCGAAGTATGTTCGTTGACAGACAGCGAATCGACCTGCTGAACCGGTTGATCGACGCACGCGTTGACCTCGCCGCATACGTGCAACTGAGGAAGGCAAAAGGATACATGTCCGTCAGCGAAAGCAATCATCTACGAGATAACTTTTTTAAACTGAATCGCGAACTGCACGATCAATCGCTGCGGTTGAATCTTCATCTGGATCAGGAAGAGTGGAGTGCTCTTCATCATGCTGAAGAAGCATTAGCGACAGCCGCAGTATGTTTGATGAGTGGGCACCATGATTGCCCGACTGTTATTACCGTCAACGCCGATAAGCTTGAAAATTGTCTGATGAGCTTAACGCTGAGTATCCAGAGCCTGCAGAAGCACGCCATGCTTGAGAAGGCCTGAAAACTAAGGGGGAGAAAGCGTCTCCCCCTTCATGTTTAAGTTTTTGTAAAAATGAATTTGTTATCTCCTCCACTGACTACGCTTTAAGCCAGAGTCAATCCGGAGGCGTTATGCATCGACAATTCTTTTTCTCTGTGCCCCTTATTTGTCTTTCTTCCGCTCTCTGGGCGGCTCCTGCAACGGTAAATGTCGAAGTACTGCAAGACAAACTCGACCATCCCTGGGCGCTGGCCTTTTTACCCGATAATCACGGCATGTTAATCACCCTGCGCGGCGGTGAGTTGCGTCGCTGGCAAGCAGGAAAAGGATTATCTGCGCCGCTTTCCGGAGTGCCGGACGTTTGGGCGCACGGGCAGGGCGGTCTGCTGGACGTGGTTTTAGCGCCTGATTTTGCTCAGTCGCGCCGCATCTGGTTAAGTTATTCCGAAGTTGGCGATGATGGCAAAGCCGGAACTGCTGTGGGTTATGGCCGCTTAAGTGATGATCTCTCAAAAGTGACCGACTTCCGCACCATTTTTCGCCAGATGCCAAAACTGTCTACCGGCAACCATTTTGGCGGGCGGCTGGTATTCGACGGTAAAGGTTATCTTTTTATTGCTCTGGGCGAAAACAATCAGCGCCCGACGGCGCAGGATCTGGATAAATTACAGGGCAAACTGGTGCGTCTTACTGACCAGGGCGAGATCCCGGATGATAATCCTTTTGCCAGGAGATCCGATGCACGCGCCGAGATCTGGTCTTATGGTATTCGTAACCCGCAAGGAATGGCGATGAATCCGTGGAGTAATGCACTGTGGCTAAATGAACATGGCCCCCGCGGTGGTGATGAAATTAATATCCCGCAAAAAGGCAAAAACTACGGCTGGCCGCTGGCAACCTGGGGAATCAACTATTCGGGATTTAAGATACCGGAAGCGAAAGGGGAGATCGTCGCCGGGACCGAGCAACCTGTTTTTTACTGGAAAGATTCGCCCGCCGTGAGCGGCATGGCCTTCTATAACAGCGATAAATTCCCCCAGTGGCAGCAAAAATTATTTATTGGCGCGCTGAAAGATAAAGATGTCATTGTGATGAGCGTCAACGGCGACAAAGTGACAGAAGATGGCCGTATTTTAACGGACAGAGGGCAGCGAATTCGTGATGTTCGTACTGGACCCGACGGTTATTTATACGTTCTCACCGACGAGTCCAGTGGGGAATTACTTAAAGTTAGCCCACGCAATTAGCTAACGGGGATCATCACCACTTTGCGCACTGCGGGGCGTTCAGTGAGTTGCTGATACCAGCGTTGCAGATTTGGACGTGGTGTCCAGGTCAGGCCAACGTTAAACAAATTGTAGATGAACGGAGCGATAGCGATATCGCCCACACCAAACTCGTCGCCAGAGAACCATTTTACTTTTGCCAGTTCCGCATCGAGCAGGGCAAACAGGGCGTCGCACTCTTTGCAACTGGCATCAATGGCGGCCTGATCGCGCTCTTCGGGGGGTGTTCTGACCAATCCCATCAGGATCCCGCGATGGGCATTGCTGAGCGTCTGGTTTGCCCAGTCCATCCATTTTTCCGCTTCTGCACGGCGTGCCGGTGAGTCGATCCACAGGCGGTTTTGCCCATACTGTGCCGCCAGATAGCGGACAATGGCGTTTGATTCCCAAAGAATGAGATCACTTTCGTCGTCACGCAATAACGGCACCAGCCCGTTAGGGTTCATCGCCAGAAAATCAGCATCGTGGTTTACCCCAAACTCACGGCCCGCGAGAATTTGCTCATAAGGTAGTTCCAGTTCTTCGAGCGTCAGCAATACTTTTTTTACGTTGGTTGAATTATTCCGACCCCACAGCGTAATCATACTTACCCCTTTTCCGACAGGCAGCCACAGGCTGAACAGGACTTTGATGGTGAAGTAAAGTTAACTTTTAAGCAACAGCTGGCAAAAAAATGACGGCAGAAGCAGCGAAGCGGCAGGATATTGCATAAACTTTAAAAACTTTACCAACTTACGGTTTCTTTAAGTTTGTGTGTGCGTTATTAATCACCGAACTTATCATACGGCGATATAACGTATTTTTTTTGAATGGATACTCGGGTGGCATTTATGACGCAATACTCCTCTCTCCTTCGTGGTCTTGCAGCGGGTTCTGCATTTTTATTCCTTTTTGCCCCAACGGCATTCGCGGCGGAACAAACCGTTGAAGCGCCGAGCGTGGATGCGCGTGCATGGATTTTAATGGATTACGCCAGCGGTAAAGTGCTGGCAGAAGGCAATGCGGATGAGAAACTGGACCCCGCGAGCCTGACTAAAATCATGACCAGCTATGTGGTTGGGCAGGCGCTTAAGGCCGATAAGATTAAACTCACCGATATGGTGACGGTCGGTAAAGATGCCTGGGCGACGGGAAACCCGGCACTGCGTGGTTCGTCGGTAATGTTCCTCAAACCAGGCGATCAGGTTTCGGTGGCAGACTTGAACAAAGGCGTGATTATCCAGTCCGGTAATGACGCCTGTATTGCGCTGGCTGATTACGTTGCCGGGAGCCAGGAGTCATTTATTGGTTTGATGAATGGTTATGCCAAAAAACTGGGGCTGACCAACACGACCTTCCAGACGGTGCACGGTCTGGATGCGCCGGGGCAGTTCAGTACCGCGCGCGATATGGCATTGCTGGGTAAAGCACTGATTCACGATGTGCCAGAAGAGTACGCCATTCATAAAGAGAAAGAGTTCACCTTCAACAAAATTCGTCAGCCTAACCGTAACCGTCTGCTATGGAGCAGCAATCTGAATGTTGATGGCATGAAGACAGGAACCACGGCAGGCGCGGGATATAATCTGGTTGCTTCGGCTACCCAGGGCGATATGCGTTTAATCTCCGTAGTGCTGGGGGCGAAAACTGACCGTATCCGTTTTAATGAGTCTGAGAAATTATTGACCTGGGGTTTCCGCTTCTTTGAAACCGTGACGCCAATTAAACCTGATGCCACCTTTGTGACTCAGCGCGTCTGGTTTGGTGATAAGAGCGAAGTGAATCTCGGGGCAGGCGAAGCGGGATCCGTGACCATACCGCGTGGGCAGCTGAAAAACCTGAAAGCGAGTTATACGTTAACGGAACCGCAGCTTACCGCACCGCTGAAAAAAGGTCAGGTTGTCGGCACCATTGATTTCCAGCTTAACGGTAAATCCATTGAACAGCGCCCGCTGATCGTGATGGAAAATGTGGAAGAGGGTGGATTCTTTGGTCGGATGTGGGATTTCGTGATGATGAAATTCCATCAGTGGTTCGGCAGCTGGTTCTCTTGATTTTGTGATAACCGGATGGCGTGGAAACGTCATCCGGTTATGCATCATTAATACATCAACTTAATACGCTGCGTCTGCGCGTACTTCACATACTCATCTTCCGGGCAACAATCGCTCACCACAATGTCAAAGCGTTTCAGGTCACCCATGCGCGCCGGACGCACCTTGCCAAATTTACTGTGGTCGACAACCAGCACATGCTTTTGCGCCATCGACATGGCCCAGTGTTTTACCGGCAACTCTTCAAGATTAAAACAGGTAGCGCCCTTACTGACATGCACCCCCGCCGCGGAATAAAAAGCGATATCCGGGCAAAAATTATTCAGCGTTTGCTGAAAATCGATGGGTTTGAAAATGGCGTTGCTGGCGTGAAATTCACCACCGCAAAGAAACGCGCGGCAATGAGGTTTCTCTTTCAGTGCCAGAAAGGTATTTAGCGAATAACAAATGGCGGTAAAAGGGATTTCATTATCAATCGCTTCAATAATCCACGGTGTGGTGGTGCCACAGTCAAAAAAGAGGGTCTGATCGGGTTCTACCAGCGTCGCAGCCAGTTTTGCCGCCCGGCGTTTTTCTTCCACCAGGCGGGATTTTTGATCGCTTAACAGGTAATGGCTGGCGCTGCGTGGTTCCAGAACAATATAGCCGCCGAGCAAAACGACGGGCGCACTGTGGTTGTTCAGATCGCGACGAATCGTCATCTCCGAAACCCCAAGCAGGGCGGCGGCGTCTTTAAGATGTAACTTATCGCTGCGTTTTAATTCTTGCAGCAGCTGCCCGATACGCTCTTCGCGACGTGTTTCCATAATCCCTCTGAATAGTTATTGAAGCGAGCCGCTCAATACTACACTTTTTAGCAGAGATCAGTCACGCACCCAGCCTTTGCGGATCGGTAATGCAAAACAGAAACGATACCACGATTGCAGACGTTGATAGAGTTTATGCCCCATCGCTTGCCAGATAATCTGGGCGCTAAGGCAGCCAATCATACCTGCCAGCAATCCACCGAGCATATCCAGCGGCCAGTGCACGCCAAGATAAACGCGCGACCAGGCAATGACAACAGCCAGTATCATTAAAAGGGAACCGGACCACAGGCGATGCCAGCATAAAAATGCCAGTGCAAAGGTGAAAATTACCGTACCATGATCGCTCGGGAATGAGTCATCCGCCGCATGATGCAGGAAGTTATAGCCGATATTTTCGACAAAGGGTCGGTCGTGCGGAAAAAGATGCCCCATCGTCCAGGACACAAACAGGCTGACCGCCAGCGCGATTGCGATTTTTATCACCAGTTGCCGTTGTGCTGTAAGCCCCCACAACCAAAGTACTGCGGCCAGCAGCGGCACCACGGTAATCAAATCTTTAGCAATAAAAATCGCCAACGAGATCATCCACGGAGCCGAGTCTGGCGTCGCGTTAATAAGAGAGAATAGAGAGAGATTCAAATTTTCCAGCATAACTTCCCGACGCAAAGTGATTAAAAGGGAGCCAATACAGGCAAGTCGTTGAGAATAAAGTGCAGGTTAAACTGGGTAAAGCGGCATCGTCTTATTTCCCTCAAGCGGCCCTGTTTACGGTGGCTGATTGTAACGAGCATAGGTTAAATAAAACTTAAAGAAAGCGTAGCTATACTCGCAATAATGTAAGAATGTGCTTAACCGAAGTTTCAGCTACAAAATTCGCTTTCTCGTTAGCTGCGCTTTTATTAAACTTTGCGCGATTATTATTGGCGAAGAAATTGCATGCAAAATAGATTAGCTTCCGGTGCCAGGCTTGGACGTCAGGCGTTACTTTTCCCTCTCTGTCTGGTGCTTTACGAATTTTCAACCTATATCGGCAACGATATGATTCAACCCGGTATGTTGGCCGTGGTGGAACAATATCAGGCGGGCATTGATTGGGTTCCTACTTCGATGACCGCGTATCTGGCGGGCGGGATGTTTTTACAGTGGCTGCTGGGACCACTGTCGGATCGTATTGGTCGCCGTCCGGTGATGCTGGCGGGAGTAGTGTGGTTTATCATCACTTGTCTGGCGATATTACTGGCGCAAAATATTGAACAATTCACGCTGTTGCGCTTCTTGCAGGGCATAAGCCTCTGTTTCATTGGCGCTGTGGGTTACGCCGCAATTCAGGAGTCCTTCGAAGAGGCGGTTTGTATCAAGATCACCGCGCTGATGGCGAACGTGGCGCTTATTGCTCCGCTACTTGGTCCGCTGGTGGGCGCGGCGTGGATCCATGTGCTGCCCTGGGAAGGGATGTTCGTCTTGTTTGCCGCATTGGCAGCGATCTCCTTTTTCGGTCTGCAACGAGCCATGCCTGAAACCGCCACGCGTATAGGCGAGAAACTGTCGCTGAAAGAACTCGGTCGTGACTATAAGCTGGTGCTGAAGAACGGTCGCTTTGTGGCAGGGGCACTGGCGCTGGGTTTTGTTAGCCTGCCGTTGCTGGCGTGGATCGCCCAGTCGCCGATTATCATCATTACCGGCGAGCAGTTGAGTAGCTATGAATATGGCTTGCTGCAAGTGCCTATTTTCGGGGCATTAATTGCGGGTAACTTGCTGCTAGCGCGTCTGACCTCGCGCCGCACCGTACGTTCATTGATTATTATGGGCGGCTGGCCGATTATGATTGGCCTGTTGGTCGCTGCTGCGGCAACGGTTATCTCATCGCACGCGTATTTGTGGATGACCGCCGGGTTAAGTATTTATGCTTTCGGTATTGGCCTGGCGAATGCGGGATTGGTGCGATTGACCCTGTTTGCCAGCGATATGAGTAAAGGTACGGTTTCTGCGGCGATGGGAATGTTGCAAATGCTTATTTTTACCGTCGGTATTGAAATCAGCAAACATGCCTGGCTGAATGGGGGAAATGGCCTGTTTAATCTCTTCAACCTTGCCAACGGGATTTTGTGGCTGCTGCTGATGGTTATCTTTTTAAAAGATAAACAGATGGGTAATTCGCACGAAGGGTAAAAAAATGCCTGATTGCTTTGTGAGATCAGGCATTCTCAAATTAATGGTGATGGTCGTCAATCTGGTGTTCGATAACCATCCCTTCACCTACGCTGGCAAGATGGCGAACATACGGATGCGGGCGGTAAGCCGGAGCTGGCGCAGGAGCCACATAGACGGTTTGCGGCACAGTCGCGACGCTGACTGCTTGTGGAACGCTGACTGAATCAGGGACCACAACCACTTTGTATCCACTCGGCACATCGACGGTGACACTTTGCGCCATCGCCACACCAGTAAAGCCCATTAAAAGCGCGCCCAACAGTAGACAATTTCTCATAATCATTTCGCCTGAAATAATGCAGCGGGTTAATTTCTGCGAATTATGCAGCCTTCATTCAGGCTTTGTGTTGCCGGGCGTGCTACCGTTTTTATTGATCAAAAGGCGCTTCGTGTTTAAGAACTTTATCGATCACATCCAGTACACCTTCATGATTATTGGAGCCTGCCCGGTATTTTGCCGCTGCGACGACCGCGCTGCCGGCATTTTCCATCGCAAAACTAAAGCCTGCCTGACGCAGCATCTCAATATCGTTACCACCATCGCCGAAGACCACCACTTCGCTGTCGTCTATTCCCCATAATTTCTGAAGTTGGCGCAGGCCATTCGCTTTATGTACGCCGGGGATAATCAGATCGATGCTGCCGTTGCCGGTGTGGACCGGCACCATAATATCGCCGATGGTCTCATGTAATGCTTTTTGCACTTGTGGAATCAGTTCATCGGAAAGATTCAGGCCAAACTTAAAGAAGATATCTTCTAAATTATCAAAGTTATCGACGTATTCCAGACGGTGATAATACATTTCCGCCACCGTTTTCATGGCATCGTCATATTTTTTGAGGGTATAGGCGCTATTTTTTCCGCAGGCAATAATTTCCACTTCTGGGCGCGTCAGTAAATGTTCCACCACAGTAGCAAACGCATCCTTCGACAGCTCGCCATTAAAAACATCTTTGCCTTCGCTTACAACCCAACCGCCGTTTTCTGCCACAAAGGCAATTTCATTAGCAATTTCAGGGAAGAAAGAGATCAACTGATAATATTGATTCCCGCTGGCGACCACAAAGCGAATGCCTTGTGCTTTCATCTGCTGATACTGAGCCATAAACCGCTCACGGTTATAGGTTTTTTGATCGCTTAAGAAAGTACCATCCATGTCAACCGCAATTAATTTAATGCTCATCAACTATTCTCCATCGCCGTCTGCGTTTGGGTATCGGGTTTGGCGACGGCTTTCGCGACAATAGCCGCAAGAATAACCAGCGCCAGTACAACCAACATTGCACTACGTAATCCATAATGTTCGCCGAGATAGCCCAGCAGCGGCGGCCCGACGAGGAAAGCCAGATAACCGGTCGTTGCTACCACGCTGACGCGGGTCGGTGCATCGGGGCCGGTATCGCTGGCGGCAGAAATGGTCAGTGGGAAGCCCAGCGAGGCACCCAGTCCCCAAAGTACAACAGACACCCCAGCGACCCAGGCGCTATCGACAAAAATAATCAGCCCAATACCCAACGCTCCCATCAGTGCACTGGCCCGAACCACGGCAACGCGACTATAACGGTCGATGAACCAACCGCCGGTAAAGCGTCCAACAGTCATCCCCAGGGTAAAACCGGCATAAATCAGCGAGCCGGAAGTAGGGCTAAAACCATGACCGTCAACCATTAATAAGGGTAACCAGTCGTTAGCAGAACCTTCGGCAAAGGCCATCGCCAGAACCACGACACCAATCAGCAGCAACTGGATATCGCGATAAAAAGGTACACCTTTTTCACCATGCTGGGTGCCATCGGCAGCATTTTTGCCAGTACCGTCAGGGATTGCCTGAATAGCAATATAAATAGGCGCGATGCCTACCAGTGCCGCCAATAAAATATGCACCGTTGCCGGAACGCCAAAGGCCGTCAGTGCCATCCCGACACCAGCGCCTGCCAGCGTGCCCAGGCTATAAAAACCGTGCATCATCGGTAAAACCGTTTTATTCATTTCTCGCTCAACGGCGGCACCCTCAACGTTTATCGCCACTTCTGCAGAACCAAAACTAGCCCCAAAGACGCCGAGACCAACGGCAAAGAGCACGGGCGATGTCAGCCAGAGTGCCAGACTTAATATCATCATCCCGATCAATGCGCAGGACATCGTGACCAGGATGACATTACGCGTCCCAAAGCGTTTCACTAACCACGCCGAGCAGAGAATACCGCTCATTGAACCGATCGACAGACCAAAGAGGACTCCGCCCATTTCAGCGATCGAAACAGAAAGAATATCGCGGATAGCAGGTGTACGAGTTGCCCAGGACGCCATTAACAGGCCCGGCAAAAAGAAGAACATAAACAGCGCCCAGGTTCGGCGTTTCAATGCATTACGTGAAGAATTTACGGTCATAGATCACGTCAAAATAAGAAGAGGGAAGACAACATTAGCAAGGTTGTGTACATTTGTACACAATTGCAGAGAGAGGAAATGACATGCGTCGCGCTAACGATCCGCAACGGCGAGAAAAAATTATCCAGGCCACGCTGGAGGCGGTGAAACTTTACGGAATACATGCCGTTACGCACCGCAAAATTGCTACCCTTGCCGGGGTACCGTTGGGGTCGATGACCTACTATTTTTCAGGAATTGATGAGTTGTTGCTGGAGGCGTTCAGCAGTTTTACTGAGATCATGTCCCGGCAATATCAGGCATTTTTTAGCGATGTTAGTGATGCTCCGGGCGCATGCCAGGCTATCACCGATATGATCTACAGCTCACAGGTTGCAACGCCGGATAACATGGAGCTGATGTACCAGCTCTACGCGCTGGCTAGCCGAAAACCGCTATTAAAAACGGTAATGCAAAACTGGATGCAGCGCAGTCAGCAAACGCTCGAACAATGGTTTGAACCCGGAACCGCCCGCGCGCTTGATGCGTTTATTGAGGGGATGACGCTGCATTTTGTCACCGACCGTAAGCCGCTATCGCGCGAGGAGATTTTGAGGATGGTTGAGAGGGTTGCAGGGTAGTAGATAAATTTTAGATAACAAAAAACCCACCAACCTTGAACCAAAATGGCGGGGTTGATGGGCTCCACAAAATGGGGACATCAAAGAAAAGCAGTGGCACTAATTAAGACTGATGCCCTGAGGAAAAGTTCTGCGGTTGTGCAAAAAAATTTCATTTTCAGGGCAACTTCAGTTTTATCCTAATCCTGGCCATACCATGACGATGATTGTCCCAGCCAGCGTTAGCAGAACGTTGGCGATTGCGTAGGTGCCCGCATAGCCCAGCGCCGGGATATTACTGCGAGCTGTATCACTGATGATCTCCATTGCCGGCGCGCAGGTGCGTGCGCCCATCATTGCGCCGAACAACAGTGCGCGGTTCATTCGCAATACATAAGCACCGAACAAGAAGCAGATAACCACTGGCACCAGACTGACAATCAATCCGGCAATCAACATTTGACCGCCAATCGCGCCCAGGCCGTTATTAATACCGCTACCAGCGCTCAGACCAACGCCTGCCATAAACACCATCAAGCCGAACTCCTTCACCATGCTTAATGCACCCTGCGGAATGTAACCGAAGGTCGGGTGGTTAGCGCGCATAAAGCCCAGCATAATTCCGGCGAATAACAACCCGGCAGCGTTCCCCATGCCGAAACTGAATGTGCTGAACTGGAAGGTGATCATCCCGATCATCAGCCCAATAACAAAGAAGGCGCAGAATGCCAGCAAGTCAGTGACCTGGCTGTGAATCGATATAAAGCCGATGCGATCGGCGATGGTTTTTACGCGACGGGCATCGCCGCTGACTTGTAAAACGTCACCTTTGTTAAGCACGACGTTGTCATCAATCGGCATCTCAATCTGACTACGAATGACGCGGTTGAGGAAGCAGCCGTGATCGGTCAACTTCAGTTGTGCGAGACGTTTGCCAACAGCGTTATGGTTTTTAACGACCACTTCTTCAGTGACGATACGCATGTCGAGGAGGTCGCGATCAAAAACTTCTTTGCCATTACGGAAACTGGGATCGAGTCGGGCGTGGGCGTCGGGATAGCCTACCAACGCTATTTCATCGCCCATTTGTAGTACGGCATCACCGTCTGGATTTGCCAGAATCCCGTTACGACGAATACGTTCAATGTAACAGCCAGTTTGTCGATAAATACCCAGTTCACGCAGATTTTTGCCGTCGGTCCAGGCTACCAGCTCCGGGCCGACGCGGTAGGCGCGGATCACCGGCAAATAAACCTTACGGTTGGCATCTGTGTCCAGGCCACGTTCGCGGGCGATTTGCTGGGCGCTGGTCTGTAAGTCCTGATGCTGCAATTTCGGCAAGTAACGCGCACCAACAATCAAACTCACCAGACCGATTAAATAGGTTAAGGCATACCCGAGGCTCAGATTATCCAGTGCCAGTGAGAGCTGCCTGCTTTCCATGCCGGAATGACGCAGTGTATCGCCAGCACCGACCAAAACCGGTGTTGACGTCATAGAGCCTGCTAACATACCGGCCGTCAGGCCAATATCCCAGCCAAACAGCTTACCTAACCCTAAGGCGATCACCAGCGCACTGCCAACCATCACCAGTGCTAACATTAGGTAATTTTTCCCATCGCGAAAAAAAATGGAAAAAAAGTTCGGTCCAGCTTCGACCCCGACGCAGAAAATAAACAGCATAAAGCCAAGATTAAGCGCGTCGGTGTTAATGCTGAAATGTTGTTGGCCTAATAACAGCGATACGACTAAAACGCCAATGGAATTACCCAGTTGGATCGAACCAAGTCGTAATTTCCCGAGACATAGCCCAAGCGCGAGGACCACAAATAATAACAGAATGTAATTCCCATTTAACAATTCGGCGACGTTTATATTCACGGAGGCTAACTTCTTGTTTACTAGTAAGCTGTTGAAAGAAATGGTAATTTACGATAATGTTTTTTACCAGAATTCAGGGCGCAGATTCATTCAGCGCACCTAAACGATAGTAAAGTAACAATATATTTTACTAGTGTAATCACATTAGGTATCAACGGCTATATGAATTGCGTTGGCCTATATTAGCATGGAATGCGAAGCGGCTTTATCTTACTGAACGCCACACTGGCGAAAAATGTGTTCGATAGACGCAGTGTCAGGAGGAACGAGTGAAACATAAACAACGTTGGGCGGGGGCAATCTGCTGTTTTGTCCTCTTCATTGTGGTGTGCCTTTTTCTGGCGACGCACATGAAAGGCGCTTTTCGGGCTGCCGGGCATCCTGAAATTGGTTTGCTGTTTTTCATTCTTCCTGGAGCGGTTGCCAGCTTCTTTTCACAGCGTAGAGAAGTCCTGAAACCTCTGTTTGGCGCAATGCTGGCGGCACCCTGTTCGATGCTCATAATGCGGCTGTTTTTTTCACCAACGCGCTCATTCTGGCAAGAGCTGGCATGGTTATTAAGTGCGGTGTTCTGGTGTGCGTTGGGGGCATTGTGTTTCTTATTTATCAGCAGTTTGTTTAAATCACAGCACAGAAAAAATTAATTAAGCCCTCAACACGAGGGCTTGTCAGACGCTCAGGCGTCCAGATTCTCTTTCACCCATGCAGCAAAATCGGTATAGCCGCCGATATGTTGCTGATCGACAAAAATCTGCGGCACGGTTTCTACGGGTTTACCTGCCTTTTGTTGTAGATCTTCTTTAGTGATCCCTTCCGCACGAATATCTACATACTGATACTGAAAATCATCGCGTTCATTGCTCAACTTCTCAGCCAGATCTTTTGCACGCACACAGTAAGGGCAACCCGGACGACCAAAAATAACGGTTTGCATTATTTCTCCCCTCATAGACTTATGCCTGTAATGATCACGCTAAAATGTATTCGCTGAAAGTAGGTTTAACCTGTTGCATTAATTGCTAAAAGCTATAACTGTTAAACACAATACAGTGAAAAGTTTTAGACTGAAGGCTCACTTTGCAGAGGGAAGCGTATGCGCGCGATCGGTAAATTGCCTAAAAGCGTGTTGATACTGGAATTTATCGGAATGATGTTGCTGGCGGTGGCGCTGCTGTCGGTAAGCGACTCCCTGTCGCTGCCTGAGCCATTTTCTCGGCCAGAAGTGCAGATTCTGATGATTTTTCTCGGTGTTTTGCTCATGCTTCCCGCTGCGGTGGTGGTTATTCTTCAGGTGGCAAAACGTCTTGCCCCACAGCTGATGAACCGTCCACCGCAATATTCACGTTCAGAAAGAGAAAAAGATAATGACGCCAACCATTGAACTTATTTGTGGCCATCGCTCCATTCGCCATTTCACTGATGAACCCATTTCCGAAGCGCAGCGTGAGGCGATTATTAACAGCGCCCGTGCGACGTCCAGTTCCAGTTTTTTGCAGTGCAGTAGCATTATTCGCATTACCGACAAAGCGTTACGTGATGAACTGGTGACGCTGACCGGCGGGCAAAAACACGTAGCGAAAGCGGCGGAGTTTTGGGTGTTCTGTGCCGACTTTAACCGCCATTTACAGATCTGTCCGGATGCACAACTTGGCCTGGCGGAACAACTGTTGCTCGGTGTCGTTGATACGGCAATGATGGCGCAGAATGCGTTAACCGCAGCGGAATCGCTGGGATTGGGCGGGGTATATATCGGCGGCCTGCGCAATAATATTGAAGCGGTGACGGAACTGCTGAAATTACCGCAGCATGTTCTGCCGCTGTTTGGGCTGTGCCTTGGCTGGCCTGCGGATAATCCGGATCTTAAGCCGCGTTTACCGGCTTCCATTTTGGTGCATGAAAACAGCTATCAACCGCTGGATAAAGACGCACTGGCGCAGTATGACGAACAACTGGCGGAATATTACCTCACCCGTGGCAGCAATAATCGCCGGGATACCTGGAGCGATCATATCCGCCGAACAATCATTAAAGAAAGCCGCCCATTTATACTGGATTATTTGCACAAACAGGGTTGGGCTACGCGCTAAAACCGCCACGCCGATGTATGATACGCGGGCTTTTGACCAGGTCTGACAGAGAGGTGCAGGGTGAAAATTGCCATATTGTCCCGGGATGGAACGCTCTATTCGTGTAAGCGGCTGCGTGAAGCCGCTATACAGCGTGGTCACCTGGTTGAAATTCTTGATCCGCTTTCTTGCTACATGAACATAAATCCTGCGGCGTCTTCTATTCACTACAAAGGCCGCAAGTTACCCCATTTTGACGCTGTGATCCCGCGTATTGGCACCGCCATTACCTTTTATGGGACGGCGGCACTGCGCCAGTTCGAGATGCTGGGGAGCTATCCGCTCAATGAGTCGGTCGCCATTGCCCGGGCGCGTGACAAATTGCGTTCGATGCAACTGCTGGCGCGTCAGGGCATCGACCTGCCTGTCACGGGCATTGCGCATTCGCCGGATGATACCAGCGATTTAATCGACATGGTCGGTGGTGCGCCGCTGGTGGTTAAGCTGGTTGAAGGTACGCAGGGAATTGGTGTCGTGCTTGCGGAGACGCGTCAGGCGGCGGAAAGCGTGATTGACGCCTTTCGCGGTCTGAACGCGCATATTCTGGTGCAGGAATATATCAAAGAGGCGCAAGGGTGCGATATCCGCTGCCTGGTTGTTGGGGATGAAGTGGTCGCTGCGATTGAACGGCGGGCGAAAGAGGGCGATTTTCGTTCCAATTTGCATCGTGGAGGCGCGGCAAGCGTCGCCAGTATCACACCACAGGAGCGTGAAATCGCGATAAAAGCCGCGCGAACGATGGCGCTGGACGTTGCTGGTGTGGATATTCTGCGTGCTAATCGCGGGCCATTGGTGATGGAGGTGAATGCGTCGCCGGGGCTGGAAGGAATAGAAAAAACCACCGGTATCGACATCGCGAGTAAAATGATCCGCTGGATCGAACGCCACGCTACGACCGAATATTGCCTGAAAACGGGTGGTTAGTCGCAATCACATTACTGATCATGGTTTTGCCTGCGCTTTTTGCGTAAGCTGTGCCGGTCTTTTTATCGAAAGAGGTTGTACAAAATTATGACATCGCTGGTCGTTCCTGGTCTGGATACGTTGCGTCAATGGCTCGATGACCTGGGGATGAGTTTTTTTGAATGTGATAACTGTCAGGCTCTGCATCTGCCCCATATGCAGAATTTCGACGGTGTCTTTGATGCCAAAATCGATCTGATCGATAACACGATCCTGTTTTCTGCCATGGCGGAAGTCCGACCTTCAGCCGTATTGCCGCTGGCGGCGGATTTATCAGCCATCAATGCCAGTTCGCTGACCGTGAAAGCATTTCTTGATATGCAGGATGATAATCTGCCAAAGCTGGTGGTTTGCCAGTCTTTATCCGTTATGCAGGGCGTAACCTATGAGCAGTTTGCATGGTTCGTGCGTCAGAGCGAAGAGCAGATTTCGATGGTCATTCTTGAAGCTAATGCCCATCAACTGCTGTTACCGACTGACGATGAAGGGCAAAACAACGTTACCGAAAACTATTTCCTCCACTGATAACTCCTTTCGAGCACGCAGTCGCTGCCGCAGTGACTGCGTGCTGCAAAATTATCTGCTGTTTTTAACCTTTTCTTAAAGATTATTTCACTTCTCTTGTGCCGATTTGGCTTTATCACATAGAGCAAATACGCATAAAAATTTGTTAAATACCGTTTTTTAATCCGAGCTATAGTCTCAAACCCTGGCTAAAGTTATTCTTGCGATGCTTTTATATAGCGAGCAGTGCTGGCCGGGAGAGAGTTCTCTTTTCTTACACCGCGCCGATAAAAAATATGCACGAATATTGCATATCTTTCAGTGTGACAACTTTTGTTCGTTTGTTAACGAACTTTCAGAAGGAAAGAGATATGACCGCCTTAAATAAAAAATGGCTATCGGGTCTGGTTGCGGGTGCTCTGATGGTCGTCTCTGTCGGCACGCTCGCGGCTGAACAAAAAACACTCCACATCTATAACTGGTCTGATTATATCGCCCCGGATACGGTGGCCAATTTTGAAAAAGAAACCGGTATTAAAGTCGTCTACGATGTTTTCGACTCTAACGAAGTACTGGAAGGCAAATTAATGGCAGGGAGCACCGGCTTTGACCTGGTGGTTCCATCTGCCAGCTTTCTGGAGCGCCAGTTGACTGCGGGAGTTTTCCAGCCACTGGATAAAAACAAATTGCCGGAGTGGAAGAATCTCGACCCGGAACTGCTGAAGCTGGTCGCTAAACATGACCCGGATAATAAATTTGCTATGCCCTATATGTGGGCGACGACCGGGATTGGCTATAACGTCGATAAAGTCAAAGCGGTACTGGGTGAAAACGCGCCCGTCGATAGCTGGGACTTGATCCTCAAACCTGAAAATCTGGAAAAACTGAAAAGCTGCGGCGTCTCTTTCCTTGATGCACCGGAAGAAGTGTTTGCTACCGTGCTGAATTATCTCGGTAAAGATCCCAACAGCACTAAAGCAGATGATTACACCGGACCGGCAACCGATCTGCTGTTAAAGCTGCGCCCGAACATTCGTTATTTCCATTCATCTCAATACATTAACGACCTGGCAAACGGCGATATTTGCGTCGCTATCGGCTGGGCGGGCGATGTCTGGCAGGCGTCAAACCGCGCGAAGGAAGCAAAGAATGGCGTGAATGTCTCGTTCTCGATTCCGAAAGAAGGGGCGATGGCATTCTTTGATGTATTTGCCATGCCTGCGGATGCCAAAAATAAAGACGAAGCTTATCAGTTCCTGAATTACCTGCTGCGTCCGGATGTCGTAGCGCATATTTCCGACCATGTGTTCTATGCCAATGCTAACAAAGAAGCTACGCCGCTGGTAAGCGCGGAAGTGCGTGATAATCCAGGGATTTATCCTCCGGCGGACGTTCGTGCGAAGTTGTTCACTCTGAAAGTGCAGGATCCGAAAATCGACCGTGTGCGCACCCGCGCGTGGACCAAAGTGAAGAGCGGAAAATAATCCGCAGCCGTAGATGCCGGACGGGCGCACCACACCCGCCGGCAATTCGCACCATTATGGTGCGCTTGCACACATTCAATGCCGGAGAGCAGCCGTGAATGACGCTATCCCTCGCCTGCAGGCGAAAACCCGTAAGGCGCTGACGCCGCTATTAGAAATCCGTAATCTGACTAAATCTTACGATGGTCAGCATGCGGTCGATGATGTCAGCCTGACCATCTATAAAGGCGAAATCTTCGCGCTACTGGGCGCATCCGGCTGTGGCAAGTCCACGCTGCTGCGTATGCTGGCAGGTTTCGAACAACCTTCTGCCGGGCAGATTATGCTCGATGGCGTCGATTTATCACAGGTGCCGCCTTACCTGCGCCCTATCAACATGATGTTTCAGTCTTACGCGCTGTTTCCGCATATGACCGTGGAGCAGAACATCGCCTTTGGCCTGAAACAGGACAAGCTGCCGAAAGCAGAAATTGCCAGCCGGGTCAATGAGATGCTTGGGCTGGTGCATATGCAGGAGTTCGCCAAACGCAAACCGCATCAGCTTTCCGGCGGTCAGCGACAGCGTGTGGCACTGGCCCGAAGCCTTGCCAAGCGCCCAAAACTATTACTGCTCGACGAGCCGATGGGCGCGCTGGATAAAAAATTGCGTGACCGGATGCAGCTTGAAGTGGTGGATATTCTGGAGCGCGTCGGTGTGACTTGTGTGATGGTCACCCACGATCAGGAAGAGGCGATGACCATGGCGGGGCGCATCGCCATTATGAATCGTGGGAAATTTGTCCAGATTGGCGAACCGGAAGAGATCTATGAGCATCCGACCACCCGCTATAGCGCTGAATTTATCGGTTCGGTAAACGTCTTTGAAGGTGTACTCAAAGAGCGTCAGGAAGATGGTCTGGTGCTTTATTCGCCGGGGCTGGTGCATCCACTGAAAGTTGATGTAGATGCTTCGGTGGTCGATAACGTGCCGGTGCACGTGGCGCTGCGTCCGGAAAAAATCATGCTTTGTGAAGAACCGCCCGCCAATGGTTGTAACTTCGCGGTGGGGGAGGTGATGCACATTGCCTATCTCGGCGATCTTTCGGTCTATCACGTTCGCCTGAAAAGCGGGCAGATGATCAGCGCCCAGCTACAAAATGCCCATCGTTATCGTAAAGGATTACCCACCTGGGGCGATGAAGTGCGCTTGTGCTGGGAAGTGGACAGTTGTGTGGTGCTGACGGTTTAAGGAGCAAAGATGAGTACACTTGAACCTGCTGCCCAGCCAAAACCTTTTAAGCTGTGGCTGTCGCAGTTGCAAATGAAGCATGGGCGCAAACTGGTGATTGCGCTGCCCTATATCTGGCTAATCCTGCTGTTTCTGCTGCCATTTCTGATCGTTTTTAAAATAAGCCTGGCGGAGATGGCGCGCGCTATTCCACCTTATACTGAACTGATGGAGTGGGCTGACGGGCAACTTTCCATCACTCTTAATCTCGGTAATTTCCTGCAACTGACCGACGATCCGCTCTATTTCGATGCATATCTCCAGTCGTTACAGGTAGCGGCGATTTCGACAATTTGCTGTTTACTGATCGGCTATCCGCTGGCGTGGGCGGTGGCGCACAGTAAGCCCTCGACCCGCAATATCTTATTGCTACTGGTGATCCTGCCGTCGTGGACCTCGTTTCTGATCCGCGTTTATGCCTGGATGGGAATATTAAAAAATAACGGCGTGCTGAATAATTTTCTGCTGTGGCTGGGGGTTATCGACCAGCCGCTGACCATTCTGCATACCAACCTGGCCGTTTATATCGGCATTGTTTATGCCTATGTACCGTTTATGGTGCTGCCGATTTATACCGCGTTGATTCGTATTGATTATTCGCTGGTGGAAGCGGCACTGGATCTCGGTGCACGACCGCTGAAAACGTTCTTTACTGTGATCGTGCCGCTGACCAAAGGCGGGATTATTGCCGGATCGATGCTGGTGTTTATCCCGGCTGTGGGTGAGTTTGTGATCCCTGAACTGCTCGGTGGCCCGGACAGCATCATGATCGGGCGCGTGCTGTGGCAGGAGTTTTTCAATAACCGCGACTGGCCGGTGGCCTCGGCGGTAGCGATCATCATGTTGCTGCTGCTAATTGTGCCGATAATGTGGTTCCACAAGCATCAGCAAAAAAGCGTGGGAGAACACGGATGAATAATTTACCGGTGGTTCGTTCGCCCTGGCGAATTGTGATTTTGCTGCTGGGCTTCACCTTTCTCTACGCGCCAATGCTGATGCTGGTGATCTATTCATTCAACAGCTCGAAGCTGGTGACGGTGTGGGCCGGCTGGTCAACGCGCTGGTATGGCGAATTATTGCGTGATGATGCGATGATGAGTGCGGTTGGTTTAAGCCTGACAATAGCTGCCTGTGCGGCAACGGCGGCGGCGATCCTCGGGACGATTGCGGCAGTGGTACTGGTACGCTTTGGTCGGTTTCGCGGATCAAATGGCTTTGCCTTTATGATCACTGCGCCATTGGTAATGCCGGATGTGATCACGGGCTTGTCGCTGTTGTTGTTATTCGTCGCACTTGCACATGCCATCGGCTGGCCTGCGGAGCGAGGCATGCTCACCATCTGGCTGGCGCATGTCACTTTCTGTACGGCTTATGTGGCAGTCGTTATTTCGTCGCGTCTGCGGGAGCTGGACCGTTCCATTGAAGAAGCAGCGATGGATCTCGGTGCGACGCCGCTGAAAGTGTTTTTCGTCATTACGCTACCGATGATCATGCCCGCGATCATTTCTGGCTGGTTACTGGCTTTTACTCTGTCGCTCGACGATCTGGTGATTGCCAGCTTTGTTTCCGGGCCAGGAGCCACCACGTTACCGATGCTGGTCTTCTCCAGCGTGCGGATGGGGGTAAATCCGGAAATCAACGCCCTGGCAACATTGATCCTCGGCGCGGTCGGAATTGTCGGATTTATCGCCTGGTATCTGATGGCGCGCGCAGAAAAACAGCGGATACGCGACATCCAGCGTGCAAGACGTGGCTGAAGACACTAAAATTTGCCAACCTGGCTACATAATGCCGCGCATGTCGCGGCATTGTTTTCATGGAAGACGAAACGTTGGGATTTTTTAAGAAAACATCTTCATCTCATGCTCGCCTGAATGTGCCTGCGCTGGTGCAGGTGGCGGCGCTCGCCATTATTATGATCCGTGGCCTCGACGTGCTGATGATTTTCAATACGCTGGGCGTGCGCGGTATTGGCGAGTTCATTCATCGCAGTGTACAAACCTGGAGTTTAACACTGGTCTTTTTAAGCAGCCTGGTGCTGGTTTTCATTGAGATCTGGTGTGCGTTTTCACTGGTGAAAGGGCGTCGCTGGGCGCGCTGGCTGTATCTGTTGACACAAATCACGGCCGCCAGTTATTTGTGGGCGGCTTCGCTGGGTTATGGTTATCCGGAGCTGTTCAGCATTCCCGGTGAATCAAAACGTGAAATCTTCCATAGCCTGATGCTGCAGAAGTTGCCGGATATGCTCATCCTGTTGCTACTGTTCGTTCCCTCAACCAGTCGGCGGTTCTTCCAGTTGCAATAATGTGTATAATCGTCGCCCCTGATGATGTGAAGGTTAATGTATGCAGTGCGCACTTTACGACGCGGGTCGCTGTCGTTCCTGTCAGTGGATAACGCAGCTGATTCCAGAGCAACTCTCCGCTAAAACCGCCGATCTTAAAAATCTGCTCGCCGACTTTTCGGTTGAGGAATGGTGCGAGCCGGTGTCAGGCCCGGAGCAAGGGTTTCGTAATAAAGCCAAAATGGTGGTGAGTGGTAGCGTTGAAAAACCACTGCTCGGTATGCTGCATCGCGACGGCACACCAGAAGACCTTTGCGATTGTCCGCTTTATCCCTCCTCATTTGCGCCCGTTTTTGCGGCGTTAAAACCGTTTATCGCCCGTGCGGGGTTAACACCCTACAACGTGGCGCGTAAGCGTGGCGAACTGAAATACATTCTGCTGACTGAAAGCCAGAGCGATGGTGGCATGATGCTGCGCTTTGTACTGCGTTCCGAAACCAAGCTGGCACAACTGCGTAAGGCGCTGCCGTGGTTACAGGAACAACTGCCGCAGCTGAAAGTCATTACCGCCAATATTCAGCCGATACATATGGCGATTATGGAAGGGGAGACAGAGATCTACCTGACCGAACAACAGGCACTGGCGGAGCGTTTTAATGATGTGCCGCTGTGGATCCGTCCACAAAGTTTCTTCCAGACTAATCCGGCGGTAGCCAGCCAGCTGTACGCTACTGCGCGCGACTGGGTACAACAGTTGCCGGTTAAACATATGTGGGATCTGTTCTGTGGCGTGGGGGGCTTTGGTTTACATTGCGCGACGCCTGACATGCAGTTAACCGGGATCGAAATTGCGCCAGAGGCCATTGCCTGTGCGAAGCAGTCAGCCGCTGAACTGGGCTTAACGCGTTTGCAATTTCAGGCGCTGGACTCCACTCAGTTTGCCACCGCTCAGGGGGAGGTGCCGGAGCTGGTGCTGGTTAACCCGCCGCGCCGCGGCATTGGTAAACCGCTGTGTGATTATCTTTCAACGATGGCACCGCGTTTTATCATCTACTCCAGCTGTAACGCCCAAACGATGGCCAAAGATATCCGCGAATTGTCAGGTTATCGTATTGAACGGGTACAGCTTTTTGATATGTTCCCGCACACCGCGCACTATGAAGTGCTGACACTGTTGGTGAAGCAATAAAAAAGCCGCGGCTGCGGCTTCAGATTGCTGATAAGGTGCGCGTTGTTCATGTCGGATGCGGCGTGAGCGCCTTGTCCGGCCTACAAAATCGTGCTAAATCAATGCATTGCAGGGTAAATGTAGGCCTGATAAGCGTAGCGCATCAGGCAATCTTACTTTTGTCATCAGTCCCGATTACTGCGGGAACCACTGGTCATTGATTTTCTGATACGTACCATCTGCTTTAATCGCTGCCAGTGCGTTATTCAGTTTTTCCAGCAGGGCTTTATTATCCGGACGTACAGCGATGCCCAGACCGGTGCCGAAGTACTGCGGGTCGGTTACTTTCTCTGTTGCAACGCCCAGTTGTGGATTGGTTTTCAGCCATTCATTAACCACCGCTGTGTCACCAAATACCCCATCAATACGACCATTTTTCAGGTCGATAAAGGCATTTTGATAACTGTCATAGGAGACAGTTTTTACTTCCGGGTGCTGATCCTGAATATATTTCTGGTGCGTCGTACCGTTTTCCATCCCTATGCGTTTGCCTTTCAGGTCGGCAAACGTTTTGTAGGTATCTTTTTTGGCAATCACAACAGCTGAGTTTTCGTAGTAGGGCGTGGTAAATGATACCTGCTTGCTACGCTCCGGCGTGATATCCATACCGGAGATAACGGCGTCATATTTTCTGAATTTCAGTGACGGGATGAGGCTGTCGAAAGCGTGATTGGTAAAAGTACATTCTGCCTGCATCTGTTTGCATAACGCTTTTGCCAGGTCGATATCAAAGCCGACAATCTCATTATTAGCACCTATAGATTCAAAGGGAGGATAGGTCGCTGATACGCCGAAATTGATTTTCTCTGCGGCAGAAGCGCCGAATGCACAGGATGAAAGTAAAGCGGCAAGAACTAACTTTTTCATGATGGAACTCCCGTCTGTCAATCTTATGATTTTTGGCCGTGTCTGCGGCATGAGATAACAATGCCATTAAGTGAATTTATATGCAATAAATATGATTAAATAATTCGTGATGAATAAAAAAAGACGGACAACTTAGTAGGTTGCCCGTCTTTATTATATTAATCTATGCACTATGTAGGCCGGATAAGGCGTACACGCCGCATCCGGCATAGGCACCGTGCTGGTGTCTGATGCGACGCTGGCGCGTCTTATCAGACCTACAAATCATCCGGCATCAGCATGCAGCCATGTCAATTCCGTCGCTCGAACGCCAGCGCTTTGCGCTCGATCAAACGCATCATCAGTGTCAGCAGGCCGTTGACGACCAGGTAAATAATCCCCGCCGCACCGAACACCATGACATCGTAAGTGCGCCCGTACAACAACTGGCTGTATCCCATCACTTCCATCAGCGTAATGGTGTAAGCCAGAGAGGTACTTTTGAACACCAGCACCACTTCGTTGGAATAAGAAGAGAGTGAGCGTTTAAAGGCATACGGCAGCAGGATCGCCAGCGTATCTTTTTTGCTCATCCCCAGGGCGCTACAGGACTGCCACTGACCTTCCGGGATTGCACGAATTGCACCGTAAAATAGCTGCGTGGTATACGCCGCACTGTTCAGCGACAACGCAATCAGCGCGCACAACCACGGTTCTGACAACAGATGCCACAGTGCCGGATACTCCTGCAATGTCGGGAACTGGCCTGGACCGTAGTAAATCAGGAAGATCTGCACCAACAGCGGCGTACCGGTAAACAGCGTGATATAGCCCCGCACCAGCCACACCAGTACCGGCGTTTTCAGCGTCAGGATGATGGTAAAAATCAACGCCAGAATTAGCGCCACAATCAGCGAGGCAATCGTCAGCGTCAGGCTGGTGTGCAGCCCTTTCATCAGTTCGGGTAAATACTCAAGCATCAGCCAGGCCTCCGCTCAAAACGTGTCGCGCGCAGGTCAATGCGTTTGAGAATGTACTGACTGAGCAGGGTAATCACCAGATAGATCGCTGCTGCCACAATGTACCAGGTAAATGGCTCCTGGGTACGAGTGGCGATGCTTTTGGTTTGCAGCATTAAATCATTCACACTTATCAAACTGACCAGCGCGGTATCTTTCAGCAGTACCAGCCACTGGTTACCGAGACCAGGCAGCGCATGACGCCACATCTGCGGCATCACCAGGCGGAAAAAGATAGCCGATTTCGACAGCCCCAGCGCCTGACCGGATTCCCACTGGCCCACCGGCACCGCTTTCAGTGCGCCACGCAGGGTTTGCGAGGCATAGGCGGCATACAGTAGCGACAGGGCGATAACCCCACACAGGAACGGGCTAACGTCGAAGTTCTCAATGTCCATCTGCACCGGGATCTGTACGATCCCAAGATTGATGGTGAAGCCATCCGAAAGCGTCAGCAGTAACTGCGAGGAGCCAAAATAGATAAACAGCACCACCAGAATTTCTGGCAGACCGCGCAGAATCGTCACCAGTGCTGAACCTACCCACGCGACAGGACGCCATTTTGCTGACTCCCACACCGCAAAGAACATCGCCAGCGCCAGTCCGACAATCAATGCACAAACGGCAAGGCCGACGGTCATCCCGGCGGCGCTTGCTAAAGGAAAAAATTCATTCATCAGGTATTACTTCTGGAACCATTTGTTGTAGATGGTTTCGTAAGTGCCATCTTTCTTCACTTTTTCCAGCGCAGTGTTGAATTTCTGCTGCAGTTCAGTGTTGCCCTGACGTACCGCGATGCCGAGGCCAGTACCGAAGTAATCTTTATCGGTCACTTTGTCGCCGACAGCCGCCAGTTTCGGGTTATCTTTCAGCCATTCGGTTACCACTGCGGTGTCACCAAAAACGCCGTCGATACGACCGTTTTGCAGATCGAGTTTCGCGTTCTGGTAGCTATCATAAGGAACCGTGGTGATTTCCGGATGTTTATCCATAATGAATTTCTGGTGCGTCGTCCCGTTCTGAACGCCGACTTTTTTGCCTTTCAGCTGATCAACGCTGGTGTATTTACCTTGTTGACCCACAAACAGGGCAGAGTTGTCATAGTACGGCGTGGTAAACAGCACCTGCTTTTCACGCTCCGGGGTGATATCCATACCAGCCATCACCGCGTCTACGCGACGGAATTTCAGGCTTGGGATCAGGCTGTCAAACGCCTGGTTAGAGAAAGTGCAGGTCGCATCAATCTCTTTACACAATGCCTGCGCCAGGTCGACGTCAAAACCAACGATCTGGTTGTTTGCATCCATTGATTCAAACGGAGGATAGGAGGCTTCGGTGGCAAAACGAATAGTTTCGGCAGCTGTGGCGGAAAGACTAAAACCTGCAATTAACGCGGCAATCAGAACTTTTTTCATTGTTGTTATCCCGAATCTTAGTGAGAGAGATAGTGTTTAAATGCTTCGGTTTGCGGCTCGGTAAAGCAGCGCGCGTCGCCTTGTTCTACGATGTGACCATTTTCCATATACACCACACGGCTGGCGGTTTTACGCGCCACTTCCACTTCGTGGGTGACGATCACCTGGGTAATATTGGTTTCTGCCAGCTCACGAATGATGCTGACGATTTGTGCCGTAATTTCCGGGTCCAGCGCGGCGGTCGGTTCATCGAACAGCAGTACCTGCGGTTCCATCATTAACGCACGCGCAATAGCAACACGCTGCTGCTGACCACCAGAAAGATGCAGCGGATAGCGATCACTGAAAGGTTTCAGGCGCAGACGTTCCAGCAATTTTTCTGCACGGGCCAGCGCCTGATCTTTACTCAATCCCAGTACACGGCAGGGCGCTTCAATCAGGTTTTGCTGCACGGTGAGGTGCGGCCACAGGTTGTATTGTTGAAACACCATACCGACGTTACGACGCAGATCGCGAATCGCTTTGTCTGAGGGCGTTTTAGTGAAATCGAAATGGTTGCCTGCAATGTTGAGCGTACCGGAGCGCGGCATCTCAAGCAGATTGAGTACACGCAGCAGCGAGCTTTTACCCGCGCCACTGGGGCCAAGTAACACCAGCGTTTCGCCCTGTGGGCAATCCAGCGTGATATCGAACAGCGCCTGATGCGCGCCGTAAAAGCAATTAATGCCGTTTAATTGAATACTCATTGACACTCGTATACTGGCAGTCTGATAGCTATTGAGGTCGAAGATAGTACCTTTGACAGAATAATTATGCAATATTTCTGCTTTAAAAGTTAAAAGCAAAGCGCATTATTCACTAAACATAGCACAAAATAACGGGGGCGGTGGGCGGCGAGCATAAATGTCGGCATTCCTCGCGAAATGCCGGACAATTTACGGGGGTTATTGGTTGATCAAGGCGTTAGCGATTCTCGATTGACTGACGGAGTGTACCTGCTGTGGCATGAACGCTACCGCCTAAGTAACGCACATCGTCGATGACCCAACACTGGCCTTCCTGAATCATTAACACTTCATCCTGCCAGCCCTGGTCACCCTGTTTGAGATCCACGCGCAAAGGAATGTTACGGGCATCACGATTAGGGATAGTAGATGCACTGGCAACGTGGGCGCTGTCTGGCAAGGTGGTTCGACTGGAGAACGGATCGCTGCTTAACAATTCACGATGACTATTATCGCGGCTGGCATCGCTAAGTAGGGTTGCCAGTTTGTCACTCAAATAGGGGCGCAGAGCGGTAATGTCATTGCTGCGATGTTGAATGCGGTAGTCATAGAATTGTTGAGCCACGCTGTCAGGTCCACCCTGGACACAGGAACCGGTGCGGGGGCCGTTATCTTTATAAGCTGGCGTGACGGTGGTACAGGCACTCAGCAGCAGTGCACATGGAATAAGTAGAGATAGTGAACGGTAGCGCATAATCATTTCCTTATTGGCTTGCTTTCTGCGTCACACTATGACCAAAAACAATCAGATTATTTAATACATTGTTTTTTATACAATTCTGAAACAATCTGAAGACCCGATTAGGCTTAAGTCCATTGCTGGCTCCCCATTCAAGGTTGATCGTAGCTGACTTACTTAAATTACCCAAACAATAGACAGTGTAAACCATTTGTGAGGCTGAGCGTGTTATAAGACTGAAATGATCATTTAAGGTAAATATGATAGTTCTGAAACGCTGGTATAAATCCTGCTGTAGAAGTAAAGAGCATCTGCAGGAAGCCAGTTGCACATTTATAACGCATGATAGGTGACCAAGATTCATTTCTATTATTGACAAAATTTTAACATATGATGATAGGCCCTAAGATTAAGATGATTGCAAAAATCACAATGTATGTTTGAAATGAGCGAAATTTGATAGTCCCAACTTTAACTTTCGATAATATTATTTTTGTTACGGTTGTGAGTGAAGAATATAATCTTATTAAGCTAATAGATTTGAGTTAAGAATAATATAATTTTTTCAATGCGCCATTAATTAATATGAATATAGAATGTGTTGTGACTTTATGTTTATAAAGCACAGGGAGTACAGTGGGTTATTGTTTTTTTTGGGTGATTTTTATATGATAAATAATGTCTCTGAACAATCGTCATCATTTCTAAGCACACAACCGAATCAAAGTGATAATCTCATGGCCTCGCTGAGGGAATTTTTTACCATATTAAAATCCAGTCATAAGGATGAGTTATCTACATGGGACACCATCTACTTGAATCTAGTATTAGTAATAAATGCTGATAGTGAAACTATTAAAAATGATATGTCGCTCGGTAACATTATTTATTCAGCAAATAATTATTTTAATTCTTTTTTTAGTAGTGCTTTCGAAACTGGTACTAAAACATACCTTGGTACATCACAAAACAATGAAGTTGAAATAAAAATTGGCAATGAAAGAATCACCATTGGGGTGCGAAATAAAGTCAGCGGAAAAATGGAAAGACAAGAATTTCTTTTTCCTCTGCATTACGAAAATAAACTGCAATGTGAATTGGAGAAGAATTTTACTATTGATTCTTATCCATTGTTATATAGGTATACCCTTGGTTGTAAGATCGCGAATGCGATCTTTGAAAAAGTATACAATCGAATTGTATTTAATAAGGAACAATATATAACAATTATAAAAGACGCATTTATTCATTTCTATGATTATAGCAGGCGATATACAATGAGTGAGGATATCGACAAAGAGTCCGTTATAAATACCATTGCATTGATGAGCACCTTTTGTAACAGTGATAATACATCAGGTGAAATTTTCAGTGATGATATTGCTCTTGAAGACTCATCTGAACCTGACCTAAATGTAGAACATACAATAACACTTGGTTTTGCTAATGACGATCTTAAGTTTAATCCAATTACTTATTCGGAAGTATTAACACGATTTTACGCCTTTCAAAATATTGTATTGAATCTGTGTCCGGAAATGCATTCATCGCATTACAACGATATTTGTAGTGTAAGTGTGGATATGACAAAAGGCAAGCAATGCATGATTCACTTGATGGTCAATGAAGAGGTTTTCATGTCTCTTCCAACCCCTATCACAACTATGGCACGTGAACATGATAGTAATTTAGTCAATCTAAAAACGCTACTCAATGATGGTTGTTTTATTAAATATAGTCATTTTGATGCTGTGGGTTTAATGAAGAAAAACTTAAATCATCTGTATTTATCACATTCTCTTGTAAATGAAAGTATATTGAAGGGATGTTGTTTTGAGAACGGCAGTTTAGGTGATGTTAAGATAACAAATAGTAATTTAACGAAAAACGTATTCAGTAACTTTACGTTTAGAGCGACTAAAATTAATAATGTAAATGCTCATTCTTCAAAATTTGTCCATTGCCATTTTTACAGTGTTGATATGATAAGAGTTAATCTCTATAAATGTCTTTTTCATGAGTGTAGTATGCATGATGTCAAGATAAGACCATGGTTACCAGTAAAATGGACAAAAGAATTAATAAATGATTATTTGTATGGTTGTTTACTATCACTGTACTCTATCTGTGTAAGGGATATATTTAATATGACCGTTGGGAATAACGTAAAGGTTGCAGCGGATGCTTTCATTGAAATCCTTTACTCTCTAAAGAATAAATATTGTATTAAGCTATTAAGCGCTCAGGATCGGGCATTTATTTACGAATTTGCAAAAATGATCTTTGCTTATATTAATGATAGAAGCCTTGAGGTTACATTACTTTCATGTTTTGCGGAGACCGATCAAACAAGAATTCAGAGGTATATTCCTCAGCCTCAAGATGCGGAAAAATTTTGGAATAATTTACAATATAAGGTGACTCTTCCCATTCATTAATGTTGCAGGTACAACATAATATAGCAGGTCAGCGCTATCCCATAATGAAACCAATATCGGGTTAGGAGACGGGTAATCGTAAAGGCATATGCGCTTATTTTTGACACAATGAGATGATTTCCTAAACTGATCAAAACCTTCTTCCCAACATGGCATATCAGCCCGATAATGCTTTGAGATCGAAGGATTAGCAAACAAGGAGATCGATCATGCAATTTTCTACAACCCCAACTCTGGAAGGCCAGACCATCGTTGAATATTGCGGTGTGGTGACAGGCGAAGCGATTTTAGGTGCCAATATTTTCCGTGATTTCTTTGCCGGTATCCGCGATATCGTTGGCGGACGCTCCGGGGCTTATGAAAAAGAATTGCGTAAAGCGCGGGAGATTGCCTTTGAGGAACTTGGTGAGCAGGCGCGGGCGTTGGGGGCCGATGCCGTAGTCGGTATTGATATCGACTACGAAACGGTCGGGCAAAACGGCAGTATGCTGATGGTTAGCGTCAGCGGTACGGCGGTGAAAACACGTCGATGAGAAGAGTCTTCTGGCTGGTCGCCGCTGCTTTGTTACTTGCAGGGTGTGCAGGCGAAAAAGGCATTGTCGAGAAAGAGGGATACCAGCTTGATACCCGACGCCAGGCGCAGGCGGCGTATCCGCGCATTAAAGTGCTGGTGATCCACTACACCGCAGATGATTTTGATAGCTCGCTGGCGACACTGACCGATAAACAGGTCAGCTCGCATTATCTGGTCCCTGCTGTGCCACCGCGATACAACGGTAAACCGCGCATCTGGCAACTGGTGCCGGAACAGGAACTGGCCTGGCATGCGGGGATTAGCGCCTGGCGCGGGGCAACACGCCTTAACGACACCTCTATTGGCATTGAGCTGGAAAACCGAGGCTGGCAAGAATCGTCGGGGATGAAATATTTTGCTCCGTTTGAACCGGCACAGATACAGGCGCTTATTCCGCTGGCGAAAGATATTATTGCCCGTTATCACATCAAGCCGGAAAACGTGGTGGCACATGCGGATATTGCGCCGCAGCGAAAAGACGATCCAGGACCGTTATTTCCGTGGCAGCAACTGGCGCAGCAGGGGATTGGTGCCTGGCCGGATGCGCAACGGGTGAACTTTTACCTTGCCGGGCGCGCGCCGCACACACCGGTAGATACCGCATCATTGCTGGAGCTTTTGGCGCGCTACGGTTATGACGTTAAACCTGATATGACACCGCGCGAGCAGCGGCGCGTGATTATGGCGTTCCAGATGCATTTCCGCCCGACGTTATACAACGGCGAAGCGGATGCAGAAACTCAGGCGATTGCCGAAGCGTTGCTGGAGAAATACGGTCAGGATTAACGGGGCAGTTTTCCGTGATCGCGCAGCCAGGCAGCAGTTTTCTCAATGCCTTCATCCAGAGTGATGACTGGCTGATAGCCTAATTCTTCCTGTGCACGCGTCATATCCAGCGTAAAGTCAAAATTCAACTTAGAGACGCCGTAGTGGGTCAGCGGCGGCTCTTTTGCTGACTTGCGACCTAAACGCTCCATGCTGCGGGCGATCATGTCCAGCATCGGGTAAGGCACCGAGCGAATACGGCAATCAATATTCAACTCGTCGATAAGTTTCTGCACGATGCTGCGTAGAGTGCGATGCTCGCCGTTGGTAATGTTATATGCTCGCCCGGAAGGCAGCTTATCGCAGGCTTCCTGACTTGCCAGCCACATGGCGTGCACGGCATTTTCATAGTAGGTCATATCGACCAGCGCACTGCCGCCGTGCGGTAACAGAATGCTGCCGTAGTGGTGCATCATATGCGCCAGACGGGGAATAAAGACTTTATCGTGTGGCCCGAACAGACTTTGTGGGCGTAAAATAGTAAAGCGTGTTTGTGGATTCGCCTGCGAAAGCATATTGATCACTTCTTCGCTGGCCGCTTTGCTGCGGGCAAACTCGTTAGCGAAGCGGTGGGGGCGAAAATCTTCTTTAATATCGCGATGGTGGTGATAATCGAAGTACAGGGAGGGGGAAGAGATATGAATAAAGTTACGTACTCCCCAGGCGACAGCCCATTCACCCAGACGGCGAGTGGCGCGAACGTTAGCCAGATCGAAAGCCTGTTGTGTCCCCCACGGAGAGGTAAAGCTGGAGCAGTGCCACAACGTATCAATGCCTGCGAGCATCACTTTAGCTTGTGATGAGACCAGCTCGGTCAGATCCGCTGGAACAAACTCTGCGCCCATTTTTTCCAGCAATTTACCCATTGCCTCGTTGCGACCGGTCGCTCGCACGCTGATGCCTTTCTGGCACAAAAACTCTACCGCGTTTCGACCTAAGCCGCTGGTGGCGCCGGTAACCAGTACCTTCATATCAATCCACTGTTGTTGAGAAAATGACGTGCGCATTCTTCCGTGATTTCCCCCATGATGCAATGGGAAACATGAAAGAATAACGCAGGTTTTGTCGATTAATCTGTGCTTTGTTCTGCCAGTCTGGCGATTCGTTTTGCCATTCCGCGAAAAATAAACAGATGCGCGGGGATCATCAATAACCAGTAAAACAGCCCCGGCATACCGTGCGGATGCCAGAATGCGCGAACATCGATAGTACGATAGTCACCTTTATCTTCCAGGGTAAAACACAGTCGTCCCAGCCCCGGCGCTTTCATGCCAAATAACAGCGTAAGTTGTTTTTCCGGTTCAACGACAATCACTTTCCAGCTATCCACCGCATCTCCGGTCTGCAAATATTCACGCTCCGGGCGGCCTTTCGCCAGCTTATGACCGATTGCGCGGTCCATCAACGCCCGGGTTTGCCACAAAATATTGCCAAAGAAATAACGCTCTTTACCGCCGATTTGATTCACCACCTGCCATAAAGCCGCAAGGCTGGCAGAAGTTTTAACGGTAAACCCTGCCTGTTTGGCGAAATAGCCATACTCCGGTCGCCAGCGGGCAAAGGCCTGAGTGTCGTATCCCCAGTCGCTGGAGTTGACCAGTTTTTCTTCTTCTTTCAGGGTGCGACGTACCGCGTCATCGAAAGCGATCAGCCGTTGTGGGATGAGTGCACGTAGCGCGGTGTCATCCGCCAGCAGATCATGTTTCAGCCCCTGAATCAACGCTTTGGCGGTGGTTGACGGTACGGAAGTAATCACATTGAGAAACCACACCGAAATCCAGCGGGTGGGAAAGGGGATGGGGATTAACCAGCGGCGCTTACCGCTCACCGCCATAAAATGTTCAAACTGTTGCTGATAACTGAGCACCTCTGGTCCGGCGGCTTCGAAGATGCGGTGTTCGCTGGCCGGATGATCTAACAGCGCCACCAGATAGTGCAGCAAGTTTTCCAGCGCGATGGGCGTGGTGCGTGAACGAACCCAGCGTGGCGGCGTTAACACTGGCAGGTTGTACACCATATCGCGCATGACTTCGAACGCCGCTGAACCTGCGCCAACGATAATTCCGGCGCGCAATTCGGTCACTGGGACACCCGCTTCACGAAGAATATCCGCTGTAGCCTGACGGGCGCGCAGATGGTCCGACTGCTCGTGAGGCGGGGCCTGCAATGAACTGAGAAAGATTAATTGTTTAACCGGTGCTTCGCGCAGCGCATCGCGGACGTTAAGAGCCACCTGGCGCTCCTGAGCGATAAAATCGCCGCCTTCGCCCATGCTGTGCACCAGAAAATAGACGGTATCGATATTCTGCAACAGGGCCGGAAGGTTATCCGGCCAGCTGAGATCGACTTTATGGCAACTGACGTTTGCCAGTTGCAGCTTTTCAAGCCTGTCGACGTGACGTGCCGCCGCCAGGATCTGATGCCCTTGTTGGCTAAGCGCGTGCACCAGATGCTGACCAATATAGCCACTGGCACCGAGAACTAAAATGCGTTGCGGCACGTCTCTCTCCTTAACGCGCCAGGAAAGCGCGCCAGTGGGCTGCGACTTCTGCCAGTTGTTCACGCGAGACATCAAGATGGGTTACCAGGCGGACAATCGGCGAGGCGTTAATCAGTACGTTTCTCGCTTTCATGTATTCGCCTAACGCGGCAGCATTTTCTTGTCCGACGCGAACAAACAGCATATTGGTGTCCTGACGCATGACATCCGCGCCTGCTTCACGCAACTGCTCCGCCATCCAGGCTGCGTTGTCGTGGTCTTCCTGCAAGCGTGCGACGTTATTTTTCAGCGCATACATCCCTGCGGCAGCCAGAATGCCGGATTGACGCATCCCGCCGCCAGTCATTTTCCGCCAGCGGATGGCGCGTTTAATGTAATCACGATTGCCGACCAGTAATGAACCGACTGGCGTACCAAGACCTTTCGACAGACAAATGGTGAACGAATCACAATATTGCGTGATCTCTTTCAGTTCGCAGCCGTAAGCCACCACGGCATTAAAGATGCGCGCACCGTCAACATGCAGTGCCAGATTGCGCTCGCGAGTAAATTCCCATGCTTCTTTCAGGTATTCCCGCGGCAATACTTTGCCGTTGTGGGTGTTTTCCAGACTGAGTAATTTGGTGCGGGCGAAATGGATATCGTCGGGTTTGATTTTCATGGCGACTTTATCCAGCGGTAGCGTACCGTCGGCGTCAGCATCGATGGGTTGCGGCTGAATACTGCCCAGCACCGCTGCGCCACCGGCTTCAAACAGATAGTTATGCGCGGCCTGACCGACAATATACTCTTCGCCGCGTTCGCAGTGACTGAGCAGAGCGACCAGGTTGGCCTGAGTGCCGGTAGGCAGAAAAATGGCGGCTTCTTTCCCGGAAAGCTCTGCCGCATAGTCCTGCAGAGCATTAACGGTAGGGTCGTCTCCGTAAACGTCGTCCCCAACCGGGGCGGCCATCATTGCTTCGAGCATGGCGCGGCTCGGTCGGGTAACGGTATCACTGCGTAAATCAATCATGGCATGTCCTTATTTATGACAGGAAATGCCACCCTTTTTACCTTAGCCAGTTCGTTTTCGCCAGTTCGATCACTTCGTCACCGCGTCCGCTGATGATTGCGCGCAACATATACAGGCTAAATCCTTTGGCCTGTTCGAGTTTGATCTGCGGCGGAATGGCTAACTCTTCTTTCGCGACTACCACATCCACCAGCACCGGGCCGTCGATGGAAAAGGCGCGTTGCAAGGCTTCATCGACTTCAGCGGCTTTTTCTACGCGGATGCCCGTAATACCGCACGCTTCAGCAATACGGGCAAAGTTGGTGTCGTGCAGTTCGGTGCCGTCTGTCAGGTAGCCTCCGGCTTTCATCTCCATCGCTACAAAGCCCAGCACGCTGTTGTTAAAGACGATAATTTTCACTGGCAGCTTCATTTGTACCACTGAGAGAAAATCGCCCATCAACATACTGAAACCACCATCACCGCACATGGCGACCACCTGACGTTCTGGCTCTGTCGCCTGAGCACCCAGCGCCTGCGGCATGGCGTTGGCCATTGAACCGTGGTTAAACGAACCTAACAGGCGGCGCTTGCCGTTCATTTTCAGATAACGCGCCGCCCATACCGTTGGTGTGCCGACATCACAGGTGAAAATGGCGTCATCGGCAGCAAAATGGCTAATTTGCTGCGCCAGATATTGCGGGTGAATGGCTTTCTCACTCGGTTTAGCTAAATCGTCCAGCCCTTTGCGGGCATCGCGGTAATCTTCCAGCGCTTTATCCAGAAATTTGCGATCGGTTTTTTCTTCCACTAAAGGCAGCAATGCACGCAGAGTCGATTTGATATCACCGACCAGTGCCATATCCACCTTACTGTGTGCGCCGATGCTGGCTGGGTTGATATCAATCTGAATAATTTTGGCATCGGTCGGGTAGAACGCACGGTAGGGGAATTGGGTGCCGAGCAGCACTAACGTGTCGGCGTTCATCATGGTATGAAAACCTGACGAGAAGCCGATTAATCCCGTCATTCCGACATCATACGGATTATCGTATTCGACATGTTCTTTACCGCGCAGGGCATGAACAATTGGCGCTTTAATTTTTCCGGCAAACTCGACGAGCTCTTTATGCGCCCCCGCGCAGCCGCTACCGCACATCAGGGCGATATTGCTTGAGTAACGCAGCAGTTGCGCCAGTTTGCGTAACTCTTCTTCTTCAGGTGTGACAACGGGTAAGGGGGCGTGATACCAGTGGGTAGTTGCCCCTTCCGGTGCAGGTTTTAGCGCCACGTCGCCCGGTAAAACGACAACCGAAACGCCACGGTTTAGCACCGCTTTACGCATAGCAATCGCCAGCACTTGTGGGATCTGCTCCGGGCTGGAAACCAGCTCGCAATAATGGCTACATTCACGGAATAACTCTTGCGGGTGGGTTTCCTGGAAATAGCCGCTGCCAATTTCGCTGGAAGGGATATGAGCGGCAATTGCCAGTACCGGAACGTGATTACGGTGACAATCGAACAAACCGTTGATTAAGTGCAGGTTGCCAGGTCCGCATGATCCGGCGCAGACCGCCAGTTCCCCGCTAAGTTGGGCTTCAGCGCCAGCGGCAAAGGCCGCCACTTCTTCATGACGGGTGGACATCCACTCGATGGTGCCCATGCGATTAAGACTGTCGCTAAGACCGTTCAGAGAGTCGCCAGTCACTCCCCAAATGCGTTTTACCCCTGCTGATTCGAGTGTTTTGGCGATATAAGCTGCAACCGTTTGTTTCATGGTTCTCCATCTCCTGAATGTGATAACGGTAACAAGTTTAGTTCATCTGACGGAGAGGGAAGAGATGGGAGAAAAATGAGGCACTAACGGTTAAACTGCCCGATGACAGGTATATCATCGGGCATAATACGATTATGCGAGAACCAAATCCCCCTGCGGATGGCAGGAGCAGGCCAGTACATAACCTTCTGCGATTTCGGCGTCGGTCAGCGTCATTGTGCTACTCACCGTATATTCACCGGAAACCACTTTCGTCTTACAGCAGCCGCAAACACCTGCACGGCAGGCGGCGACAACCGGAACTTTGTTGCTTTCCAAAGCCTCCAGCAGTGTGGTGCCAACAGGTGCGTAAAATTCTTGCGCTGGTTGCAGTTTAGTGAATTTCAGACCACTGGTTGCTGCTTCCGCCACTGGCGTAAAGAACTTCTCTTTAAAGAAACGCGTCACGCCGAGCGCTTTCACTTCCTGTTCTACCCAATCCATATACGGAGCCGGGCCACAGGTCATTACAGTACGCGAGGCTAAATCAGGAACGCGGGCCAGCAGTTCGCGAGTCAGGCGTCCGGCAACGAATCCCTCGGTAACATTATTTTCCGCCACCAGTGTCACCGGGTAATTACGCCACTCATCCGCGAAAATGACATCCTGCGGCGTACGCACGTTGTAGATCACCTGCACATCCGCCTGCGGGCGATTTTTCGCCAGCCAGCGACGCATCGACATAATCGGCGTGACGCCGCAGCCAGCCGCCAGCAACAGGAATTTATCTTCTGCTTTATCGTCGCAGGTAAATTCCCCCATCGCGTCTGAAAGCCAGAGATAATCACCGCGTTTTACATCGCGGGTCAGCCACTGGGAACCGACACCGTCATCAATCTGCCGCACGGTCAGAGTGATGTATTCACTCACGCCTGGCGTGGAGGAAATGGTGTAAGCACGCAGCGTTTCCGCTGAGTTACGCACGCTGACCAGCGCATATTGCCCGGCGCGATACGGGTAGTAATCGTGGCAAATCAGGGAAATCGTCCACACATCCGGCGTTTCTTGCGTAATGTGATGAACCTGCATCCGCCACGGGCATTGATTGGTTGGCATCGTCATCGACAAACTCCTTACGCGCTCAACAGTTGCTTCATGTCTTCTTCAACAGTGGTGATAGAACGCAGGCCGAATTTCTCGTTCAGTACCGCCAGCAGGTCTGGCGTCAGGAAGCCAGGTGCAGTCGGGCCGGTAACGATATTTTTCACGCCCAAAGAAAGCAGCGTCAGCAGAATAACAATCGCTTTTTGTTCGAACCAGGAGAGTACCAGCGACAACGGCAGATCGTTGACACCGCAGCCCAGTTTTTCTGCCAAAGTGACAGCCAGAATAATCGCTGAGTAAGCATCGTTACATTGACCAGCATCTACCAGACGCGGCAGACCTTCGATATCGCCGAACTCAAGTTTGTTAAAGCGATATTTACCGCAGGCGAGAGTCAGGATCAGGCAGTCATCTGGCACGCTGGTGGCGAAATCGGTGAAGTAGTGGCGCTCGCCGCGTGCGCCGTCACAGCCACCGAGCAGGAAGATATGACGCAGTTTTTCACGGCTCACCAGATCAATCAGCGTATCCGCCGCGCCAAGCAGCGTCTGACGACCAAAGCCCACGGTGATCAGGTGCGGAATTTCGCTGTACGGGAAGCCCGCCATTTGTTGTGCCTGGGCAATAACTGCTGAGAAATCATCACCATCCAGATGACGCACACCCGGCCAGCCAACGATGCTGCGGGTCCAGATACGATCGTCATAAGCCCCTACGGTTGGGTCGATGATGCAGTTCGAGGTCATCACGATAGGTCCAGGGAAGCGAGCGAACTCTACTTGCTGATTCTGCCAGCCGCTGCCGTAGTTACCGACCAGATGCTTGAATTTACGCAGCTCCGGGTAGCCGTGGGCAGGCAGCATTTCGCCGTGAGTGTAGACATTAACGCCCGTGCCTTCGGTCTGTTCCAGCAAGTTGTAGAGATCTTTGAGATCGTGACCGGAAATCAGAATGCATTTACCCGCCGTCGCTTTGACGTTGACCTGAGTTGGCGTCGGGTGACCGTATTTACCGGTTTCGCCTGCGTCCAGAATGCTCATCACTTTGAAGTTCATCTGGCCGATTTCCATGGAGCACTCGAGAAGTGCGTTCATATCGGCAGGCCAGGTACCCAGCCATGCCATGATTTTATGGTACTGGGCGTAAATATCGTTGTCATATTGACCGAGAACGTGCGCGTGTTCCATATAGGCAGCAGCACCTTTCAGGCCATACAGGCAGAGCAGACGCAGGCCGAGAATGTTTTCGCCAATCGCCGCTTTATCTTTATTGGGAGTAAATTCCGCCGCCTGACGTTGCAGCTCGCCGAGATCGTCACTCACCAGTTGCAGGTCAGCCATCGGGTTATCGACGCGGGCGTTGGCATCTACAGCCAGGCACTGTGCTTTCAGCGCCTCACGCAGGGCAATTGCTTCACGGGCGTAGCCGACAATACGCGGAGAATCGAAATTAACGTTGGTCAGGGTTGAGAAAAATGCGCGCGGCGCGAAGCTGTCAACGTCATGGTTGATGATGCCGTATTCACGCGCTTTTACTGCCCAGGCCGAAAGCCCTTGCAGCACCGCGATGAGTAAATCCTGAAGGTCAGAGGTTTCCGCCGTTTTACCACACATCCCCTGCGCGTATGAGCAGCCGTTTCCTGCCGGAGTACGGATAGTTTGTTCACATTGCACACAAAACATGATCACACCTTTTAAAGTTATATTTAATATACATGTTTAAGATTAAGACGCTTAACACGGGGATAAAAGGGATTTTTCATGCAACTTTAAGGGAGATTGATTTAGCGCAATTTTGGCGGCAGGGATCTACCGCCAGAGAGGTATTACGCGGAGAAAAAGGCGATGAGGATAGGTACTAACAGGCTGAGAATAAAACCGTGAACAATCGCCGCCGGGACCATATCCAGCCCGCCAGTACGTTGAAGAACGGGCAGGGTGAAATCCATCGACGTCGCACCGCATAAGCCCAGTGCAGTCGAGCGGCTACGGCGAATCAGCCCAGGGATCAACATAATAGCAATCAGCTCACGGGCCAAATCATTAAAAAACGCCGCGCTCCCGATTACCGGACCAAAAGATTCGGTCAATAAAATACCGGAAAGAGAATACCAGCCGAAACCGGAAGCCATTGCCAGCGCGGTATTGATGGGAAGATCAAGAATAAAGGCGTTAATTAAACCACCAATTAAAGAACTGGCCACCACCACCACAGCGACAATCATTCCCCGGCGATTAAGGACAATCTGCTTTAAGGTCATGCCATTATTGCGCAACTGAATACCGACGAGGAAAAGTAGCAGAATTAACGTGTATTCGCTGGCTTCCGTAGCGTGTTGTAAGAAACCTAATCCGCTAAGGCCAATAGCAAAGCCAATCACCACCACACCGCAGAGCTTGAGGGACTCCAGCGCCATCGCAATACGTGACGGGAGTTTTTCTTGCTGATGGTGGTTGCGCCACGGTAGGCCTCGCTCCAGCCACATCAGGGCGGCAATATTACACAGTAAAATAACGGTAATACTGACGGCGGAATAATGCAGAATCGCCAACAGGTTACTGGCGAGGTTATCGAGAAACGCCAGACTGATACCCATAAAAAAGAGAATGAGGTAAACCATCCAACTTAATAGTTGATTAATAACTTTTAATGCAGCTTTTTGGCGAAGCGGAATGAGGTAACCCACAATCAGGGGAACCAGAATGATTAACAGCCCAGAAAACATGAAAAACCAGTCCTTGCAAAGAAAGAAGTCGAAATGCGCGATGACACACTACTGAAAGCGGAAGGACGAGTAAAGTTGCAATTAAAAGGAAATGTTATGCATAAGGATCGGTAGGGTATTCATTTTCATTTAAAGATATTCTTGCGCTTTAATTACAAACCGCACCGGTGTTGGTGGCGTCAAAATCGCCGAGGCGTTCCCTGAAGGCCGGGGCAGCCCACATGGATGTGGGCTGAGGGCGCGTTTTACCGGGATGTTACCTCGCGCCCGACCCGGTAGCCGCAAGGGATAAGACGAGGGCACCGCGCAGCGGCGATTTTGTTCGCCAGAGCCCGGGGGGGCAGGGGGCGGCGGCGATTGGCCGCCCCCTGCGCGCTCCCTGCGCCAGTGACTATATGTGGCTTAACACATCAAGGAGCGCAACAGGAAGATGAATCAATATATTTAAAAAAGGCCTGACATTGCGCCAGGCCTTCTGCGTTAATTAATTACGTTTTTCCAGCAGAGTCCGGTAAATCAGACCACCGATAATGCCGCCGACAATTGGCACCACCCAGAAGAACCACAGTTGTTCTAACGCCCAGCCGCCCTGGAAGATAGCAACCGCGGTGCTGCGCGCCGGGTTAACAGAAGTGTTAGTCACCGGAATACTGATTAAGTGAATCAGGGTTAGGGCCAGACCAATAGCGATCGGCGCAAAACCCGCCGGAGCGAATTTGTCGGTTGCGCCGTGGATCACCAGCAAGAAACCTGCACTCAATACCAGTTCAACTACCAGCGCGGAAAGCATGGAATAACCGCCTGGTGAATGCTCGCCATAACCGTTAGAAGCAAAACCGCTGGCTGCCGCGTCAAATCCCGTTTTACCACTGGCAATTAAATACAGCAGCGCCGCTGCAACAATACCGCCGACAACCTGGGCAATTACGTAGCCAACGACTTCTTTTGCCGGAAAACGTCCGCCAGCCCATAAGCCAATAGTGACCGCCGGGTTAAAATGACCACCAGAAATATGACCAACAGCGAAGGCCATCGTCAGAACGGTTAAACCGAATGCCAGCGCTACGCCGGTAAAACCAATGCCTAATTCCGGGAAGCCTGCGGCCAGTACGGCACTACCACAGCCACCAAAAACAAGCCAGAAAGTACCAAAACATTCAGCTGCTAATTTTCTGAACATATCCACCTCAATTAAAAATTGACCCTGTGAAAAATATGGTCGTTTTATAGGGTCGTCGTAAAAAAGTGACGACGGAAATAATGCGCGGCTATTTTAAAAACGAAGGCGAGTCATTCACCAGATAAATAAATCCAGTAAATTTGATTTAGGGCAACAGCGGGTTGCCCCATATAGTCATTTGTCTGATTGACAGTGTAGTGCAAGCAAAAGATTTAATCCTTTAGGCGTAATAAAAAATAATTTATCATGCTAATTATTTGATTTTGTTGTTTTTGCAGACTTATCAGCAAGAGGGAGTATAACGCGATTATTCGCTCATTTTTCAGACATTTGCCATGCTTAAATGTGATGTCATCACGTATTAGCACGGCCTTTCCCGTTATACTGCCAGCGTAAAGGATAAGTCACATATTTCTGGAGGGGATATGATTCTTGAGCGCGTTGAAATTGTGGGTTTTCGCGGTATCAACCGTTTATCGTTGATGCTGGAACAAAACAACGTCCTGATTGGGGAGAACGCGTGGGGTAAATCCAGCTTGCTGGACGCCTTAACCCTGCTGCTATCGCCAGAATCAGATCTCTACCATTTTGAGCGCGACGATTTCTGGTTTCCGCCGGGAGATATCAACGGGCGGGAACATCATCTGCATATTATTTTGACCTTCCGCGAATCGCTGCCAGGCCGTCATCGGGTACGCCGCTATCGACCGTTGGAAGCATGCTGGACGCCATGCACCGATGGTTATCATCGAATTTTTTATCGCCTGGAAGGGGAGAGTGCGGAAGATGGCAGTGTGATGACACTCCGCAGTTTTCTCGATAAAGACGGACATCCGATTGATGTCGAGGATATTAACGATCAGGCACGCCATCTGGTGCGTTTAATGCCGGTGTTGCGCTTGCGTGATGCCCGCTTTATGCGCCGTATTCGTAGCGGCACGGTGCCAAATGTCCCCAATGTGGAAGTCACCGCGCGCCAACTCGATTTCCTCGCCCGTGAATTATCCTCACATCCGCAAAATCTCTCTGATGGGCAGATTCGTCAGGGACTTTCCGCAATGGTGCAACTGCTTGAGCATTATTTCTCTGAGCAGGGGGCCGGACAGGCGCGATATCGTTTAATGCGGCGGCGAGCCAGTAATGAGCAACGAAGCTGGCGCTATCTGGATATCATCAACCGGATGATTGACCGGCCTGGAGGGCGCTCGTATCGGGTTATTTTGCTCGGCCTGTTTGCTACTTTATTGCAGGCAAAAGGGACATTGCGACTGGATAAAGACGCGCGTCCGTTATTGCTGATTGAAGATCCAGAAACGCGTTTACACCCTATTATGCTTTCAGTTGCCTGGCATCTGTTGAATCTTCTGCCATTGCAGCGCATTGCCACCACCAACTCGGGTGAGTTGCTTTCGTTAACGCCGGTAGAGCATGTTTGCCGTCTGGTACGTGAGTCCTCTCGCGTTGCCGCCTGGCGTCTGGGGCCGAGTGGCTTGAGTACCGAAGACAGCCGACGTATCTCTTTCCACATTCGTTTTAACCGTCCGTCATCGCTGTTTGCTCGCTGCTGGCTGCTGGTGGAAGGCGAAACGGAAACCTGGGTTATCAATGAACTGGCGCGTCAGTGCGGACATCATTTTGATGCCGAAGGGATCAAGGTCATTGAGTTTGCCCAGTCCGGGCTAAAGCCACTGGTTAAATTTGCCCGTCGAATGGGGATTGAATGGCATGTACTGGTCGATGGCGATGAAGCCGGGAAGAAGTATGCCGCTACGGTACGCAGCCTGTTGAATAACGATCGGGAAGCCGAACGAGAACATTTAACGGCGTTACCGGCGCTGGATATGGAACATTTTATGTATCGCCAGGGATTTTCCGATGTGTTCCACCGCGTGGCGCAGATCCCGGAAAATGTGCCGATGAATCTGCGTAAAATTATCTCGAAAGCGATCCATCGCTCTTCCAAACCCGATCTTGCCATTGAAGTGGCAATGGAGGCCGGCCGTCGTGGTGTGGACTCCGTACCGACGCTGCTGAAAAAAATGTTCTCACGCGTGCTGTGGCTGGCGCGCGGTCGGGCAGATTAACTACAAAACATCGTGGCCATTTGTGGCTGAATAGCGTCGAGCATCTCATAGCGCCGACGATATTCAGCCCGTTTTTTACTGGCGATTTCAGCAATCTCTTTTCGTGCTATCTGTGCCGGAAGGCGGTAATGGCGTTCAGCGTCACATACGCCGCCAACCGATTCCCAGAAAGCGTTGTAATCTGCATGGATCTTGCCCTCTTTATCGCGATAACGCAGGCTGCGGTAAATATGCGTTTCATTGCTGACGGCAATGATCTGCTCTACCTGCAAACGTTGGGCAAACAGACAGGCCGCTTCCATCACGAGACGTTTGGGAAATAGCCCGTGGCAGGCTTTCGTCGCATTCTGGATTTCCTGATGTGGAATTTCCCATTTCGCACCTTGCAGTCCGCCAATAAACATTGTTCTTTTCCCCTGATATTCACACAGGGTAAAGGTGATCTCTGCCAGAGGAATACCTTCGCTGTTGCGGAACAGGATTGTGCTGTCACCTTCTTTATCCATTGAGATCATCATGGTCAGCTCAAGTGTGAACTGCTCGCCATTTTTGCCTTCCAGCTTCGCCAGTTGCAGCCCGGGAGTATTCAAATATAAGCTGAATTCTTCTGCCGACATGCAGGCACGGAGCAATGCATAATGGTAACGTAACGCCTCCAGCAATTGCTTGCGGCTAAGATTCGCCGCAAGGTAAGGGCGATGCAGACGCACAGGCAGTCGCGGCTGGCGCGTTAACAACACATGGAGATTAGGCCAGTGGGAAAGTTCGTTCATCCACTCAACGCTTAAACGCGGCATAATCAACGAGCGCAGCAAAAATTTCTGGCGAAAACTACGGCGATGCCAAAATTTACCCGGCCGACACTGTCCACGTGCCAGACTAAGAAAAAGTGACAGGCTGCTGAGAGAGTCAGATGGCGTAAAGGTCCGTTCAGTTAGCTGCGACATATTCATGAAATCAATGGTTATACATAACGTCGATTTCACCATGGCGTATCTTAACCAAACATCAATAGTGTGATTACTAACGTAAATTTTAGGGTTTTGTTGATATTTCGTTGAAGTTAATGACCCGGATTGGCATATGGAGTATTCAGAATATTTATGAAAAAGCGGAAAACCGTGAAGAAGCGTTACGTTATTGCGCTGGTGATAGTCATTGCCGGGCTGATTACGTTATGGAGAATTCTTAACGCACCCGTGCCGACTTATCAGACGCTGATTGTGCGCCCCGGTGATTTACAGCAAAGCGTGCTGGCGACCGGAAAGCTGGACGCGCTGCGTAAGGTTGATGTGGGCGCGCAGGTCAGCGGTCAGTTGAAAACGCTGTCGGTGGCGATTGGCGATAAAGTAAAAAAAGACCAGCTTTTAGGGGTTATTGATCCTGAACAAGCTGAAAACCAGATCAAGGAGGTGGAAGCAACGCTGATGGAGCTACGCGCGCAGCGGCAGCAGGCGGAAGCGGAACTGAAACTGGCACGGGTGACGTATTCACGTCAGCAACGTCTGGCCCAAACGCAGGCTGTTTCACAGCAGGATCTCGATACCGCCGCGACGGAGATGGCTGTGAAACAGGCGCAAATTGGCACCATTGACGCGCAAATCAAGCGCAATCAGGCCTCACTCGATACGGCTAAAACCAATCTCGATTACACCCGCATCGTTGCCCCGATGGCCGGGGAAGTCACGCAAATCACCACTCTGCAAGGCCAGACGGTGATTGCCGCACAACAAGCACCGAACATTCTGACGCTGGCAGATATGAGCACCATGCTGGTAAAAGCGCAGGTTTCTGAAGCGGATGTAATCCACCTGAAGCCGGGGCAAAAAGCCTGGTTTACGGTGCTTGGCGATCCGCTGACGCGCTATGAGGGGCAAATCAAGGATGTGCTACCGACGCCGGAAAAGGTTAACGACGCTATTTTCTATTACGCCCGTTTTGAAGTACCCAACCCCAATGGTTTGCTGCGGCTGGATATGACCGCGCAAGTGCATATTCAGCTCACCGATGTGAAAAATGTGCTGACGATCCCTCTGTCGGCGTTAGGCGATCCGGTTGGCGATAATCGTTATAAAGTCAAATTGTTGCGTAATGGTGAAACACGCGAGCGTGAAGTGACGATTGGCGCACGTAACGATACCGATGTTGAGATTGTCAAAGGGCTGGAAGCGGGCGATGAAGTGGTGATTGGTGAGGCCAAACCAGGAGCTGCACAATGACGCCCTTGCTCGAATTAAAGGATATTCGTCGCAGCTATCCTGCCGGTGATGAGCAGGTTGAGGTGCTGAAGGGCATCACCCTCGATATTTATGCTGGTGAGATGGTGGCGATTGTCGGCGCTTCGGGTTCCGGTAAATCGACCCTGATGAATATTCTCGGCTGCCTGGATAAGGCCACCAGCGGCACCTATCGCGTCGCCGGTCAGGATGTTGCCATGCTGGACGCCGATGCGCTGGCACAACTGCGTCGCGAACACTTCGGCTTTATTTTCCAGCGTTACCATTTGCTTTCACATTTAACCGCCGAGCAGAATGTTGAAGTACCCGCCGTCTATGCGGGTCTTGAGCGGAAACAGCGACTGCTTCGTGCCCAGAAGTTATTGCAACGACTGGGGCTTGAAGACCGTACAGAGTATTATCCGGCACAGCTTTCGGGTGGTCAGCAACAGCGCGTCAGCATCGCGCGGGCATTGATGAACGGCGGTCAGGTAATTCTTGCCGATGAACCGACAGGCGCACTGGACAGCCATTCCGGTGAGGAGGTAATGGCGATCCTGCATCAGCTGCGCGATCGCGGGCATACGGTGATTATCGTCACTCATGATCCGCAGGTTGCTGCTCAGGCAGAGCGGGTGATCGAAATTCGCGACGGCGAAATTGTGCGCAATCCTCCCGCCATTGAAAAAGTGAATGTTGCTGGCGGGACGGCACCTGTTGTCAAAATGGCCTCTGGCTGGCGGCAGTTTGTCAGCGGTTTTAACGAGGCGCTGACGATGGCATGGCGGGCGCTGGCAGCGAATAAAATGCGTACTTTACTAACCATGCTGGGGATTATTATCGGTATTGCGTCGGTGGTTTCAATTGTCGTGGTGGGCGATGCCGCCAAACAAATGGTGCTGGCGGATATCCGTTCTATTGGTACGAATACTATCGATGTCTATCCCGGAAAAGATTTTGGCGATGACGATCCGCAATATCAGCAGGCGCTAAAGTACGACGACTTAATTGCCATCCAGAAACAACCGTGGGTCGCCTCAGCCACACCTGCCGTCTCGCAAAACCTGCGCCTGCGTTATAACAATGTTGATGTGGCTGCCAGTGCCAATGGCGTGAGCGGCGATTATTTCAATGTCTATGGCATGACCTTCAGCGAAGGGAATACCTTTAATCAGGAACAGCTGAATGGCCGTGCGCAAGTCGTGGTTCTCGACAGTAATACTCGCCGTCAGCTTTTCCCCCATAAAGCAAATGTGGTTGGCGAGGTTATCTTGGTTGGTAATATGCCAGCGAGAGTCATCGGCGTGGCAGAGGAAAAACAGTCGATGTTTGGCAGTAGTAAAGTGCTGCGCGTGTGGTTACCTTACAGCACGATGTCCGGGCGAGTTATGGGCCAGTCGTGGCTGAACTCTATTACTGTCAGGGTGAAAGAAGGATTTGACAGCGCTGAGGCGGAACAGCAACTCACGCGTTTACTTTCACTGCGCCACGGTAAGAAGGATTTCTTTACCTGGAACATGGACGGCGTCTTGAAAACCGTTGAAAAGACCACACGTACTTTACAACTGTTTCTGACGCTGGTGGCGGTGATTTCGCTGGTGGTGGGCGGTATTGGTGTAATGAATATTATGCTGGTGTCAGTGACCGAGCGGACGCGGGAAATTGGCATTCGCATGGCTGTAGGTGCGCGAGCAAGCGATGTTTTGCAACAGTTTCTGATCGAAGCCGTACTGGTTTGCCTGGTCGGTGGCGCGTTGGGAATAACACTGTCACTGTTAATTGCTTTCACCTTGCAGCTTTTCTTACCCGGCTGGGAGATTGGTTTTTCACCGTTGGCGCTGCTGCTGGCGTTTCTCTGCTCGACGGTCACCGGGATTTTATTTGGCTGGTTACCCGCACGAAATGCGGCACGACTGGATCCAGTAGATGCTCTGGCACGAGAGTAATTTTTGAGATAAAAATGCCAGCCGATCGGGCTGGCATTTTGCCTTTAGGATGTACACAATGAGACAGAAGAGCTATGCGACTGCCGCTTCTACTTCGACGGGCACAATAACACTGGCGTGATTGCCTTTTGGCCCCTGGTGGACATCAAACTGAACGGATTGTCCAGCTTTTAGCGTTCTGTAACCATCCATCTGAATGGTGGAATAATGAGCGAAAATATCTTCGCCGCCGCCTTCAGGGCAGATGAAACCAAACCCTTTGGCATTGTTGAACCACTTAACAGTACCCTTTTCCATGCTTCGACATCCTTCGCAAATCTTATACAAGTAAGATGGAATAAACCGGGGTCAGAGAGGGGGCTGTTCAAAACCTCGCCAACTCTAGAAATACAATTTAGAGAATTAGGGCGAGCCGTCAAGCATTTGACAGGGGCCAGGGGGCAGGTATGAATCAAAAATTTGAAGCAGTTAACGCTATTGACAGGAATGTGACAGATGTCGCTGATGCCAACGATAGATGATAGTTATCTATCATGTGGAGTAGATTGGTCAGGCAAATAAGCTCTTGTCAGCGGCAGGGCGTTCTGCCGATAACCGTAACCGAAGATGATAACTGACAATGGGTAAAACGAACGATTGGCTGGACTTTGATCAACTGGCGGAAGAAAAAGTTCGCGACGCGCTAAAACCGCCATCTATGTATAAAGTGATATTAGTCAATGATGATTACACTCCGATGGAGTTTGTTATTGACGTGTTACAAAAATTCTTTTCTTATGATGTAGAACGTGCAACGCAATTGATGCTCGCTGTTCACTACCAGGGGAAGGCCATTTGCGGAGTCTTTACCGCCGAGGTTGCAGAAACCAAAGTGGCGATGGTGAACAAGTACGCGAGGGAGAATGAGCATCCATTGCTGTGTACGCTAGAAAAAGCCTGAATGCAGGCATAAAAATTGGGGGAGGTGCCTATGCTCAATCAAGAACTGGAACTCAGTTTAAATATGGCTTTCGCCAGAGCGCGCGAGCACCGTCATGAGTTTATGACCGTCGAGCACTTGTTACTGGCGCTGCTCAGTAACCCATCTGCCCGGGAGGCGCTGGAAGCGTGTTCTGTGGATTTGGTTGCGCTCCGTCAGGAACTGGAAGCCTTTATTGAACAAACCACACCCGTTCTGCCTGCCAGTGAAGAGGAGCGCGACACACAGCCAACGCTGAGTTTTCAGCGTGTACTGCAACGTGCGGTCTTCCATGTCCAGTCCTCCGGTCGCAATGAGGTTACCGGTGCAAACGTTCTGGTCGCTATCTTTAGCGAACAGGAGTCGCAGGCGGCATATCTGTTGCGCAAACATGAAGTCAGCCGTCTCGATGTGGTGAACTTTATCTCTCATGGCACGCGTAAAGACGAGCCGACACAGTCTTCTGATCCTGGCAGCCAGCCAAACAGCGAAGAACAAGCTGGTGGGGAGGAACGTATGGAGAATTTCACGACGAACCTGAATCAGCTTGCGCGTGTGGGCGGAATCGACCCACTGATTGGTCGTGAGAAGGAGCTGGAGCGTGCGATTCAGGTTCTCTGCCGTCGCCGTAAAAACAACCCGCTGCTGGTGGGGGAATCCGGTGTCGGCAAAACCGCGATTGCGGAAGGTCTTGCCTGGCGAATTGTTCAGGGCGATGTGCCGGAAGTGATGGCTGACTGTACGATTTACTCTCTCGATATCGGTTCTCTGTTAGCGGGCACAAAATATCGCGGCGACTTTGAAAAACGTTTTAAAGCGTTGCTCAAGCAGCTGGAGCAGGACACTAACAGCATCCTGTTTATTGATGAGATCCACACCATTATCGGTGCGGGTGCAGCCTCTGGTGGTCAGGTTGATGCGGCTAACCTGATCAAACCGTTGCTCTCAAGCGGTAAAATTCGCGTAATTGGTTCGACAACCTATCAGGAGTTCAGCAACATTTTCGAGAAAGACCGTGCTCTGGCGCGTCGCTTCCAGAAAATTGATATTACTGAACCGTCGATCGAAGAAACCGTACAGATCATCAACGGCCTGAAACCGAAGTACGAAGCGCACCATGACGTGCGTTATACCGCAAAAGCGGTGCGTGCAGCGGTAGAGCTGGCGGTGAAATACATTAACGATCGTCATCTGCCGGATAAAGCCATTGACGTTATCGACGAAGCGGGCGCTCGCGCACGCCTGATGCCGGTAAGCAAACGCAAGAAAACCGTTAATGTGGCGGATATTGAGTCCGTGGTGGCCCGTATTGCGCGCATTCCAGAGAAGAGTGTTTCTCAGAGTGACCGCGATACCCTGAAAAACCTCAGCGATCGCCTGAAAATGCTGGTCTTCGGTCAGGATAAAGCCATTGAGGCGCTGACTGAAGCCATTAAGATGGCGCGTGCAGGTTTAGGTCACGAACATAAACCAGTCGGTTCGTTCCTGTTTGCCGGCCCTACCGGGGTCGGGAAAACCGAGGTGACGGTACAGCTTTCGAAAGCTTTGGGCATTGAGCTTCTGCGCTTTGATATGTCCGAGTATATGGAACGCCATACCGTCAGCCGTCTGATTGGTGCGCCTCCGGGATACGTTGGTTTTGATCAGGGCGGTTTGCTGACTGATGCGGTCATCAAGCATCCTCATGCGGTGCTGCTGCTGGACGAAATCGAGAAAGCGCACCCGGACGTGTTCAATATTCTGTTGCAGGTGATGGACAACGGTACGCTGACCGATAACAACGGACGCAAAGCGGACTTCCGTAACGTGGTGCTGGTGATGACCACTAATGCCGGGGTACGGGAAACTGAGCGTAAATCCATTGGTCTTATCCACCAGGATAACAGCACCGATGCGATGGAAGAGATCAAGAAGATCTTTACACCGGAATTCCGTAACCGTCTCGACAACATTATCTGGTTCGATCATCTGTCAACCGACGTGATCCATCAGGTGGTGGATAAGTTCATCGTCGAGTTACAGGTTCAGCTGGATCAGAAAGGTGTTTCCCTGGAAGTGAGTCAGGAAGCGCGTAACTGGCTGGCCGAGAAAGGTTACGACCGGGCAATGGGCGCACGTCCGATGGCACGTGTCATCCAGGACAACCTGAAAAAACCGCTCGCCAACGAACTGTTGTTTGGTTCGCTGGTGGACGGCGGTCAGGTCACCGTCGCGCTGGATAAAGAGAAAAATGAGCTGACTTACGGATTCCAGAGTGCACAAAAGCACAAGGCGGAAGCAGCGCATTAATCTGATTGTTAGGTAGGTTTGTGAAGTCCGTAATCTCGTCAGGGGTTACGGACTTTTTATTTGTAGGGTGGAACGGTGAAAACCCTATTTTTGGAGGTGAAGGTAATTTGTTGATAATTAATGGTGCTGGAAGGTAAGAATAAAAAAGGGTGGCAGCAGGAAAATGAGATGATTTTTCTTTATTAACAACGAGCTAAACGTGTAGTATTTGAGTTCACTGCCGTACAGGCAGCTTAGAAAGCCAACCGAAAGAAAAACTCGATTTTTATACCGTTCACTGCCGTACAGGCAGATAAAATGCGAAAAAAAAGCCCGTACTTTCGTACGAGCTCTTCTTCAAATATGGCGGTGAGGGGGGGATTCGAACCCCCGATACGTTGCCGTATACACACTTTCCAGGCGTGCTCCTTCAGCCACTCGGACACCTCACCAAATTGTTTTGCTGCCTGACCTCATGGGGGGCAACGGGGCGCTACTATAGGGAGTTGGAGTAAAACGGTCAAGAAGAATTTTACTGACAATTCTCGTTTGCTCATACTGTAAACAAGTTGTGCAGTATATCTACATCGAGACAAGTTATGTACTTATACTTCCAACGTTCTTCGTACAAAATAAAAAGGCCGGTTAAACCGACCTTTTACGCGTTCTTTCTCTTCGCCCATCAGGCGGTAAAACAATCAGCGACTACGGAAGACAATGCGGCCTTTGCTCAGGTCGTACGGGGTCAGCTCAACAGTCACTTTGTCGCCCGTCAGGATGCGGATGTAGTTTTTACGCATTTTACCGGAGATGTGTGCAGTAACCACGTGACCGTTTTCTAACTCTACGCGGAACATGGTGTTAGGCAACGTTTCAAGAACGGTACCTTGCATTTCAATATTGTCTTCTTTGGCCATCTAATCCTCTGGGGTATCACTACCGTAATTTGAACCGGCAAGATAATGCCGAAGTTCTGTAAATAAGTAAAGATTTGCGCGCTAAATCGCAACAAACAGGTTCGGCACATTACTCCGGAAACACACGGCTAAGCCGCACCAAAAGCGCAACGTATAAGGGAGCGGTGAGATAAACGATGGGCGTTACCTGACGCGAAAAATTCCTTATCGGCAGCGGGGTAATGAGCGTAACCAACTCTGCGACCGCAATTATAACACTCTGGGGAGAAATGTGCCGAAAACATTCATTCTTGTGGTGAAAACAAGCACCGTGGTACCCAGAAATTATTCGGCAATCGTCCGAGGCGCATTTGATTGAGATAATTTAGATAATCCCGGCGGGGAATTTCGCAGGCACCAAGCGAAGCTGTGTGATCGTTAAGGACCTGGCAGTCGATAAGTTTGCCACCGTGACGGATAAATTCATCACAGAAGACCAGTAGCGCTGTTTTGGACGCGTTTTCCATCCGGCTGAACATAGACTCGCCACAAAATAGCGTTCCCTAGGCCACGCCGTACATACCGCCGACAAGCTCATCTTCACACCAGACTTCGATGGAGTGGGCATGACCGAGTTCGTGAAGGCGATGGTAGGCTTCGACCACGCCACGCGTGATCCAGGTTCCTTCTTCGCGATCGCTGGCACAGCCTTCAATGACCTGACCAAAGGCGTAATTCATCGTGACACGATAGGGCGAGCGTTTATGAAATCGTTTCATACTACGGCTGATATGCAATGATTCAGGCCATAGTACCGCGCGAGGATCGGGCGACCACCAGAGGATGGGGTCGCCTGGAGAAAACCACGGAAAAATACCACGCTGATAAGCCATTAACAGGCGCGCAGGGCTAAGATCGCCCCCCAGTGCCAGCAGGCCGTTAGGCTCACGTAATGCGCCTTCCGGGGAAGGGAAGGCTATTGAATGGCGAGAAAGCTGAACCAGGCGCATGACCGCAAAACCCCACGCAAGTCGGATCGTTCAATAATAGCTTACAAACCCTGCTTAAACTGGTAATAACGCCCCTGTCGGGCAAGCAGTTCTGCGTGAGTACCTTGCTCAATAATTTGCCCGTTGTCCATCACTATTATTTGCTGGAAACGAGAGAGCCCGCGAAGTCGATGGGTGACCATTAACACCGTTTTCTCACGCATCATTTCTGCAAGTAATTCAAGGATCTGACTTTCAGTTGTGGCATCTAAGCCTTCGGTAGGTTCATCCAGCAATACCAGTGGCGCATCATGTAACAGCGCACGGGCGATAGCCAGACGGCGCAGTTCACCACCGGAGAGCTGGCGTCCGCCTTCACCTAACCAACTGTTGAGACCTGCATCCTCGAGCAGCTTCTCCAGACCAACTCGACGCAAGATCTCCGCCAGAGCTTCATCACTACTGCCAGGCGAGGCGAGTAACAGATTATCACGCAGCGTGGCGCTAAACAGATGCACTCGCTGTGGCACAACGCTGATGGTCTGGCGCAGAGTTGCTTCGTTCAGGCTGGCTATGGGACTATCGTTAAGTAAAATCTCGCCCTGTTTCGGGTCCCATGCGCGGGTCAGCAGTTGTAACAATGTTGATTTACCGCATCCGGTTCGCCCGAGAATCGCAATATGTTCTCCGGCGTTTACTTGAAGAGAAATCCCTTTCAGTGCTTGTTGGGATTGCTCCGGATAAGTGAACTGAACATCCCGTAACGTCAGCGAAACGCAATCGGCAACACGGGTTTGGGTATCAGGGAAGGTGACTTCAGGTTTTTGATCCGTTAAATCGGTGATCCGTACGGCAGAGGCAATGACTTGCCCCAGATGCTGAAATGCACCCGTTACTGGTGCCAGTGCTTCAAACGCGGCTAACGCACAGAAGACAAACAGGGCAATTAACGCGCCTGGTTGAGTATTGCCACCAACGCCGCCAGACGCCATCCACAGCATCAGGATCACCGCTAACGCGCCAATTAACAGCATTATTGCTTGCGACAAAGCTGTCAGTTCAGATTGACGGCGTTGCGCTTCCAGCCACTGAATTTCAGTATTCTCTAATTGCGTGCGATAACGATCGCTGGCACCAAAAATGGTCAGCTCAGCTTGCCCTTGCAGCCAGGCTGTCAGTTGTTGGCGATACTGCCCGCGAAGATGAGTCAGATTTTGCCCGGTGCTTTTTCCCGCACGATAAAACAGCGGTGGCATCAGCAAAAGCGTCAGTAACATAATGCCGCCCAGCGTAAAGGCGAGGGTGAAATCAAGGAAACTTAACCCGATTGTCACCACCATAATCACCACAAAAGCGCCCACCAGCGGCGAGATAACGCGCAGGTAAAGATGATCGAGCGTATCAACATCCGCCACCACGCGGTTGAGCAATTCGCCCTGACGATAGCGCGCCAGTCCGGCAGGGGAGAGGGGGAGCAATTTGCTGAAGGTGTAAATGCGCAGATGCTGCAACACGCGGAAAGTCGCGTCATGGCTCACCAGACGTTCAAAATAACGCCCGGCGGTACGGGTGATTGCTGCGCCACGCACGCCTGCAGCGGGTAGCATATAGTTGAAGCTATACAGTCCTGCAACGCCCGCCACCGCTGAGGCGGAGAGGAACCAGCCGGAAAGTGTCAACAGACCGATACTGGCGAGCAGTGTGACAATTGCTAGCACAATGCCAAGGCTTAACATCCATTTATGACGTTTATACAGAGCCAGATAGGGTAGCAAAGCGCGCATTTAAATCTCCTCCTGACGATGGGCCAGCAATGTGGCAAAAGGACCGTTAGCCACGCTTAATTCCGCGTAACGTCCTTGCTCGATAATCTGACCATCCTGCATTACCCAAATGACATCCCAGTCAGCAAGATCTTCTAACTGGTGGGTGACCATTAACGTTGTCTGGCGCAGAGAGGCGGCATTCAGCGCCTCCATTACGCGCTGTTCACTGTGAGCATCAAGGCTTGCTGCGGGTTCATCCAACAGTAATAGCGAACAGGGATTCAGTAATGCACGCGCCACCGCCACACGTTGTGCCTGGCCTACGGAAAGGCGGGCAGCCTGGTCGCCAACAGGCGTATCAACTCCTTGTGGCAGGAGCGGTAGAAACTCACTGACCCACGCGTTATCCAGTGCTGTTTGTAACTCTTGTTCGCTGGCATCAGGTCGTGCCAGCAGTACGTTATCTCGTAGTGTTGCTGCTGGTAATTGTGGGTTTTGCCCAACCCAGGAGAGATGTTTACGCCATGATTCCGGTGATAAATCGCGTAATTCTATCCCGTTGATTCGTAGCGATCCCTGATATGAGAGAAAACCAGAAAGCGCGTTCAGCAGTGAGCTTTTACCTGAACCGCTGCGACCAACCAACACTGCACGTTGGCCTGCTGGCAAAGTAAAGTTCAGCGGTCCGGCCAGCGTTTTACCTTCTGGTGATGTAATAAACAGATCCTCGGCCTCAATGGTCACCGGATCGGTCGACGTTAATTCAGCCTCACCGCGCTGCGGATGGGCGAGCGGGGTTTCCATAAACGTTTTCAGACTGTCTGCCGCGCCAACAGCCTGGGCTTTAGCATGATAAAACGTACCCAGATCGCGCAATGGCTGGAAAAACTCCGGCGCAAGGATCAGGGCCAGAAACCCCGCAGCCAGCGTCACGCCAGTATCGTAGTGCCCAAAATCCAGCTCACCGAGATAGGAAAAACCAAAGTAGACCGCGACCAGAGCAATTGACAGCGAGGTAAAAAATTCGAGAATGCCGGAGGATAAAAACGCCAGCCGTAGCACTTCCATTGTCCGTTGGCGGAAATCTTCCGAAGCAGAACGAATACTTTCAATTTCAGCTTCACCACGACCAAAAATACGCAATGTTTCCATGCCGCGCAGGCGATCGAGGAAATGTCCACTTAAGCGAGCAAGAGCGAGAAAGTTGCGTCGGTTAGCATCGGCAGCCCCCATTCCAACCAGCGCCATAAATAACGGAATTAACGGAGCAGTGCCCAGCAGAATGAGCGCCGCAGCCCAGTTAGAGGGGAAGATCGCCACCACAATCAGCAACGGCACCGACACTGCCAGCGCCATTTGCGGCAGGTAGCGTGCATAGTAATCATGCATATCGTCAATTTGCTCGAGTACCAGCGTCGCCCAGCTCCCCGCCGGTTTACCCTGAATCCACGCTGGCCCTGCTTGTTGCAGACGGTCGAGAACCTGACGTCGGATGGCAAAGCGGATATGCTGCCCGGCGTGATAACCCACCCGTTCTCGTAACCAGACCACCCATGCGCGCAGTACAAAGGTCAGAACCAGTAACGTAAAGGGAAGCAGCAGGGCTTCACGGGGAATATTCTCCATAATCATATGTTGCAGAATTCGCGCCATGAACCAGGCCTGGGCAATGATCAATATGCCGCTCACAAAGCCCAGCAGACGAGAAATATTCAGCCAACGTTGGGAGATGACGCTTTGCTGTTTTAACCAGCGGGTTAACTCTTTTTGACGGGATTTATTCATTGCACGCTTAGCAGGTGAGTTATCAGAATTATTTGCAGAGCAATGTTACAACGAGGAAAAAATAAAGGCGACCCATAGTCGCATGGTGTCGCCTTCTTTACTTTTGTTACTGATTTGTAAAATTATTTTGCGTCAGCTAAACCATCGAGGTAGCGTTCCGCATCAAGTGCTGCCATGCAGCCTGTACCCGCAGATGTAATGGCCTGGCGATAAATGTGATCCATCACGTCGCCTGCGGCAAAGACGCCAGGGATGCTGGTCTGGGTGGCATTACCATGAATACCCGACTGCACTTTGATGTAGCCGTTTTCCAGTTCCAGCTGCCCTTCGAAAATAGCCGTGTTCGGGCTGTGGCCGATAGCAACAAACAGACCGGCAACGTCGAGTGACTCGATATTATCGGTGTTTTGCGTATCGCGCAGACGAACGCCAGTGACGCCCATCTGATCGCCGGTCACTTCTTCCAGCGTACGGTTGGTGTGCAGAATAATGTTGCCGTTCTCCACTTTATCCATCAGACGCTTAATGAGGATTTTTTCCGCGCGGAAACCATCTCGGCGGTGAATCAGATGAACTTCCGAAGCGATGTTAGACAGATACAGCGCCTCTTCAACCGCGGTATTGCCGCCGCCGATGACCGCAACTTTCTGGTTACGATAGAAGAAACCGTCGCAGGTTGCACAAGCAGAAACCCCACGCCCTTTAAAGGCTTCTTCAGAGGGCAGGCCGAGATAGCGAGCAGAAGCTCCAGTGGCAATAATCAGCGCATCACAAGTGTATTCGCCGCTATCGCCAGTCAGACGGAACGGGCGATTCTGCAAATCTACTTTGCTGATGTGATCAAAAATGATTTCAGTTTCAAATTTAGCGGCATGTTCGTGCATGCGCTCCATTAATAACGGACCGGTCAGATCGTTTGGATCGCCTGGCCAGTTTTCCACTTCCGTGGTGGTGGTCAGTTGGCCGCCTTTTTCCATGCCGGTAATCAGCACAGGTTGCAGGTTGGCGCGCGCCGCGTAGACAGCAGCGGTGTATCCCGCCGGGCCTGAACCCAGGATAAGCAGTTTACTGTGTTTGGTCGTGCCCATGAGATCCCCATAGTTGTTGGCAGACAATGGGCAGGATTGTAGGGAATTTACAGACGTAAAAAAAGAGTATGACGATTTTGTTAACAATTTGTGCAATCGGCAGTATCGATAAGTAGGTCAAACTCCCTCCGGCATTATCACCTCTGCTACTTAAATTTCCCGCGTTATAAGCCGATTAAATGATGAATAAACGCCCCTGTTAATGAATATCTGGCATGTTGTACTAAAAATCGATGTTTTGCTTTGACAATCCCCTGGTGTTTTGCGAAAACATTCGAGGAAGAAAAAAAACAGTATTCTTATATGCGCATAACCATGCATGTAAATACCATGTTTACCGTGCTAGTGAAATCTACGTATGGCGTGGACAGACGCCATTCGTGATGTCGATAGCTGCCACTAGGCAACGGTCTTCTCACCGTAGACCAGGCATTGCGCGCCGTGAATCTTAATGATTTCGGTCTATCGTGACGGGTAGCGACTCTGAACAGTGATGTTTCAGGGTCAGACAGGAGTAGGGAAGGAATACAGAGAGACAATAATAATGGTAGATAGCAAGAAGCGCCCTGGCAAAGATCTCGACCGTATCGATCGTAACATTCTTAATGAGTTGCAAAAGGATGGGCGTATTTCTAACGTCGAGCTTTCTAAACGTGTGGGACTTTCCCCAACGCCGTGCCTTGAGCGTGTGCGTCGGCTGGAAAGACAAGGGTTTATTCAGGGCTATACAGCGCTGCTGAACCCCCATTATCTGGATGCATCACTTCTGGTATTCGTTGAGATTACTCTGAATCGTGGCGCACCGGATGTGTTTGAACAATTCAATACCGCTGTACAAAAACTTGAAGAAATTCAGGAGTGTCATTTAGTATCCGGTGATTTCGACTACCTGTTGAAAACACGCGTGCCGGATATGTCGGCTTACCGTAAGTTGCTAGGGGAAACCCTGCTGCGTCTGCCTGGCGTCAATGACACGCGGACATACGTTGTTATGGAAGAAGTCAAGCAGAGTAATCGTCTGGTTATTAAGACGCGCTAACACGGAACAGGTGCAAAATCGGCGTATTTTGATTACACTCCTGTTAATCCATACAGCAACAGTACTAGGGTAACCTGGTACTGTTGTCCGTTTTAGCATCGGGCAGGAAAAGCCTGTAACCTGGAGAGCCTTTCTTGAGCCAGGAATACACTGAAGACAAAGAAGTCACATTGACAAAGTTAAGTAGCGGCCGCCGACTTCTGGAGGCGTTGCTGATCCTTATTGTCCTGTTTGCCGTCTGGTTGATGGCTGCCTTACTAAGCTTTAACCCTTCGGACCCCAGCTGGTCGCAAACGGCCTGGCATGAGCCTATCCATAATTTAGGTGGAATGCCCGGTGCGTGGCTGGCAGATACGCTGTTCTTTATTTTTGGCGTGATGGCTTACACCATTCCCGTCATTATCGTCGGCGGTTGTTGGTTTGCCTGGCGTCATCAGTCCAGTGACGAATACATTGATTATTTTGCCGTTTCGCTACGCATCATTGGCGTTTTGGCGCTAATCCTTACCTCTTGTGGTCTGGCGGCAATCAACGCTGACGATATCTGGTATTTTGCCTCCGGTGGCGTCATCGGCAGCTTACTAAGCACTACGCTACAACCACTGCTACACAGTAGCGGGGGAACTATTGCGCTGCTCTGCGTTTGGGCAGCGGGCCTGACGCTGTTCACCGGTTGGTCATGGGTGACCATTGCTGAAAAACTCGGCGGCTGGATTTTAAACATTCTCACCTTCGCCAGTAATCGTACCCGTCGCGATGATACCTGGGTCGATGAAGATGAGTATGAAGACGACGAAGAATATGAAGATGAAAATCACGGCAAACAGCATGAATCGCGCCGTGCCCGTATTCTTCGCGGCGCGCTAGCACGTCGTAAACGTCTGGCGGAAAAATTCATTAATCCGATGGGGCGGCAAACAGATGCTGCGTTGTTCTCCGGTAAGCGGATGGATGATGAAGAAGAGATTACCTACACTGCACGCGGTGTGGCTGCCGACCCTGACGACGTCCTCTTTTCGGGCAATCGTGCAACGCAGCCAGAATATGACGAATACGATCCATTATTAAACGGTGCGCCAATTACCGAACCTGTTGCTGTAGCAGCTGCTGCTACCACGGCGACACAAAGCTGGGCTGCACCGGTTGAACCTGTGACTCAGACGCCGCCAGTTGCCTCTGTTGATGTTCCACCTACGCAACCTACAGTAGCCTGGCAGCCTGTACCGGGGCCGCAAACGGGAGAACCGGTTATTGCACCTGCACCGGAAGGTTACCCACAGCAGTCACAATATGCGCAGCCTGCAGTGCAATATAATGAGCCGCTGCAACAACCTGTACAGCCACAGCAGCCGTATTATGCGCCTGCAGCTGAACAGCCTGTGCAACAACCTTACTACGCTCCTGCGCCGGAACAGTCTGCGCAACAGCCGTATTACGCCCCTGCGCCAGAACAACCGGTGGCAGGTAACGCCTGGCAAGCCGAAGAGCAGCAATCCACTTTTGCTCCACAGTCTACATACCAGACGGAGCAAACTTATCAGCAGCCAGCCGCTCAGGAGCCGTTGTACCAACAGCCGCAACCCGTTGAACAGCAGCCTGTTGTGGAGCCTGAACCCATTGTAGAAGAGACAAAACCCGCGCGTCCGCCGCTTTACTATTTTGAAGAAGTGGAAGAGAAGCGTGCCCGTGAACGTGAACAACTTGCGGCCTGGTATCAACCGATTCCTGAACCGGTTAAAGAACCAGAACCGATCAAATCTTCGCTTAAAGCACCTTCTGTTGCAGCAGTACCTCCAGTGGAAGCCGCTGCCGCTGTTTCCCCTCTGGCATCTGGCGTGAAAAAAGCGACACTGGCGACGGGGGCTGCCGCAACCGTTGCCGCACCAGTCTTCAGTCTGGCAAATAGCGGTGGACCGCGTCCGCAGGTCAAAGAGGGGATTGGCCCGCAGTTGCCACGACCGAAACGTATCCGCGTGCCAACTCGTCGTGAACTGGCGTCATATGGCATTAAGCTGCCCTCACAGCGTGCAGCAGAAGAAAAAGCCCGTGAAGCCCAGCGCAATCAGTACGATTCTGGCGATCAGTACAACGATGATGAAATCGATGCGATGCAGCAGGATGAACTGGCACGTCAGTTCGCCCAAACGCAGCAGCAACGCTATGGCGAACAGTATCAACATGATGTGCCAGTCAACGCAGAAGATACAGATGCTGCAGCAGAGGCAGAACTGGCTCGTCAGTTTGCTCAAACTCAACAGCAACGTTATTCGGGCGAACAACCAGCTGGGGCGAATCCGTTCTCGCTGGATGATTTCGAATTTTCGCCAATGAAAGCTTTGCTGGATGATGGGCCACACGAGCCGCTGTTTACGCCAATTGTTGAACCTGTACAGCAGCCGCAACAACCGATAGCGCCGCAGCAGCAATACCAGCAGCCACAACAACCTGTAGCGCCGCAGCAGCAATATCAGCAGCCGCAACAACCGGTTACACAGCAGCCGCAATATCAGCAGCCGCAACAGCCGGTTGCACCACAGCCGCAGTATCAGCAGCCACAACAGCCGGTTGCACCACAGCAGCAATATCAGCAGCCGCAACAGCCAGTTGCGCCGCAGCCGCAGTATCAGCAGCCACAACAACCGGTTGCGCCGCAGCCGCAGGATACCCTGCTTCATCCGCTGTTGATGCGCAATGGCGACAGCCGTCCGTTGCATAAACCGACGACGCCGCTGCCTTCTCTGGATTTGCTGACGCCGCCGCCGAGCGAAGTGGAGCCGGTAGATACCTTTGCGCTTGAACAAATGGCGCGCCTGGTGGAAGCGCGTCTGGCTGATTTCCGTATTAAAGCCGATGTCGTCAATTATTCTCCGGGGCCGGTTATCACTCGCTTTGAATTGAACCTGGCACCGGGCGTAAAAGCGGCGCGTATTTCTAACTTGTCACGTGACCTTGCCCGTTCACTTTCGACGGTGGCGGTGCGTGTCGTTGAAGTTATTCCTGGCAAACCCTATGTAGGTCTGGAGTTACCGAATAAAAAACGACAAACCGTTTATCTGCGCGAAGTTTTGGATAACGCCAAATTCCGCGATAATCCGTCGCCATTAACCGTGGTGCTGGGTAAAGATATCGCCGGTGAGCCGGTGGTTGCCGATCTGGCGAAAATGCCGCACTTGTTGGTTGCGGGGACTACCGGTTCCGGTAAATCTGTCGGTGTGAACGCGATGATCCTGAGCATGCTTTATAAAGCACAGCCAGAAGATGTGCGTTTCATCATGATCGACCCGAAAATGCTGGAGCTTTCAGTTTATGAAGGCATTCCGCACCTGTTAACGGAAGTCGTTACCGATATGAAAGATGCCGCCAACGCGCTGCGCTGGTGTGTTAACGAGATGGAGCGTCGTTATAAACTGATGTCTGCGCTGGGTGTGCGTAATCTGGCGGGTTATAACGAAAAAATTGCTGAAGCCGATAGGATGATGCGTCCGATTCCAGACCCGTACTGGAAGCCGGGTGACAGTATGGATGCCCAGCATCCGGTGCTGAAAAAAGAACCGTACATTGTGGTGTTGGTGGACGAATTTGCCGACCTGATGATGACGGTAGGTAAAAAAGTGGAAGAGCTTATAGCACGTCTGGCGCAAAAAGCCCGTGCCGCGGGTATCCACCTCGTACTGGCAACTCAACGTCCATCGGTTGATGTTATTACTGGTCTGATTAAAGCGAATATTCCGACCCGTATCGCCTTTACCGTATCCAGTAAGATTGACTCACGTACCATTCTTGATCAGGCTGGCGCGGAATCCCTGCTGGGTATGGGGGATATGCTTTACTCTGGGCCGAACTCCACGTTGCCGGTACGTGTTCATGGTGCTTTTGTTCGCGATCAGGAAGTTCATGCCGTGGTGCAGGACTGGAAAGCGCGTGGTCGCCCACAGTATGTTGACGGCATCACCTCCGACAGCGAAAGCGAAGGTGGTGCGGGTGGTTTCGATGGCGCTGAAGAACTGGATCCGTTGTTCGATCAGGCGGTGCAGTTTGTCACTGAAAAACGCAAAGCGTCAATTTCAGGCGTACAGCGTCAGTTCCGCATTGGTTATAACCGTGCAGCGCGTATTATCGAACAGATGGAAGCGCAAGGGATTGTCAGCGAACAGGGGCACAACGGTAATCGTGAAGTGCTGGCCCCACCGCCGTTTGACTAATTAATGCATCGTAGGCCGGATAAGGCGCGGTAGCGTCGCATCCGGCAATCTGGTAACTGAAAATTCAGTATTTTCTTCTTTCCTCAAGCTGATTATTAGCCTGGAATAGAGAGTAGAGGGAACTCCCGGTCGGGAGTGACGTAATTTGAGGAATAATGATGAAAAAAATTGCCATCACCTGTGCATTACTCTCAAGCTTAGTAGCAAGCAGCGTTTGGGCTGATGCCGCAAGCGATCTGAAAAGCCGCCTGGATAAAGTCAGCAGCTTCCACGCCAGCTTCACACAAAAAGTGACTGACGGTAGCGGCGCGGCGGTGCAGGAAGGTCAGGGCGATCTGTGGGTGAAACGTCCAAACTTATTCAACTGGCATATGACTCAACCTGACGAAAGCATTCTGGTTTCTGACGGTAAAACACTGTGGTTCTATAACCCGTTCGTTGAGCAAGCTACGGCAACCTGGCTGAAAGATGCCACCGGTAATACGCCGTTTATGCTGATTGCCCGCAACCAGTCCAGCGACTGGCAGCAGTACAATATCAAACAGAATGGCGATGACTTTGTCCTGACGCCGAAAGCCAGCAATGGCAATTTGAAGCAGTTCACCATTAACGTAGGGCGTGATGGCACAATCCATCAGTTTAGCGCGGTGGAGCAGGACGATCAGCGCAGCAGTTATCAGCTGAAATCCCAGCAAAATGGGGCTGTGGATGCAGCGAAATTTACCTTCACCCCGCCGCAAGGCGTCACGGTAGATGATCAACGTAAGTAGAGGCACCTGAGTGAGCAATCTGTCGCTCGATTTTTCGGATAATACTTTTCAACCTCTGGCCGCGCGTATGCGGCCAGAAAATTTAGCACAGTATATCGGCCAGCAACATTTGCTGGCTGCCGGGAAGCCATTGCCGCGCGCTATCGAAGCTGGGCATTTGCATTCTATGATCCTCTGGGGGCCACCGGGTACCGGCAAAACAACCCTCGCTGAAGTTATAGCCCGTTATGCGAACGCTGATGTGGAACGTATTTCTGCCGTCACCTCTGGCGTGAAAGAGATTCGCGAGGCGATCGAGCGCGCTCGGCAAAACCGCAATGCTGGTCGCCGCACTATTCTTTTTGTTGACGAAGTTCACCGTTTCAACAAAAGCCAGCAGGATGCATTTCTGCCACATATTGAAGACGGCACCATCACTTTTATTGGTGCGACGACTGAAAACCCGTCGTTTGAGCTTAATTCGGCGCTGCTTTCCCGTGCCCGTGTCTACCTGTTGAAATCCCTGAGTACAGAGGATATCGAACAGGTACTGACTCAGGCGATGGAAGACAAAACCCGCGGTTATGGTGGTCAGGATATTGTTCTGCCAGGTGAAACAAGACGCGCCATCGCTGAACTGGTGAATGGCGACGCGCGCCGCGCGTTAAATACGCTGGAAATGATGGCGGATATGGCTGAAGTCGATGATAGCGGTAAGCGAGTCCTGAAGCCTGAATTACTGACCGAAATCGCCGGTGAGCGTAGCGCCCGCTTTGATAACAAAGGCGATCGCTTTTACGATCTGATCTCTGCACTGCATAAATCGGTGCGTGGGAGCGCACCCGATGCGGCGCTGTACTGGTATGCGCGAATTATTACCGCCGGTGGAGATCCGTTATATGTCGCGCGTCGCTGCCTGGCGATTGCGTCTGAAGATGTGGGTAATGCTGACCCACGGGCGATGCAGGTGGCAATTGCGGCCTGGGATTGCTTTACTCGCGTTGGTCCGGCTGAAGGTGAACGTGCCATTGCTCAGGCGATTGTTTACCTGGCCTGCGCGCCAAAAAGTAACGCTGTCTATACCGCATTTAAAGCCGCGCTGGCCGATGCTCGCGAACGTCCGGATTATGACGTGCCGGTTCATTTGCGTAATGCGCCGACAAAATTAATGAAGGAAATGGGCTACGGTCAGGAATATCGTTATGCTCATGATGAAGCAAACGCTTATGCTGCCGGTGAGGTTTACTTCCCGCCGGAAATAGCACAAACACGCTATTATTTCCCGACAAACAGGGGCCTTGAAGGCAAGATTGGCGAAAAGCTCGCCTGGCTGGCTGAACAGGATCAAAATAGCCCCATAAAACGCTACCGTTAATGTTATCGTTGCGGTAATGTTGTTACTGTATCCCTGTGGTCGCAGGCTGTGGCCACATCTCCCATTTAATTCGATAAGCACAGGATAAGCATGCTCGATCCCAATCTGCTGCGTAATGAGCCAGACGCAGTCGCTGAAAAACTGGCACGCCGGGGCTTTAAGCTGGATGTAGATAAGCTGGGCGCTCTTGAAGAGCGTCGTAAAGTATTGCAGGTCAAAACGGAAAACCTGCAAGCGGAGCGTAACTCCCGATCGAAATCCATTGGCCAGGCGAAAGCGCGCGGGGAAGATATCGAGCCTTTACGTCTGGAAGTGAACAAACTGGGCGAAGAGCTGGATGCAGCAAAAGCCGAGCTGGATGCTTTACAGGCTGAAATTCGCGATATCGCGCTAACCATCCCTAACTTGCCTGCAGATGAAGTGCCGGTAGGTAAAGATGAAAATGACAACGTTGAAGTCAGCCGCTGGGGTACCCCGCGTGAGTTTGACTTTGAAGTTCGTGACCACGTGACGCTGGGTGAAATGCACTCTGGCCTCGACTTTGCAGCTGCAGTTAAGCTGACTGGTTCCCGCTTTGTGGTAATGAAAGGGCAGATTGCTCGCATGCACCGCGCACTGTCGCAGTTTATGCTGGATCTGCATACCGAACAGCATGGCTACAGTGAGAACTATGTTCCGTACCTGGTTAACCAGGACACGCTGTATGGTACGGGGCAACTGCCGAAATTTGCTGGCGATCTGTTCCATACTCGTCCGCTGGAAGAAGAAGCAGACACCAGTAACTATGCACTGATCCCAACGGCAGAAGTTCCGCTGACCAATCTGGTACGCGGTGAAATCATCGATGAAGATGATCTGCCAATTAAGATGACCGCCCACACCCCATGTTTCCGTTCTGAAGCAGGTTCATATGGTCGTGACACCCGTGGTCTGATCCGTATGCACCAGTTCGACAAAGTTGAAATGGTGCAGATCGTGCGCCCGGAAGACTCAATGGCGGCACTGGAAGAGATGACCGGTCATGCGGAAAAAGTCCTGCAGTTGCTGGGCCTGCCGTACCGTAAAATCATTCTTTGCACCGGCGACATGGGCTTTGGCGCTTGCAAAACTTACGACCTGGAAGTATGGATCCCGGCACAGAACACCTACCGCGAGATCTCTTCCTGCTCCAACGTTTGGGATTTCCAGGCGCGTCGTATGCAGGCACGTTGCCGCAGCAAGTCGGACAAGAAAACCCGTCTGGTTCATACCCTGAACGGTTCTGGTCTGGCTGTTGGCCGTACGCTGGTTGCGGTAATGGAAAACTATCAGCAGGCTGATGGTCGTATTGAAGTACCAGAAGTTCTACGTCCGTATATGAACGGACTGGAATATATTGGCTAATACCCAATTTTTCTGAATCTAAAAAGCGCCTGCGGGCGCTTTTTTTGTCTCCCTTTGATACCGAACAATAATTACTCCTCACTTACACGTAATACTACTTTCGAGTGAAAATCTGCCTATCTCTTTGATTTTTAAATCATTCGATGTATACAAGCCTATATAGCGAACTGCTATAGAAATAATTACACAATACGGTTTGTTACTGGAATCAATCGTGAGCAAGCTTGAGTGAGCCATTATGAAAACGAAAATCCCTGATGCGGTATTGGCTGCTGAGGTGAGTCGCCGTGGTTTGGTAAAAACGACAGCGATCGGCGGCCTGGCAATGGCCAGCAGCGCATTAACCTTACCTTTTAGTCGGATTGCGCACGCTGTTGATAGTGCCCTTCCGGCAAAGTCAGACGAAAAGGTTATCTGGAGCGCCTGTACAGTTAACTGTGGTAGCCGCTGCCCGCTACGTATGCACGTTGTAGACGGTGAAATTAAATATGTTGAAACGGATAATACCGGCGATGACAACTATGACGGCCTGCACCAGGTGCGCGCCTGTCTGCGTGGGCGTTCCATGCGTCGCCGTGTCTACAATCCGGACCGCCTGAAATATCCGATGAAACGAGTCGGGGCGCGCGGTGAAGGCAAATTCGAGCGCATTAGCTGGGAAGAAGCCTACGACATCATCGCGACCAATATGCAGCGCCTGATCAAAGAGTACGGCAACGAGTCTATCTATCTGAACTATGGTACCGGTACGCTGGGCGGCACCATGACCCGCTCCTGGCCGCCGGGAAATACCCTGGTCGCTCGCCTGATGAACTGCTGCGGCGGTTATCTGAACCATTACGGTGACTACTCTTCCGCGCAAATTGCGGAAGGTTTGAACTATACCTACGGCGGCTGGGCGGATGGTAACAGCCCGTCAGATATTGAAAACAGTAAGCTGGTGGTACTGTTTGGTAATAACCCTGGCGAAACGCGAATGAGCGGTGGTGGGGTGACTTATTACCTTGAGCAGGCTCGTCAGAAATCCAACGCTCGTATGATCATTATCGATCCGCGCTATACCGACACCGGTGCAGGGCGTGAAGATGAGTGGATCCCCATTCGTCCGGGAACAGATGCCGCACTGGTTAATGGTCTGGCGTACGTCATGATCAGCGAAAATCTGGTTGATCAGGAATTCCTCGATAAATATTGCGTTGGCTACGACGAGAAAACCCTGCCAGCCAGTGCACCGAAAAATGGTCACTATAAAGCTTATATTCTGGGGGAAGGGCTAGATGGCGTGGCTAAAACACCGGAATGGGCCTCGCAAATTACCGGTGTTCCGGCAGACAAAATCGTCAAACTGGCACGTGAGATCGGCAGTACTAAACCCGCGTTTATCAGTCAGGGATGGGGGCCGCAGCGTCACGCTAACGGTGAAATCGCAACCCGTGCTATCTCGATGCTGGCGATTCTGACCGGTAACGTTGGTATTAACGGGGGCAACAGCGGCGCGCGTGAAGGTTCATACAGCTTACCTTTTGTCCGTATGCCGACCCTCGAAAACCCGATCCAGACCAGCATTTCGATGTTTATGTGGACCGATGCCATTGAACGTGGCCCGGAAATGACAGCGCTGCGTGATGGTGTGCGCGGGAAAGATAAGCTGGATGTGCCGATCAAAATGATCTGGAACTATGCCGGTAACTGCCTGATTAACCAGCATTCTGAAATCAACCGTACCCATGAAATCCTTCAGGATGATAAGAAGTGCGAGCTGATTGTGGTTATCGACTGCCACATGACTTCATCGGCGAAATATGCTGACATCCTGCTGCCTGACTGCACCGCTTCCGAACAGATGGACTTTGCACTGGATGCATCCTGCGGGAATATGTCTTACGTGATTTTCAACGATCAGGTGATTAAACCGCGCTTTGAATGTAAGACCATCTATGAAATGACCAGCGAACTGGCAAAACGTCTTGGCGTTGAGCAACAGTTTACTGAAGGCCGTACCCAGGAAGAGTGGATGCGGCATCTGTATGCCCAGTCGCGGGAAGCGATTCCTGAACTGCCAACGTTTGAAGAGTTCCGCAAGCAGGGGATCTTTAAAAAGCGCGACCCACAAGGGCATCACGTTGCTTATAAAGCCTTCCGTGAAGATCCGCAGGCAAATCCACTGACCACGCCATCGGGTAAAATTGAGATTTATTCGCAGGCGCTGGCTGACATTGCCGCTACCTGGGAATTGCCAGAAGGCGATGTGATCGATCCACTGCCGATCTACACGCCGGGCTTTGAAAGTTATCAGGATCCGCTGAACAAACAGTATCCGCTGCAGCTTACGGGTTTCCACTATAAATCTCGCGTTCACTCAACTTACGGCAACGTTGATGTGCTGAAAGCAGCTTGCCGTCAGGAAATGTGGATCAACCCGCTTGATGCACAAAAACGCGGTATCAACAACGGCGATAAGGTCAGGATCTTTAACGACCGTGGTGAGGTTCACATTGAGGCAAAAGTGACGCCACGAATGATGCCGGGTGTGGTCGCACTGGGTGAAGGTGCCTGGTATGACCCGGATGCAAAACGTGTCGATAAGGGCGGTTGTATTAACGTACTGACCACTCAACGTCCGTCTCCTCTCGCTAAGGGGAATCCGTCACATACAAACCTGGTTCAGGTTGAAAAGGTGTAAGGAGTAACCGATGACAACCCAGTATGGATTTTTTATTGATTCCAGCCGTTGCACCGGTTGCAAAACCTGCGAGCTGGCCTGTAAAGACTATAAAGATCTGACGCCGGAAGTCAGCTTCCGCCGCATTTATGAATATGCTGGCGGTGACTGGCAGGAAGATAACGGTGTCTGGCACCAGAACGTGTTTGCCTACTATCTGTCGATTTCATGTAACCACTGCGAAGATCCGGCTTGTACTAAAGTCTGCCCGAGCGGTGCGATGCATAAACGTGAAGATGGTTTTGTTGTGGTCGATGAAGATGTATGCATTGGCTGCCGTTACTGCCATATGGCTTGCCCGTATGGCGCACCGCAATATAACGAAACGAAAGGCCATATGACCAAATGTGATGGTTGTTATGACCGTGTTGCGGAGGGGAAGAAGCCGATCTGTGTTGAATCTTGCCCGCTGCGGGCGCTGGATTTTGGCCCTATCGACGAGCTGCGTAAAAAACATGGCGATTTGGCGGCTGTTGCGCCGTTGCCGCGAGCTCACTTTACCAAACCGAATATTGTGATCAAACCCAATGCCAACAGCCGCCCGACCGGGGATACCACTGGCTATCTGGCAAACCCGAAGGAGGTGTGAGATGGGAAGTGGATGGCATGAATGGCCGCTGATGATCTTCACGGTCTTCGGGCAATGTGTAGCAGGTGGTTTTATCGTTCTGGCTTTGGCGCTGCTCAAAGGCGACCTGCGAGCAGAAGCCCAGCAGCGTGTTATTGCCTGTATGTTTGGCTTATGGGTGCTGATGGGTATTGGCTTTATCGCCTCTATGCTCCATCTTGGTTCGCCGATGCGCGCTTTTAACTCGCTCAACCGGGTAGGGGCTTCAGCACTCAGTAACGAAATCGCCAGCGGTTCGATCTTTTTTGCTGTTGGTGGCATCGGCTGGTTACTGGCAATGCTGAAAAAGCTGTCACCGGCATTGCGTACGCTGTGGCTGGTGGTGACGATGGTTCTTGGCGTAGTCTTTGTCTGGATGATGGTGCGTGTCTATAACAGCATCGATACCGTACCCACCTGGTACAGCATCTGGACACCGATGGGCTTCTTCCTGACGATGTTTATGGGCGGCCCGTTACTGGGTTACCTGTTACTGAGTCTGGCTGGCGTCGATGGCTGGGCGATGCGTCTGCTGCCAGCTATTTCTGTACTGGCCCTGGTAGTGAGTGGCGTGGTGTCAGTGATGCAGGGCGCAGAGCTGGCGACTATTCATAGCTCTGTGCAGCAGGCCGCAGCGCTGGTGCCGGACTATGGTGCGCTGATGTCCTGGCGGATCGTGCTTTTGGCTGTTGCCCTGTGCTTGTGGATTGCACCACAGCTAAAAGGTTATCAGCCTGCGGTTCCGCTACTTTCCGTATCATTCATTCTGCTTCTGGCAGGGGAATTAATCGGTCGTGGCGTATTCTATGGTTTGCATATGACCGTGGGGATGGCCGTCGCAAGCTAATCATAACAACCGGGGTTTCGGCCCCGGTTCTCTTTTATTTCTGCTTCGTTAACGTGTCATAACTGGTCATCAAATTACGATAATCAGGAATATGGTTAGAGAACAACGTCGCCAGTCCTTCAATATCATTACGCCAGTCGCGATGCAGCTCGCACGCCACGCCGAACCATGTCATCAATTGCGCACCAGCTTGCGACATGCGATCCCATGCCGAATGCCGGGTAATTTCATTAAAGGTCCCTGACGCGTCAGTCACGACAAAGACGTCAAACCCTTCTTCAATGGCTGAAAGCGCCGGGAATGCCACGCAAACTTCGGTTACCACACCGGCAATAATTAACTGTTTTTTACCTGTCGCTTTGACAGCTTTTACAAAATCTTCGTTATCCCAGGCGTTAATATTTCCCGGGCGAGCAATGTAAGGTGCATCGGGAAACTGTGCTTTCAGTTCTGGAACTAATGGGCCGTTAGGACCGGTTTCAAAACTGGTGGTAAGAATAGTAGGTAAGTTGAAATACTTAGCCAGGTCGCCCAGCGCCAGCACGTTATTTTTAAACTTATCGGGTTCGATATCCCGTACAAGGGAAAGTAAACCAGCCTGGTGATCAACAAGCAAAACGGCAGCATCATTTTTATCAAGACGAACATACGGTTTGGTCATCCTCTTCTCCTTTCGAGAGTCAGCGGTACGTCTGAAATCGGTCAGACGCGATGCATTGCTCTGAAAGCATAGACGGGAAATATGAGTTTGCTGTGACCATGAAATTTTTCGACTGAACGAAGCGTATGAAATTTGTGTTAGATCAATAAAAACAATCAGATGAGATTAATCGTCTCTCCAGCATTAGCGTTATGAATGAGTAATATAAATCGATAATACCTCAGCTGCGATATGCGCGTATTTTCACCCATTGACAATGTTTTTGGCGGTGGCATGATGCGCATGAAATTTGAACTTCCTCACGGTTTTAATTCATGTCCACGTATACCCGGCCTGTCATGCTTTTGCTGTCTGGCCTGCTTTTGTTGACTTTGGCGATCGCAGTGTTAAATACACTCGTGCCGCTTTGGCTCGCCCAGGAACACATGTCCACATGGCAGGTAGGCGTTGTCAGCTCATCCTATTTTACCGGCAACCTGGTCGGTACATTGCTGACAGGGTATGTCATTAAGCGCATTGGCTTTAACCGCAGCTATTATCTGGCCTCCTTCATTTTTGCCGCTGGCTGTGCCGGCCTTGGCCTGATGATTGGATTCTGGAGCTGGTTGGCTTGGCGTTTTGTCGCCGGCGTCGGCTGTGCCATGATTTGGGTGGTTGTTGAGAGCGCGCTGATGTGCAGTGGGACGTCACGTAACCGTGGGCGTTTGCTTGCTGCGTATATGATGGTTTATTACGTGGGAACGTTTTTAGGCCAGTTACTGGTCAGCAAAGTTTCAACCGAGCTGATGTCCGTATTGCCGTGGGTTACAGGTTTGACGTTGGCAGGGATCTTACCGCTGTTGTTTACGCGTGTGCTGAATCAGCAGGCTGAAAACCATGATTCGACGTCAATTACGTCAATGCTAAAACTCCGTCAGGCGCGGCTTGGCGTGAATGGCTGCATTATCTCAGGAATCGTTCTGGGATCTCTATATGGCCTGATGCCGCTGTACCTCAATCACAAAGGGGTGAGCAATGCCAGCATTGGTTTCTGGATGGCGGTACTGGTCAGTGCGGGTATCCTTGGACAATGGCCGATTGGACGTCTGGCGGATAAGTTTGGTCGACTGCTGGTGTTGCGTGTTCAGGTCTTTGTCGTCATTCTCGGCAGTATCGCGATGCTTAGCCAGGCGGCGATGGCCCCAGCGTTATTCATCCTCGGTGCCGCTGGCTTTACGCTATATCCGGTGGCGATGGCATGGGCTTGCGAGAAAGTTGAACATCATCAACTGGTGGCGATGAACCAGGCCTTACTGTTGAGCTATACTGTGGGAAGTCTGCTTGGCCCGTCATTTACTGCCATGCTAATGCAGAATTTCTCCGATAATTTATTGTTTATCATGATCGCCAGCGTATCGTTTATCTATTTGCTGATGCTGCTTCGCAACGCCGGTCATACGCCGAAACCCGTTGCTCACGTGTAAATGAATTAACGCAGAGTGTGAACTTACTGTTTCACACTCTGCTTTTTTGTTTCTTCTCTCTGACTTGCTTTTTTCAAAATTTTATTCGTTTCAAAATAAAATGTGCAGCAGGTTATAATTTTGCATTTCGCTATTTCCGCACTTCTTATTTGCCGCGCATAATCCCTCGTTTTACAGATGCCCCTTTAATTTTGGCGAAGGATTTGTCTATGGCTGGGAATGTTCAGGAAAAACAGCTGCGATGGTACAACATTGCGCTGATGTCTTTTATCACTGTCTGGGGTTTTGGCAACGTTGTTAATAACTACGCCAACCAGGGGCTGGTGGTTGTTTTTTCATGGGTGTTTATCTTTGCGCTCTATTTCACACCTTATGCGCTAATTGTTGGTCAGTTAGGCTCGACCTTCAAAGATGGGAAGGGCGGGGTCAGTACCTGGATTAAACACACGATGGGACCCGGACTGGCTTACCTCGCCGCGTGGACCTACTGGGTAGTGCATATTCCCTATCTGGCACAAAAACCCCAGGCAATACTGATTGCGCTCGGTTGGGCGATGAAAGGCGACGGTTCGCTAATCAAAGAATATTCCGTCGTAGCGTTACAGGGGTTAACGCTGGTGCTGTTTGTCTTCTTTATGTGGGTTGCTTCACGCGGTATGAAATCGCTGAAAATCGTCGGTTCTGTGGCAGGGATTGCGATGTTTGTTATGTCGCTCCTGTATGTGGCGATGGCGGTAACCGCGCCTGCGATTACTGAAGTGCATATTGCGACCACAAACATTACCTGGGAAACGTTTATTCCTCATATCGACTTTACCTACATTACCACTATTTCAATGCTGGTCTTTGCGGTTGGTGGAGCAGAGAAGATTTCTCCCTACGTTAATCAAACGCGCAACCCAGGAAAAGAATTTCCAAAAGGGATGTTATGCCTGGCGGTGATGGTTGCGGTGTGCGCGATCCTTGGATCGCTTGCAATGGGGATGATGTTTGACTCCCGCAATATTCCCGATGACTTAATGACCAACGGCCAGTATTACGCCTTCCAGAAGCTGGGCGAGTATTACAGCATGGGTAATACTTTAATGGTGATTTACGCCATTGCGAATACTCTGGGTCAAGTAGCTGCGCTGGTATTCTCGATTGATGCGCCGCTTAAAGTATTATTAGGCGATGCTGACAGCAAATATATTCCTGCCAGTTTATGTCGTACCAACGCATCTGGTACGCCCGTTAATGGCTATTTTCTGACCCTGGTGCTGGTGGCGATCCTGATTATGCTGCCGACTCTCGGCATCGGTGATATGAACAATCTCTATAAATGGCTGTTGAACCTTAACTCGGTAGTGATGCCGCTGCGTTATTTATGGGTATTTGTTGCATTTATTGCAGTTGTTCGCCTGGCGCAGAAATATAAGCCGGAATATGTTTTTATTCGTAATAAGCCGCTGGCAATGACCGTCGGAATTTGGTGTTTTGCCTTTACCGCTTTTGCCTGCCTGACGGGTATTTTCCCGAAAATGGAAGCCTTCACCGCAGAGTGGACATTCCAGTTGGCGCTGAATGTTGCAACGCCGTTTGTGCTGGTGGGATTAGGGCTGATATTCCCGCTGCTGGCGCGTAAAGCGAATAGCAAATAATTATTGTGGTCGGTGACGCTGACTCTGGCAGATCTGACCCGTTTTTACATAATCGAGAAATGCGCGCAAGCCGCAGGACATATACTGGCGGTTTGGGTAATAGATCTGGAAGCCTGGACGCTCTGTGATCCAGTCTTCCAGTACACATTCTAAACGACCGGTATCAAGGTACTCCTTGATCTGTTCATAGAGCAGATACCCGATACCAGCACCCATCAAAACGGCATCCAGTTCAGCATCAACATCATCCAGAATGATATTTCCTGCGACAGCAATTTCCAGCTCCTTTGCAAATTGCCAGTGGAAAGGTTTGCCGCTGGGATAACGAAAAACAACACATTGATGATTAAGCAGATCATGAGGATGGCGGGGTTTGCCATATCTTGCAAAGTACTCTGGCGTTGCTGCTACACATAATTTCACTGGCGGGCCGATCGCCACGCTGATCATATCTTTTTCGACGATGCCACTAAGTCGAACGCCAGCGTCAAAGCCCTGCTGGACGATATCAACAAGAGAGTCGTCAGTTGTGAGCTCGACTTTAATATCAGGATATTCACGTGTGAAACCAACCAGTAAAGGCATTAAAAATATACGTGCAGCTACCCGGGCGGCATTGATTTTGAGCGTACCTGTCGGTGTCAGACGAAAATCATTCATCTCATCTAACATGATCTGAATTTCGTCGAAAGCTGGGCGCAATCGTTCATAGAGATTAGAACCCGCTTCCGTTAACGATACGCTTCGGGTTGTCCGATTGAATAAGCGAATTTTAAGACGTTGTTCCAGTGTTTTAATACTATGGCTAATGGCGGACGAAGATAAGCCTAACTCATCGCCTGCTGCACGAAAGCTTTGATTACGGGCCACGGCAAAGAAAGTGGCAAAGTCAGACATATTCATCCGCATTAGTGAAAATCCTTCATTAACTCATCCTGAATCATCACGTTTACAGGATGATGCCGCCTGCGTAAAGTGCGCTCCAGAACTTAACGTGGAGGTAAAATTATGCAGTCTGAACGTATTTATTTGGTATGGGCCCATCCTCGTCATGATTCATTGACCGCACATATTGCTGATGCGATCCATCAGCGGGCAATGGAGCGGAAAATACAGGTGACGGAACTCGATTTATATCGGCGTAATTTCAACCCGGTGATGACGCCGGAAGATGAACCAGACTGGAAGAATATGGATAAACGTTATTCTCCAGAGGTTCATCAGCTTTATTCAGAGCTGCTTGAACATGACACGTTAGTGGTGGTTTTTCCTCTCTGGTGGTACAGCTTCCCAGCAATGCTAAAAGGATATATTGACAGAGTATGGAATAATGGGCTGGCTTATGGAGATGGGCACAAATTACCATTCAATAAAGTTCGTTGGGTGGCGCTGGTTGGAGGAGACAAAGAATCATTTGTCCAGATGGGCTGGGAAAAAAATATAAGCGAATATTTGATAAATATGTGCAGTAATCTTGGTATTGAAGATGCCGATGTCACTTTCTTGTGTAATACAGTGGTATTCGATGGGGAAGAACTTCACGCGAGCTATTATCAGTCGTTATTATCTCAGGTACGGGATATGGTAGATGCACTATAAGATGTGTTAAAAACGCTGTAGCAGAATGAAGCGCGGAATAACAAAGCGGCAACTCAATAAAGTTGCCGCTTTACGGGGAAATTAGAACATTACCTTGTGACCGTACTGCTCAAGAATGCCTTTCACGCGTTCCATGGTCTCTTTCTTCGGTGGTTTAACACCATCAAGTTTGTATTCTTCACCCATCGCCACCCATTTGTGTTTGCCCAGCTCGTGGTAGGGGAGAAGCTCGATTTTCTCAACGTTGCCCATATCACGGGTAAATTCACCGAGGCGATGCGCTGAATCGTCATCGTCAGACCAGCCTGGGACAACAACGTAGCGGATCCACACCTTCACATTTTTATTCGCCAGATATTTAGCAAATTCCAGCGTGCGGTGGTTGGAAACTCCAACCAGATTTTGGTGGATCTCGTCGTTCATCTGTTTGAGATCGAGCATTACCAGGTCGGTTACTTCCAGCAGTTCATCAATCACCGGATCGTAACGACGAACAAAACCGTTGGTATCCAGACAGGTATGAATGCCTTCTTTTTTGCAGGCGCGGAACCAGTCACGAACAAACTCAGCTTGCAGGATTGCTTCACCGCCGGATGCGGTAACGCCGCCGCCGGAAGCGTTCATAAAGTGGCGATAGGTCACCACTTCCTTCATCAAATCTTCAACGGTAACTTCTTTACCGCCATGCGTGTCCCAGGTGTCGCGGTTATGACAATACAGGCAGCGCATCAGGCAGCCCTGGAAAAAGGTGATAAAGCGAATACCCGGGCCGTCTACGGTTCCACAGGATTCAAAGGAGTGAATGCGACCAATAACTGACATTGCGGTGTTTCTCCAGATGTGGCCCATCTGAGGCCGTGTTGGTGCGCAGCTCGAAGGCTACGTCGAGTCTGTTTTGGCAGTCACCTTAAAGTATAGATAGCTGACAAAAAAGGCTCTCGTGCTAAAAAAGGCCCCACTTTCGTGGAGCCTTTATTGTACGCTTTTTACTGTACGATTTCAGTCAAAACTAATTACATAGATTGAGTGAAGGTACGAGTAATAACGTCCTGCTGCTGTTCTTTAGTCAGCGAGTTGAAACGTACTGCGTAGCCAGATACACGGATGGTCAGCTGCGGATATTTTTCCGGGTTTTCCATCGCGTCGAGCAGCATTTCACGGTTCATCACGTTAACGTTCAGGTGCTGACCACCTTCGATGGATGCTTCGTGGTGGAAGTAACCATCCATCAGACCAGCCAGGTTGGTCTTACGAACTTCGTCGTCTTTACCCAGTGCGTTCGGAACGATAGAGAAGGTGTAGGAGATACCATCTTTAGCGTAAGCAAACGGCAGTTTAGCAACGGAAGTCAGAGAAGCTACAGCACCTTTCTGGTCACGACCGTGCATCGGGTTAGCACCCGGTCCGAACGGCGCGCCAGCACGACGACCGTCTGGGGTGTTACCGGTTTTCTTACCATACACAACGTTAGAAGTGATGGTCAGAACAGACTGAGTCGGGATAGCGTCACGGTAGGTGTGCAGTTTCTGAATTTTCTTCATGAAACGTTCTACCAGGTCAACAGCCAGGTCATCTACACGCGGATCGTTGTTACCAAACTGCGGGTATTCGCCTTCGATTTCGAAGTCGATAGCCAGACCGTCTTCGTCACGAATCGGTTTAACTTTCGCATATTTGATTGCAGACAGGGAGTCAGCAGCAACGGACAGACCAGCGATACCACACGCCATGGTGCGGATAACGTCACGGTCGTGCAGCGCCATCAGAGAGGCTTCGTAGCTGTACTTGTCGTGCATGTAGTGGATGATGTTCAGTGCAGTGATGTACTGTTTAGCCAGCCAGTCCATGAAGTGATCCATGCGCTCCATCACTTCATCGTAGTTCAGGAGATCGCCTTTGATCGGTTCAGACTTCGGACCAACCTGCATTTTCAGTTTTTCGTCAACGCCGCCGTTGATTGCGTACAGCATGGTTTTCGCCAGGTTTGCACGCGCACCGAAGAACTGCATTTGTTTACCAACGATCATCGGGCTTACGCAGCAAGCAATAGCGTAGTCATCGTTGTTGAAGTCCGGACGCATCAGGTCATCGTTCTCATACTGCAGAGAAGAGGTATCGATGGACACTTTAGCAGCGAATTTCTTGAAGTTCAGCGGCAGTTTTTCAGACCACAGAATGGTCATGTTCGGTTCCGGAGACGGACCCATGGTGTACAGGGTGTTCAGGAAACGGAAGCTGTTTTTGGTAACCAGGGTACGACCGTCGAGGCCCATACCACCGATAGATTCGGTTGCCCAGATCGGGTCGCCAGAGAACAGTTCATCGTATTCCGGAGTACGCAGGAAGCGAACCATACGCAGTTTCATGACCAGGTGGTCAACCATTTCCTGCGCTTCTTGTTCGGTGATCTTGCCAGCTTTCAGGTCACGTTCGATGTACACATCCAGGAAGGTGGAGGTACGACCGAAGGACATTGCAGCACCGTTCTGAGACTTAACAGCAGCCAGGTAGCCGAAGTAAGTCCACTGGATAGCTTCCTGAGCGTTGGTAGCCGGACCAGAGATGTCGTAGCCGTATTTCGCAGCCATTTCTTTCATCTGACCCAGAGCGCGGTGCTGTTCAGCGATTTCTTCGCGCAGACGGATAGTCTGTTCCAGGTTTACGCCGTTTTCCAGATCAGCCTGCAGAGAGGTGAACTGAGCGTATTTGTCTTTCATCAGGTAGTCGATACCGTACAGCGCAACGCGACGGTAGTCACCGATGATACGACCACGGCCATAAGCATCTGGCAGACCGGTCAGAACACCGGATTTACGGCAACGCAGGATGTCCGGAGTGTAAACGTCGAACACGCCCTGGTTGTGAGTTTTACGGTATTCAGTGAAGATTTTTTTGATCATCGGGTCCAGTTCGCGGTTGTACGCTTTGCAGGAACCTTCGATCATTTTGATACCACCGAACGGGATAAGAGCACGTTTCAGCGGAGCTTCAGTCTGCAGACCAACAACTTTTTCCAACGCTTTGTTGATGTAGCCAGCGTCGTGAGAGGTGATGGTGGAAGCAACAGCGGTGTCAAAGTCAACTGGCGCGTGAGTGCGGTTTTCCAGTTTAACGCCTTCCATTACTTTGTCCCACAGGGTGGTGGTCGCTTCAGTAGCGCCAGCCAGGAAGGACTCGTCACCCTCGTACGGAGTGTAGTTTTTCTGAATGAAGTCACGGACGTTTACTTCATTCTGCCAGTCACCTTTGGTAAAACCTTCCCAGGCTGTGGCTAACTTTTCATTAAGCTCGGACATGTAACACCTACCTTCTTAAGTGGATTTTTTATTTACTGCGTACTTCGACAACCATTAATGGTGATCGTTTTCACGCAGGTAAATGACCCAGTATGTCAACCCAACCAACAAACCACCGCCGATAATATTACCGATCGTAACCGGAATCAGGTTATCAGTGATGAAGTTCATCACGGTCAGGTGAGAAAAATTTTCCGGTGCAGAACCGACAGCGGTCCAGAATTCCGGAGATGCGAAGTCGCGGATTACAATACCCATCGGGATCATAAACATGTTTGCGATACTGTGCTCAAAACCGCTGGCAACAAACATCGCGACCGGCAGCACCATAATGAACGCTTTATCCATCAGGCTGCGGCCAGAATAACTCATCCATACTGCCAGACATACCATCAGGTTTGCCAGGATACCAAGGCAGACGGCCTCAATAAAAGTATGGTGCACTTTGTGGTCGGCGGTTTGTAGGACGTTTAGTCCCCATTGACCATTCGCGGTCATATACTCGCCGGAAAGCCACATTAAAAGTACAAACAGCAGTGCGCCGACCAGGTTGCCAAAATAGACATTTAGCCAGTTTTTCGCCAACTGACCCCAGGTGATGCGCCCACTCGCCTTAGCAACAACAATCAACACTGTGGAAGTAAAGAGATCGGCTCCGCAGACAACACAAAGAATCAACCCCAGAGAGAAGCAAATGCCGCCAACCAGTTTTGCCATGCCGAAGGGCATTGTACCTGTGCCAGTGGTTGCTGTGATATAGAAGACGAATGCGATTGAGATGAAAACACCGGCGGTAATCGCCAGATAGAAAGTCTTAAGCGGATGTTTCGTTGCTTTATAGACACCTGCCTCTTCGGCCACTTTGGCCATTGCTGCAGGAAGTAAAAGATCAAAAGGGTTGTCAGCTTTCACACTAACTCTCTCTTTATTAAGTCGGCGACGAGATACTAACAAAGCATTATAGATGAGAAATTGATATAGATCATATCTCGCCTGGCTTATAGGCCCGTAACTCGCATGGTTTTTATGCAAATACGGAGTAAATATTTGATTATCCAAATAAAAATAAATTTTAAAAATTAACAAATGAGTTGAATTTTTTCCGCATCCTCCGCTAAAACAGTTAATTAAAAGGGAGCACCAGGCGAATAAAGTAACAATATCGATCGTATTTATTAAATACAAATTACCGATATTTAACTTTATAATTACAATTATTTTATTAATGCAAATATATGTAAAGCGGGGCATTAAAAAAACGCCCCGTAATATAACTCAGACGAATCATTAAGCCTACATTGCGTAGGCTATTTGATTTTATTTTGCCCAGAATGCTGCTTTGGCGCGCTGCAGCTTTTCGTAGGCCTTCAACAACGACTGATGTGCAGCAAACGCGTGCAGATCGCTATCTACGGGTTGCAAGCCATAAAACGCCGATTCACCGCTCATTGCCGCACTGGCGGCTTCTACGGCATCTGCGCCATACATACGAACGAAGGCATTCAGATATTGCAGTGGTTGGCGGTCTTCTTCCTGTGCCAGTAATAACAACGTTTGCAGACAGCGATAATAGTTGGCGCGTTCCGGACTGAACACTGATGAGTTAAATTCCATCGTCCATTCAGTCCAGACCAGAGCCTGTTCCAGATCGCCACCAGCCAGCGCCAGCATAGCCTTTAATTCACCGATACGCAGAGTGTACCAGCCGTTATCCGGCCCGGTTGCCAGACCCAATAGCTCACGCACGCGGGTAAAGTCATCAAAACCTTCTTCATCCAGTTGCTCGATGAGGTTCAGGTAATCTTCTTTTTCCCACTCGCTGCCTGGGAGTGAAAGAATCGTTTCACGTAAATGGCTGCCCATGCTGTTATTCGCCAGCCACAGATCTTCAGCCGGATAAATATCGGACATGCCAGGCACGATAATACGGCAAGCATAAACGCCCAGATGCTCGTAATCGGCAATATAAACTTCTTTATCTTCTTTGTTGAAGATAGCCATCAGCGTAGCAAACTCTTCTTCCGTGGTGCCTGAGAAGCTCCAGTCCACAAACGGATAATCGGCATCCTGCTTGAACAGGTCCCAGGAGATTAAACCGCTGGAATCGATAAAGTGCGTTTCGAGGTTAGTATGTTCAGCGACTTCTTCATCATCGAAGGTTGGCGGAGTAAACACATCCAAATCTTTCAGACCGCGGCCTTGCAGCAACTCGGTCACGGTACGTTCCAGTGCTACGCCAAAATCGGGATGCGCACCGAAAGAGGCAAAGCAGGTACCGTTAGCAGGATTGAACAGTACCACGCAAATCACCGGATACTGGCCGCCAAGCGAACCATCATAAGCAAAGATTGGGAAACCTTCTGCTTCCAGTGTTTCGATCGCTTCAACCACCGCTGGATAACGCGCAAGCACCTCTGCCGGGATCTCTGGAAGACTGATGCTTTCAGCAATAATGCGGTTTTTCACGTAGCGTTCGAAAACTTCGGACAACCCCTGAACGCGTGCTTCGTTTCGGGTATTGCCAGCGGACATACCGTTAGAAACGTACAGGTTACCAATGATATTCATCGGAATATAAACGATCTGATTGTCGGACTGGCGCGTAAACGGCAGACCACAAATACCACGATCTTCGTTACCAGATTGTAGGTCAATCAGCATGCTGCCGGTCAGTTCATTCTCCGGATCGTAAAATGCGCGCAGACGGTCATCGAGCAGCCCTTCTGGTACATCGTCGTTTTCGGTCAGTGGGAACCATTTTTCGTTGGGATAATGCACGAATGGACCGTTGGCGATGGTTTCGCCCAGCCAGAAATCAGCAAAAAAGTAGTTGGTTGAGAGACGCTCGAAATATTCACCGAGGGCAGATGCCAGCGCCGCTTTTTTGGTTGCGCCTTTACCGTTGGTAAAACACAGTGCGCACTCTTTGTCGCGAATGTGCACTGACCAGACGTTAGGCACGGGATTCAGCCAGGAGGCCTCTTCAATCTGAAAACCAAGGTCTGAAAGTTTTTGCTGGAAGCGAGCGATGGAATCTTCCAGGGCGGCATCTTTGCCGGGGATAAATGTTTGCGTCATGAAAATCACTTTAGTCGTACGGAAAGCGCGCAATAATACGGGTTTTATCTCAAAGGCGCTATCACCGCCGCCAGGCAGATGAACTGTTGACTATGCTTTTAGCGGATAAACCACGATAAGAGCATAAAAATGAAGGCATTCGATCTCCACCGTATGGCATTTGATAAAGTGCCTTTTGATTTCCTTGGCGAAGTTGCACTACGTAGTCTTTATACCTTTGTACTGGTCTTTTTATTCCTCAAAATGACCGGCAGACGCGGTGTGCGGCAGATGTCGCTGTTTGAAGTGTTAATCATTCTGACGCTGGGGTCAGCGGCGGGGGATGTGGCGTTTTATGATGATGTGCCGATGGTTCCGGTGCTTATCGTCTTTATTACTCTGGCGTTGTTATACCGTCTGGTAATGTGGTTGATGGCGCACAGTGAAAAACTGGAAGATCTTCTGGAAGGCAAGCCGGTTGTCATTATTGAGGATGGTGAGCTGGCCTGGTCGAAACTTAATAACTCCAACATGACGGAATTTGAGTTCTTTATGGAGCTGCGACTGCGTGGAGTGGAGCAGTTGGGGCAGGTACGTCTGGCGATTCTCGAAACCAACGGGCAAATCAGTGTCTATTTCTTTGAAGATGACAAGGTCAAACCGGGATTACTTATTTTACCCAGTGACTGTACTCAGCGTTACAAAGTGGTGCCTGAGTCGGCGGACTATGCTTGCATCCGTTGCAGTGAGATCATTCATATGAATGCAGGGGAAAAACAATTATGTCCGCGCTGCGCAAATCCAGAATGGACGAAGGCAAGTCGGGCTAAACGGGTGACCTGACAGCAAAAAAATCGGTTTTTGGACAATAATCCGAGAGATTCTATTGTGTGACGCGTGCCGCATTTTTGCCCTCGACTGTTTTACCCATTGCGATGCGCGCCACTGAATGATAAAACCGATAGCCACAGGAATAATGTATTACCCGCGGTCGCAATCGATTGTCCGTGGGTTAATGGCAACGCAACGTGGTGAGGGGAAATGGCTCAAATCTTCAATTTTAGTTCTGGTCCGGCAATGCTACCGGCAGAGGTGCTTAAACAGGCTCAACAGGAACTGCGCGACTGGAACGGTCTTGGTACGTCGGTGATGGAAGTGAGCCACCGTGGTAAAGAGTTCATTCAGGTTGCAGAGGAAGCCGAGAAGGATTTTCGCGATCTTCTTAATATCCCCTCCAACTATAAAGTATTGTTCTGCCACGGCGGTGGTCGCGGTCAGTTTGCTGCTGTTCCGCTGAATATTCTTGGTGATAAAACCACTGCAGATTATGTTGATGCCGGTTACTGGGCGGCAAGTGCCATTAAAGAAGCGAAAAAATACTGCAAGCCAAATGTCTTTGACGCCAAAGTGACTGTTGATGGTCTTCGTGCGGTTAAGCCAATGCGTGAATGGCAGCTCTCTGATAATGCCGCTTATATGCATTACTGCCCAAATGAGACCATCGATGGTATCGCCATCGACGAAACGCCAGACTTTGGTAAAGAAGTGGTGGTTGCAGCCGACTTCTCTTCAACGATTCTTTCCCGTCCAATTGACGTCAGTCGTTACGGTGTGATTTATGCTGGCGCACAGAAAAATATCGGCCCGGCGGGCCTGACAATCGTCATCGTTCGTGAAGACTTACTGGGTAAAGCGAATATCGCTTGTCCGTCGATTCTGGATTATTCCATCCTTAACGATAACGACTCAATGTTTAACACGCCGCCGACATTTGCCTGGTATCTGTCTGGTCTGGTCTTTAAATGGCTGAAAGCGAACGGCGGTGTAGCTGCAATGGATAAAATCAATCAGCAAAAAGCAGAACTGCTGTATGGGGTGATTGATAACAGCGATTTCTACCGCAATGACGTGGCGAAAGCTAACCGTTCGCGGATGAACGTGCCGTTCCAGTTGGCGGACAGTGCGCTTGACAAATTGTTCCTTGAAGAGTCTTTTGCTGCGGGGCTGCATGCCCTGAAAGGGCATCGTGTGGTCGGCGGTATGCGTGCGTCAATTTATAACGCAATGCCTCTGGAAGGCGTTAAAGCGCTGACAGACTTCATGATTGAGTTCGAACGCCGTCACGGCTAATGCCGAAATTTTGCTTAATCCCCACAGCCAGCCTGTGGGGTTTTTATTTCTGTTGTAGAGAGTTGAGTTCATGGAATCCCTGACGTTACAACCCATCGCTCGTGTCGATGGCACCATTAATCTGCCCGGTTCCAAGAGCGTTTCTAACCGCGCTTTATTGCTGGCGGCATTAGCACACGGCAAAACAGTATTAACCAATCTGCTGGATAGCGATGACGTGCGCCATATGCTGAAAGCATTAACAGCGTTAGGGGTAAGCTATACGCTTTCAGCCGATCGTACGCGTTGCGAAATCATCGGTAACGGCGGTCCATTACACGCAAAAAGTGCCCTGGAGTTGTTCCTCGGTAACGCCGGAACGGCAATGCGTCCGCTGGCGGCAGCTCTTTGTCTGGGTAGCAATGATATTGTGCTGACCGGTGAACCGCGTATGAAAGAACGCCCCATTGGTCATCTGGTGGATGCGCTGCGCCTGGGCGGGGCGAAGATCACTTACCTGGAACAAGAAAATTATCCACCATTGCGTTTACAGGGCGGCTTTACTGGCGGCAACGTTGACGTTGATGGCTCCGTTTCCAGTCAGTTTCTCACCGCACTGTTAATGACTGCGCCTCTTGCGCCGGAAGATACGGTGATTCGTATTAAAGGTGATCTGGTTTCTAAACCTTACATTGACATCACACTCAATCTGATGAAGACGTTTGGTGTTGAAATTGAAAATCAGCACTATCAACAATTTGTCGTAAAAGGCGGGCAGTCTTATCAGTCTCCGGGTACTTATTTGGTCGAAGGCGATGCATCTTCGGCTTCTTACTTCCTGGCAGCAGCAGCAATCAAAGGCGGCACTGTAAAAGTGACCGGCATTGGACGCAACAGTATGCAGGGTGATATTCGCTTTGCTGATGTGCTGGAAAAAATGGGCGCGACCATTTGCTGGGGCGATGATTATATTTCCTGCACGCGGGGTGAACTGAACGCTATTGATATGGATATGAACCATATTCCTGATGCGGCGATGACCATTGCCACGTCGGCGTTATTTGCAAAAGGCACCACCACGCTGCGCAATATCTATAACTGGCGTGTTAAAGAGACCGATCGCCTGTTTGCGATGGCAACAGAACTGCGTAAAGTTGGTGCGGAAGTAGAAGAGGGGCACGATTACATTCGTATCACTCCACCGGAAAAACTGAACTTTGCCGAGATCGCAACATACAATGATCACCGGATGGCGATGTGTTTCTCGCTGGTGGCGTTGTCAGATACACCAGTGACGATTCTTGATCCCAAATGCACGGCCAAAACATTTCCGGATTATTTCGAGCAGCTGGCGCGGATTAGCCAGGCAGCCTGAATGAACAACGTGCAATAAATAGCCAAATCTTTCTTTATCAAAACGTCGGCACATTGCCGGCGTTTTTTTTCGGACCTTGTGAGTCATTTTGATTAATGGTAGCGTCGTTTGTCGATGTAAGTTATTGATACATAATATTTATATATGATTAATCAACGGATGATTCACATGAAGAATACTAAATTACTGCTGGCGATTGCGGCCTCTGCAGCTTTACTGACAGGGTGTCAGAATACCCACGGTATTGATACCAATATGGCTATCAGCTCAGGTTTAAATGCCTATAAAGCAGCAACGTTAAGCGATGCTGATGCAAAAGCGATTGCCAATCAGGGCTGTGCCGAAATGGACAGCGGCAATCAAGTCGCAAGTAAATCCAGCAAGTACGGTAAACGTCTGGCAAAAATCGCCAAAGCATTGGGTAACAATATTAATGGCACGCCGGTCAACTATAAGGTTTATATGACCAGCGACGTCAACGCATGGGCGATGGCGAACGGCTGTGTTCGTGTCTACAGTGGCCTGATGGACATGATGAACGACAACGAAATTGAAGGCGTTCTGGGTCATGAACTGGGCCACGTCGCGTTGGGTCACTCGCTGGCTGAAATGAAAGCTTCTTATGCGATCGTTGCCGCACGTGATGCGATTTCCGCTACCAGCGGTGTGGCTTCCCAGCTTTCTCGCTCACAATTAGGTGATATCGCAGAAGGCGCGATCAATGCTAAATACTCCCGCGATAAAGAGTCCGAAGCAGATGATTTCTCCTTTGATCTGTTGAAGAAACGTGGCATCAGCACCCAGGGGCTGGTTGGCAGCTTTGAAAAATTGGCCAGCCTGGATGGCGGCCGGACCCAGTCCATGTTTGACTCTCACCCACCATCAACAGAGCGTGCGCAACACATCCGTGATCGTATCGCCTCTGGTAAGTAAATCATTGTCATCTTTCGGGCTGGTCTTCTGCCAGCCCGCTATAATTGCGCAATAAATCCCCATCTGAATACAGACAAAACTGGTTTTTGCACACAACGTTAACGATTTGTGGCGTCGGCGCGTATAATGCGCGCGGTTATGTTAACGGTACGCCTGTTTTAAGGAGATAAAGATGACGGCAATTGCCCCGGTTATTACCATTGATGGCCCAAGCGGTGCAGGGAAAGGCACCTTGTGTAAGGCTATGGCGGAAGCGTTGCAATGGCATCTGCTGGACTCGGGTGCAATTTATCGCGTACTGGCACTGGCGGCATTACATCACCATGTTGATGTTGCATCGGAAGATGCGCTCGTGCCGCTGGCATCCCATCTGGATGTACGTTTTGTGTCGACCAATGGCAATCTGGAAGTGATCCTCGAAGGGGAAGATGTCAGCGGCGAAATTCGTACTCAGGAAGTGGCGAATGCTGCTTCACAAGTCGCGGCATTCCCACGCGTTCGTGAAGCATTATTGCGTCGCCAACGCGCGTTTCGCGAATTACCAGGCTTGATTGCCGATGGCCGCGATATGGGAACGGTGGTATTCCCTGATGCGCCAGTGAAAATTTTCCTTGACGCCTCCTCGGAAGAACGTGCGCATCGCCGCATGCTACAGTTGCAGGAGAAGGGCTTTAGTGTTAACTTTGAGCGCCTTTTGGCCGAGATCAAAGAACGCGACGACCGCGATCGTAACCGAGCGGTAGCGCCACTGGTTCCGGCAGCCGATGCTTTAGTGTTGGATTCCACCACCTTAAGCATTGAGCAAGTGATTGAAAAAGCGCTACAATACGCGCGCCAGAAATTGGCTCTCGCATAAGCGACCGAATTTGCAGTACCCCCGTTGCAATGGAATGACAGCGGGTATGTTAAACAACCCCATCCGGCATGGAGCCAGGTGGACGTTAAATATAAACCTGAAGATTAAACATGACTGAATCTTTTGCTCAACTCTTTGAAGAGTCCTTAAAAGAAATCGAAACCCGCCCGGGTTCTATCGTTCGTGGCGTTGTTGTTGCTATCGACAAAGACGTAGTACTGGTTGACGCTGGTCTGAAATCTGAGTCCGCCATCCCGGCTGAGCAGTTCAAAAACGCCCAGGGCGAGCTGGAAATCCAGGTAGGTGACGAAGTTGACGTTGCTCTGGACGCAGTAGAAGACGGCTTCGGTGAAACTCTGCTGTCCCGTGAGAAAGCTAAACGTCACGAAGCCTGGATCACGCTGGAAAAAGCTTACGAAGATGCTGAAACTGTTACCGGTGTTATCAACGGCAAAGTTAAGGGCGGCTTCACTGTTGAGCTGAACGGTATTCGTGCGTTCCTGCCAGGTTCTCTGGTAGACGTTCGTCCGGTGCGTGACACTCTGCACCTGGAAGGCAAAGAGCTTGAATTCAAAGTAATCAAGCTGGATCAGAAGCGCAACAACGTTGTTGTTTCTCGTCGTGCCGTTATCGAATCCGAAAACAGCGCAGAGCGCGATCAGCTGCTGGAAAACCTGCAGGAAGGCATGGAAGTTAAAGGTATCGTTAAGAACCTCACTGACTACGGTGCATTCGTTGATCTGGGCGGCGTTGACGGCCTGCTGCACATCACTGATATGGCCTGGAAACGCGTTAAGCATCCGAGCGAAATCGTCAACGTGGGCGACGAAATCACTGTTAAAGTGCTGAAGTTCGACCGCGAACGTACCCGTGTATCCCTGGGCCTGAAACAGTTGGGCGAAGATCCGTGGGTAGCTATCGCTAAACGTTATCCGGAAGGTACCAAACTGACTGGTCGCGTGACCAACCTGACCGACTACGGCTGCTTCGTTGAAATCGAAGAAGGCGTTGAAGGCCTGGTACACGTTTCCGAAATGGATTGGACCAACAAAAACATCCACCCGTCCAAAGTTGTTAACGTTGGCGATGTAGTGGAAGTTATGGTTCTGGATATCGACGAAGAACGTCGTCGTATCTCCCTGGGTCTGAAACAGTGCAAAGCTAATCCGTGGCAGCAGTTCGCGGAAACCCACAACAAGGGCGACCGTGTTGAAGGTAAAATCAAGTCTATCACTGACTTCGGTATCTTCATCGGCCTGGACGGCGGCATCGACGGCCTGGTTCACCTGTCTGACATCTCCTGGAACGTTGCAGGCGAAGAAGCAGTTCGTGAATACAAAAAAGGCGACGAAATCGCTGCAGTTGTTCTGCAGGTTGACGCAGAACGTGAACGTATCTCCCTGGGCGTTAAACAGCTCGCAGAAGATCCGTTCAACAACTGGGTTGCTCTGAACAAGAAAGGCGCTATCGTAACCGGTAAAGTAACTGCAGTTGACGCTAAAGGCGCAACCGTAGAACTGGCTGACGGCGTAGAAGGTTACCTGCGTGCTTCTGAAGCATCCCGTGACCGCGTTGAAGACGCTACCCTGGTTCTGAGCGTTGGCGACGAAGTTGAAGCTAAATTCACCGGCGTTGATCGTAAGAACCGCGCAATCAGCCTGTCTGTTCGTGCGAAAGACGAAGCTGATGAGAAAGATGCAATCGCAACTGTTAACAAACAGGAAGATGCAAACTTCTCCAACAACGCAATGGCTGAAGCTTTCAAAGCAGCTAAAGGCGAGTAATTCTCTGACTCTTCGGGATTTTTATTCCGAAGTTTGTTGAGTTTACTTGACAGATTGCAGGTTTCGTCCTGTAATCAAGCACTAAGGGCGGCTACGGCCGCCCTTAATCAATGCAGCAACAGCAGCCGCTTAATTTGCCTTTAAGGAACCGGAGGAATCATGACCAAGTCAGAATTGATAGAAAGACTTGCCACCCAGCAATCGCACATTCCCGCCAAGACGGTTGAAGATGCAGTAAAAGAGATGCTGGAGCATATGGCCTCGACTCTTGCGCAGGGCGAGCGTATTGAAATCCGCGGTTTCGGCAGTTTCTCTTTGCACTACCGCGCACCACGTACCGGACGTAATCCGAAGACTGGCGATAAAGTAGAACTGGAAGGAAAATACGTTCCTCACTTTAAACCAGGTAAAGAACTGCGCGATCGCGCCAATATTTACGGTTAAGTTTTTACCCAAACTTGAACGCGAGAAAAGCACCTGTCGGGTGCTTTTTTCATTTCTCTAATCTGAAACTGGAAGCTGCCTCGCAGAGTTTTGAGCAGTTTTCACTTTCTCGTTAAATTCTTCTGAACGCACCTCGGGGAACATAAAACTACCACCAGACAGCCGTTCAAATAAGTTGCACACTTTCCATAAACAGGGAGAGGTGCATGAAAATAACGACAGTCGGCGTAAGCATAATTTGCGGAATTTTTCCGTTGTTGATTTTGCCCCAATTGCCTGGGACATTAACCCTTGCGTTTCTGACAGTCTTCGCCTGCGTACTGGCATTTATTCCTGTTAAAGCCGTCCGTTATATCGCGCTGACGCTGCTGTTTTTTCTTTGGGGCATATTAGCGGCAAAGCAAATTTTGTGGGCAGGAGAAACCTTAACTGGCGCGACGCAGGATGCAATAGTTGAGATCACTGCTACTGACGGCATGACCACTCATTACGGTCAAATTACTCATCTACAAGGTCGACGTATATTCCCTGCGCCAGGCCTCGTACTGTATGGCGAATATCTTCCGCAAGCGGTTTGTGCCGGACAAGTATGGTCAATGAAACTCAAAGTTCGTGCAGTTCATGGCCAACTTAATGATGGCGGCTTTGATAGCCAGCGTTATGCCATTGCCCAGCATCAACCGCTCACCGGCCGTTTTCTGCAGGCAAGTGTCATTGAACCGAATTGTAGCCTGCGTGCACAGTATCTGGCGTCACTACAAACAACGCTGCAACCCTATATGTGGAACGCGGTTATTCTTGGATTAGGTATGGGGGAACGGTTATCCGTCCCCAAAGAAATCAAAAATATCATGCGTGATACTGGAACGGCGCATTTAATGGCGATATCAGGATTGCACATCGCTTTTGCGGCGTTGCTGGCTGCAGGACTCATTCGCGGTGGGCAAGTTTTTCTGCCTGGGTGCTGGATCCACTGGCAAATGCCATTAATTGGTGGAATCTGCTGTGCTGCTTTTTACGCCTGGCTAACGGGAATGCAGCCTCCTGCATTGCGTACCGTGGTGGCGCTTGCCATTTGGGGAATGCTTAAGTTAAGTGGACGACAATGGAGTGGCTGGGATGTATGGATATGTTGTCTGGCGGCAATTTTGCTGATGGATCCTGTTGCCATTCTCTCGCAAAGTTTATGGCTCTCTGCCGCTGCGGTCGCGGCACTGATTTTTTGGTATCAGTGGTTTCCCTGTCCGGAGTGGCAGCTGCCGCCGGTATTGCGCGCGGTTGTTTCCCTCATCCATCTGCAACTGGGAATCACCCTCCTGCTTATGCCCGTGCAAATTGTCATATTTCATGGCATTAGTCTAACCTCGTTTATTGCAAATCTTTTTGCAATTCCCCTGGTGACATTTATCACGGTTCCGTTGATTCTCGCCGCGATGGTTGTGCATTTAAGCGGGCCGTTTATTCTGGAACAAGGGTTATGGTTTCTTGCCGACCGGTCTTTGGCTTTACTTTTCTGGGGGTTAAAGAGTTTGCCGGAAGGGTGGATCAACATTGCTGAACGTTGGCAATGGCTATCATTTTCCCCATGGTTCTTACTGGTGGTATGGCGATTAAACGCTTGGCGAGCGTTGCCGGCAATGTGTGTGGCTGGAGGCTTGTTGATGTGCTGGCCGCTGTGGCAAAAAACTCGACCTGACGCGTGGCAGGTGTACATGCTTGATGTCGGGCAAGGGCTGGCAATGGTGATAGCCAGAAACGGTAAAGCGATTCTCTATGACACCGGACGGGCCTGGCCGGAGGGGGATAGTGGGCAACAACTGATTATCCCCTGGCTACGCTGGCATAATCTTGAACCAGAAGGCGTCATTTTGAGTCATGAACATCTGGATCATCGGGGAGGGCTGGACTCGATATTACGAGCCTGGCCGACGTTATGGGTCAGAAGCCCTTTAAGCTGGGAACATCATCAGCCCTGTGTGCGTGGCGAAGCGTGGCAATGGCAAGGATTGCGTTTCAGCGTGCACTGGCCTTTACAAGGTAGCAACGATAAAGGAAATAACCATTCCTGTGTGGTTAAGGTTGATGACGGGACGAATAGCATTCTCCTAACCGGTGATATTGAAGCCCCCGCTGAACAAAAGATGCTAAGCCGTTACTGGCAGCAAGTACAAGCAACATTACTTCAGGTACCTCACCATGGCAGTAATACCTCATCATCGTTGCCATTAATTCAGCGAGTGAATGGAAAAGTGGCACTCGCATCGGCATCGCGCTATAACGCATGGCGACTGCCCTCAAGCAAAGTTAAACATCGCTATCAACAACAGGGTTATAAGTGGCTTGATACTCCACATCTGGGTCAAATAACGGTCAATTTTTCAGCGCAAGGCTGGCGGATTAGCAGCCTCAGAGAGCAAATTTTACCTCGTTGGTATCATCAGTGGTTTGGCGTGCCAGTGGATAACGGGTAGAATATGCGGCTATTTCAACAAATGCTGGTTTTTTGAATGCATAACGACAAAGATCTCTCTACGTGGCAGACGTTCCGCCGACTGTGGCCAACCATTGCGCCTTTTAAAGCGGGTCTGATCGTGGCGGGCGTAGCGTTAATCCTCAACGCAGCCAGCGATACCTTCATGTTATCGCTCCTTAAGCCACTTCTTGATGATGGCTTTGGTAAAACAGATCGCTCCGTGCTGGTGTGGATGCCGCTGGTGGTGATCGGGCTAATGATTTTACGTGGTATCACCAGCTATGTCTCCAGCTACTGTATCTCCTGGGTATCAGGAAAGGTGGTAATGACCATGCGTCGCCGCCTGTTTGGTCACATGATGGGAATGCCAGTTTCATTCTTTGACAAACAGTCAACGGGTACGCTGTTGTCACGTATCACCTACGATTCCGAACAGGTTGCTTCTTCTTCTTCCGGCGCACTGATTACTGTTGTGCGTGAAGGTGCGTCGATCATCGGCCTGTTCATCATGATGTTCTATTACAGTTGGCAACTGTCGATCATTTTGATTGTGCTGGCACCGATTGTTTCGATTGCGATTCGCGTTGTATCGAAGCGTTTTCGCAACATCAGTAAAAACATGCAGAACACCATGGGGCAGGTGACCACCAGCGCAGAACAAATGCTGAAGGGCCACAAAGAAGTATTGATTTTCGGTGGTCAGGAAGTGGAAACGAAACGCTTCGATAAAGTCAGTAACCGAATGCGTCTTCAGGGGATGAAAATGGTTTCAGCCTCTTCCATCTCTGATCCGATCATTCAGCTGATCGCCTCTTTGGCGCTGGCGTTTGTTCTGTATGCGGCGAGCTTCCCAAGTGTTATGGATAACCTGACTGCCGGTACGATTACCGTTGTTTTCTCTTCAATGATTGCACTGATGCGTCCGCTGAAATCGCTGACCAACGTTAACGCCCAGTTCCAGCGCGGTATGGCGGCTTGTCAGACGCTGTTTACCATTCTGGACAGTGAGCAGGAGAAAGACGAAGGTAAGCGCGTGATCGAGCGTGCGACTGGCGACGTGGAATTCCGCAATGTCACCTTTACTTATCCAGGACGTGACGTGCCCGCATTGCGTAACATCAACCTGAAAATTCCGGCAGGGAAGACGGTTGCTCTGGTTGGACGCTCTGGTTCAGGTAAATCAACCATCGCCAGCCTAATCACACGTTTTTACGATATTGATGAAGGCGAAATCCTGATGGATGGTCACGATCTGCGCGAGTATACCCTGGCGTCTTTACGTAACCAGGTTGCTCTGGTGTCGCAGAATGTCCATCTGTTTAACGATACGGTTGCCAACAACATTGCTTACGCACGGACAGAACAGTACAGCCGTGAGCAAATTGAAGAAGCGGCGCGTATGGCCTACGCCATGGACTTCATCAATAAGATGGATAACGGTCTCGATACAGTGATTGGTGAAAACGGCGTGCTGCTCTCTGGCGGTCAGCGTCAGCGTATTGCCATCGCTCGAGCCTTGTTGCGTGATAGCCCGATTCTGATTCTGGACGAAGCTACCTCGGCGCTGGATACCGAATCTGAACGTGCGATTCAGGCGGCACTGGATGAGTTGCAGAAAAACCGTACCTCTCTGGTGATTGCCCACCGTTTGTCTACTATTGAAAAAGCAGACGAAATCGTGGTCGTCGAGGATGGTGTCATTGTGGAACGCGGTACGCATAACGATTTGCTTGAGCACCGTGGCGTTTACGCGCAACTTCACAAAATGCAGTTTGGCCAATGATCGAAAAAATCTGGTCTGGTGAATCCCCTTTGTGGCGGCTATTGCTGCCACTCTCCTGGTTGTATGGTCTGGTGAGTGGCGCGATCCGTCTTTGCTATAAACTAAAACTGAAGCGCACCTGGCGTGCCCCCGTACCGGTTGTCGTGGTTGGTAATCTCACCGCAGGCGGCAACGGAAAAACCCCGGTCGTTGTCTGGCTGGTGGAACAGCTGCAACAGCGCGGTATTCACGTGGGGGTCGTATCGCGGGGATATGGTGGTAAGGCTGAATCTTATCCGCTGTTATTGTCGGCAGATACCACCACAGCACAGGCGGGTGATGAACCTGTGTTGATTTATCAACGCACTGGCGCGCCTGTTGCGGTTTCTCCCGTGCGTTCTGATGCGGTAAAAGCCATTCTGGCGCAACACCCTGATGTGCAGATCATCGTAACCGACGACGGTTTACAGCATTATCGTCTGGCGCGTGATGTGGAAATCGTCGTTATTGATGGCGTGCGTCGCTTTGGCAATGGCTGGTGGTTGCCGGCGGGGCCAATGCGTGAGCGAGCGGGGCGCTTAAAGTCGGTTGATGCGGTAATCGTCAACGGCGGTGTCCCCCGCAGCGGTGAAATCCCCATGCATCTGCTGCCGGGGCAGGCGGTGAATTTACGTACCGGTACGCGTTGTGACGTTGCTCAACTTGAACATGTGGTGGCGATGGCGGGGATTGGGCATCCGCCGCGCTTTTTTGCCACGCTGAAGATGTGCGGCGTACAACCGGAAAAATGTGTACCACTGGCCGATCATCAGTCTTTGAATTATACGGATGTCAGCGCGTTGGTAAGCGACGGGCAAACGCTAGTAATGACTGAAAAAGATGCGGTGAAATGCCGGGCCTTTGCAGATGAAAATTGGTGGTATTTGCCTGTTGACGCACAGCTTTCAGGCGATGAACCAGCGAAACTGCTTGCGCAACTAACCTCGCTGGCTTCTGGCAACTAGTTACGCCGCGGCAGCGTTCGATTGATGGAGTCATGAATGTCGCTGCCGCACCTCTCCCTTGCTGATGCGCGTAATCTTCACCTTGCTGCGCAAGGCCTGTTAAACAAACCCCGCCGTCGAGCGTCGTTGGAAGATATTCTGGCAACGATTTCCCGCATGTCCTTGCTGCAAATTGATACCATCAATATTGTTGCCCGTAGCCCATATCTAGTGCTTTTCAGTCGTCTGGGAAATTATCCTGCGCAGTGGTTGGATGAGTCTCTGGCGCGTGGCGAATTAATGGAATACTGGGCGCATGAAGCCTGCTTTATGCCACGTAGCGATTTTCGTCTTATTCGCCACCGCATGCTGGCACCTGAAAAAATGGGCTGGAAATACAAAGACGCCTGGATGCAGGAACATGCGGCAGAAATTGCACAGTTAATTCAACATATTCATGATAAGGGGCCGGTACGTTCAGCCGATTTCGAGCATTCTCGTAAAGGTGCAAGCGGCTGGTGGGAATGGAAGCCGCATAAACGGCATCTGGAAGGTTTATTTACTGCCGGAAAGGTGATGGTGATTGAACGGCGCAACTTCCAGCGCGTTTATGATTTAACCCACCGTGTCATGCCTGACTGGGATGATGAGCGCGATCTCGTTTCGCAAACAGAAGCAGAAATCATCATGCTGGATAACAGTGCGCGTAGCCTGGGCATATTCCGCGAACAGTGGCTGGCAGATTACTATCGGCTGAAACGTCCGGCACTGGCGGCTTGGCGCGAAGCGAGGGCTGAACAGCAGCAAATCATTGCTGTGCATGTTGAAAAATTGGGCAATCTTTGGCTGCATGCTGATTTGCTGCCGCTACTCGAACGCGCGCTCGCCGGAAAGCTCACTGCAACGCACAGCGCGGTACTTTCGCCTTTTGATCCTGTTGTCTGGGATCGCAAACGCGCGGAGCAGCTTTTTGATTTTAGCTACCGGCTGGAGTGCTATACCCCAGCGCCGAAACGCCAGTATGGCTATTTTGTTCTGCCATTATTACATCGTGGGCAATTAGTTGGGCGAATGGATGCCAAAATGCATCGCCAGACAGGCATCCTTGAAGTTATCTCTCTGTGGTTACAGGAAGGCATTAAACCAACGACAACGCTGCAAAAAGGGTTACGTCAGGCGATTACTGATTTCGCTAACTGGCAGCAGGCAACGCAGGTGACATTAGGACGCTGCCCGCAAGGCCTCTTTACTGATTGCCGCGCCGGCTGGGAAATAGACCCCGTCGCATAAATGATTATGATAAGATTTATGCATTCATAACCCGATCCATCTGGAGGAACTATGGATCATCGTCTGCTTGAAATCATTGCCTGCCCGGTTTGCAACGGAAAACTTTGGTATAACCAGGAAAAACAAGAGCTTATTTGCAAACTGGATAACCTGGCTTTCCCGCTGCGCGATGGCATTCCAGTGTTGCTGGAAACGGAAGCCCGCGTGCTGACTGCTGATGAGAGTAAATCATGAGTTTTGTGGTCATTATTCCCGCGCGCTACGCGTCCACGCGTCTGCCCGGTAAACCATTGGTTGATATTAACGGCAAACCCATGATTGTTCATGTTCTTGAACGCGCGCGCGAATCAGGTGCCGAGCGCATCATCGTGGCAACCGATCATGAGGATGTTGCCCGCGCTGTTGAAGCCGCTGGCGGCGAAGTATGTATGACGCGCGCCGATCATCAGTCAGGTACAGAACGTTTGGCGGAAGTTGTCGAAAAATGCGCATTCAGCGACGACACGGTGATCGTTAATGTGCAGGGTGATGAACCGATGATCCCTGCGACAATCATTCGTCAGGTTGCTGATAACCTCGCTCAGCGTCAGGTGGGTATGGCGACTCTGGCGGTGCCAATCCACAATGCGGAAGAAGCGTTTAACCCGAATGCGGTGAAAGTGGTTCTCGACGCCGAAGGGTACGCACTGTACTTCTCTCGCGCCACCATTCCGTGGGATCGTGATCGTTTTGCAAAAGACCTTGAAACCGTAGGCGATAACTTCCTGCGTCATCTTGGTATTTATGGCTACCGAGCAGGCTTTATCCGTCGTTATGTTACCTGGCAGCCAAGTCCGTTAGAACATATCGAAATGTTAGAGCAGCTTCGTGTTCTGTGGTACGGCGAAAAAATCCACGTTGCTGTTGCTCAGGAAGTTCCTGGTACAGGAGTGGATACCCCTGAAGATCTCGAGCGCGTTCGCGCTGAAATGCGCTAATTTCACTTCACGACACTCCAGCCAATTTTGGGAGGAGTGTCGTACCGTTACGATTTTCCTCAATTTTTCTTTTCAACAATTGATCTCATTCAGGTGACATCTTTTATATTGGCGCTCATTATGAAAGCAGTAGCTTTTATGAGGGTAATCTGAATGGAACAGCTGCGTGCCGAATTAAGCCATTTACTGGGCGAAAAACTCAGTCGTATTGAGTGCGTCAATGAAAAAGCGGATACGGCGTTGTGGGCTTTGTATGACAGCCAGGGAAACCCAATGCCGTTAATGGCAAGAAGCTTTAGTGCGCCCGGAAAAGCCCGACAACTGGCATGGAAAACCACCATGCTGGCAAGAAGTGGGACTGTCCGTATGCCGACTATTTATGGTGTGATGACGCATGAAGAACACCCCGGCCCCGATGTCCTGCTACTGGAGCGAATGCGTGGTGTTTCGGTGGAGGCACCAGCCCGAACACCAGAACGCTGGGAACAACTCAAAGACCAAATCGTTGAAGCCTTACTGGCCTGGCACCGTCAGGACAGTCGTGGTTGCGTCGGCGCGGTCGACAATACTCAGGAAAATTTCTGGCCCTCATGGTACCGGCAACATGTTGAAGTGCTATGGACTACGCTCAATCAGTTCAATAACACCGGTCTAACGATGCAAGATAAGCGGATCCTGTTTCGCACCCGTGAATGTCTCCCGGCATTATTTGAAGGCTTTAACGACAATTGTGTGCTGATTCACGGTAACTTCTGTTTACGCAGCATGCTGAAAGATTCGCGCAGCGATCAGTTACTGGCGATGGTCGGACCGGGACTAATGCTTTGGGCACCGCGAGAATACGAACTGTTCCGACTAATGGATAATTCTCTGGCGGAAGATTTGCTCTGGAGTTATCTGCAACGCGCGCCAGTGGCGGAGTCGTTCATCTGGCGGCGTTGGTTGTATGTGTTATGGGATGAAGTTGCGCAACTGGTCAACACCGGACGATTTAGTCGGCGTAACTTCGATCTGGCATCAAAATCACTCTTGCCGTGGCTCGCCTGACGAACCTTTCAGCCACTGCCAGATCCGGCCAAGCGTTTCATAGCCAACGCGGTCGCTATGCATCAACCAAACCGGAGAAGGGATTGCCCGTTCCCACGGATTAAGCGGCGAGTCGATGGCCAACTGATTCGCCGGGGCTGGTAGCGGATTTAACCCTTCCTGCTGAAAAAAGATCATCGCCCGCGGCAGATGTGATGCGGAGGTTACCAGCAGGAAAGGTGCGTCACCAATTGCCTGTTTCACTGCCGCAGCTTCTTCTTCGGTATCTTTTGGCAAATCCAGAGTGATAATTTGCTCGCGCGGCACGCCCAGCGATTGCGCAACTCGGGCACCTACTTCGGCTGTACTCACCGTATTGGTTTTTGCTACGCCTCCCGTGAAGATCAGTTTTGATCCCGGATTTTCGCGCCATAAGCGGATACCTTCATTCAGGCGTGGCAGACTGTTATTGATTAAATTAGAGCTCGGTGCCCACTGCGGGTTCCAGGTATAACCACCTCCGAGCACCACGATATAGTCCACTTTTTGCGAATTATTCCATGTCGGATAGGTGCTTTCGATGGGACGCAGCAGGCGGTCGGCTATCGGTTGCAAACTCAATAACAAGAGCGCCAGCCACCCAAGGCTAATAAAAATCTTCCCGGTTTTTTGAAAACGGCTAAACCACAGCAGCGCCAGGCCAGCGCCAATAATCAACAACATCAGCGGAAGTGGCAGCAGCATACCGCCAATCACTTTTTTCAGTGTAAAAAGCATCCTTTCTGGTTCCTTTTTTGACCATATAGCAAGGGATCGCCAGCGATATTACACCAGACGGGTTCATTCTCGCCGTGGCTGTGACAAAATAGCGTCTTTATCAGAAAACGTCTTAGCCAACCGGTGGAGAAAGCAATGCAGGATCGCAATTTTGATGATATTGCGGAAAAGTTTTCCCGTAACATTTACGGCACCACCAAAGGGCAGCTTCGACAGGCTATTCTGTGGCAGGATCTCGATCGCGTGCTGGCGGAAATGGGCTCGCAAAAACTGCGTGTGCTGGATGCTGGCGGTGGAGAAGGGCAGACCGCAATCAAAATGGCCGAGCGTGGGCATCAGGTCATTTTATGCGATCTTTCAGCGCAGATGATCGACCGCGCAAAACAGGCGGCAGAAGCAAAAGGTGTGAGCGACAACATGCAATTTATACATTGCGCCGCTCAGGATGTTGCTTCGCATTTGGAAACGCCCGTTGATCTGATATTGTTCCATGCGGTGCTCGAGTGGGTGGCCGATCCCCGCAGCGTATTGCAGACCCTGTGGTCAGTGTTGCGTCCAGGCGGTGTGTTGTCGTTAATGTTCTACAATGCGCACGGCTTGCTGATGCATAACATGGTCGCCGGGAATTTTGATTACGTGCAGGCGGGAATGCCGAAAAAGAAAAAACGGACGCTTTCGCCAGATTATCCACGCGACCCGGCGCAGGTTTATCTGTGGCTGGAAGAAGCTGGTTGGCAAATTATGGGTAAGACCGGCGTTCGCGTGTTTCATGATTACCTGCGCGAGAAGCACCAGCAGCGCGACTGCTATGAAGCATTACTTGAATTAGAAACGCGTTATTGCCGTCAGGAACCGTATATTACCCTGGGGCGTTATATTCATGTCACCGCGCGCAAACCGCAGAGCAAGGATAAAGTATGAGTGAATTTTCCCAGACAGTCCCCGAACTGGTTGCCTGGGCCAGAAAAAATGACTTCTCCATCTCGCTGCCGGTAGACCGACTCTCTTTTCTGCTGGCGGTTGCCACGCTGAACGGCGAGCGTCTGGATGGTGAGATGAGTGAAGGCGAGCTGGTGGATGCATTCCGCCATGTGAGTGATGCGTTTGAGCAAACCAGCGAAACCATCGGCGTGCGCGCCAACAACGCGATCAACGACATGGTGCGTCAACGTCTGCTGAACCGCTTTACCAGCGAGCAGGCGGAAGGGAACGCAATTTACCGTCTGACGCCGCTCGGCATCGGCATTACTGACTACTACATCCGTCAGCGCGAGTTTTCTACGCTGCGCCTTTCTATGCAGTTGTCGATTGTGGCGGGTGAGCTCAAACGAGCAGCAGATGCCGCCGAAGAGGGCGGTGATGAATTTCACTGGCACCGTAATGTCTATGCGCCACTGAAATATTCGGTAGCAGAAATTTTTGACAGTATCGACCTGACGCAACGTCTGATGGACGAACAGCAGCAGCAGGTGAAGGACGATATCGCCCAGTTGCTGAACAAAGACTGGCGGGCGGCGATTTCCAGCTGTGAATTGTTGCTTTCGGAAACTTCCGGAACGCTGCGTGAATTGCAGGATACGCTGGAAGCGGCAGGCGACAAATTGCAGGCTAATCTGTTGCGCATTCAGGATGCGACGATGACCCATGACGACCTGCATTTTGTCGATCGTCTGGTGTTCGATCTGCAGAGCAAACTCGACCGTATTATCAGTTGGGGCCAGCAATCCATCGACTTGTGGATTGGCTACGACCGCCACGTACACAAATTTATTCGTACTGCGATCGATATGGATAAAAACCGCGTCTTTGCTCAGCGGTTACGTCAGTCGGTACAAACCTATTTTGATGAGCCGTGGGCGCTAACTTATGCCAATGCCGATCGTCTGCTGGATATGCGTGACGAAGAGATGGTACTGCGCGATGAAGAAGTGACTGGGGAACTTCCTGAGGATCTGGAGTACGAAGAGTTTAACGAGATCCGCGAACAGCTGGCGGCGATCATCGAAGAACAACTCGCCGTGTACAAAACCAGACAAGTGCCGTTGGATCTTGGTCTGGTGGTACGCGAATATCTGTCACAGTATCCGCGTGCGCGTCACTTTGACGTTGCGCGTATTGTTATCGATCAGGCGGTACGCCTCGGCGTAGCGCAAGCAGATTTCACCGGACTGCCAGCGAAATGGCAGCCGATTAATGATTACGGAGCCAAGGTACAGGCGCATGTCATCGACAAATATTGAACAAGTGATGCCGGTTAAGCTGGCGCAGGCGCTGGCGAATCCGTTATTTCCGGCGCTGGATAGCGCCTTACGTTCAGGCCGCCATATTGGCCTCGACGAACTGGATAATCATGCATTCCTGATGGATTTTCAGGAATATCTGGAAGAGTTTTACGCGCGTTATAACGTTGAGCTTATTCGCGCACCGGAAGGGTTCTTCTATTTACGCCCACGTTCCACCACTCTTATCCCGCGTTCCGTCTTGTCGGAACTGGATATGATGGTCGGGAAAATCCTCTGTTATCTCTATCTCAGCCCGGAACGGCTGGCGAATGAGGGGATTTTTACTCAACAGGAACTGTACGACGAACTGCTCACCCTGGCCGATGAAGCGAAACTGCTGAAACTGGTGAACAACCGTTCAACCGGTTCAGACGTTGACCGTCAGAAGTTGCAGGAAAAAGTACGTTCTTCGCTCAACCGTCTGCGTCGTTTAGGCATGGTGTGGTTTATGGGCCACGACAGCAGCAAGTTCCGCATTACCGAATCGGTGTTCCGCTTCGGCGCCGATGTGCGTGCTGGCGACGATCCCCGTGAAGCACAGCGTCGCCTGATTCGTGATGGTGAAGCAATGCCGATTGAAAATCATCTGCAACTCAACGATGAAACCGAAGAGAGTCAGCCAGATAGCGGAGAGGAAGAATAATGATTGAACGCGGTAAATTTCGCTCACTGACGCTGATTAACTGGAACGGCTTTTTTGCCCGAACTTTTGACCTTGACGAGCTGGTCACGACGCTTTCTGGCGGTAACGGGGCGGGTAAATCCACCACCATGGCGGCGTTCGTTACGGCGCTTATCCCCGACCTGACCCTGCTGCATTTCCGTAACACCACGGAAGCCGGGGCCACCAGCGGTTCGCGCGATAAAGGTCTGCACGGTAAGCTGAAAGCGGGTGTCTGCTATTCGATTCTCGACACCATTAACTCGCGCCATCAGCGCGTGGTGGTCGGCGTGCGTCTGCAACAGGTTGCCGGGCGCGATCGTAAAGTGGATATCAAACCATTTGCCATTCAGGGCTTGCCGATGTCGGTGCAGCCGACACAACTGGTGACCGAAACTCTGAATGAACGTCAGGCGCGTGTACTGCCGCTTAACGAGCTGAAAGACAAGCTCGAAGCGATGGAAGGCGTGCAGTTTAAGCAGTTCAACTCCATTACCGATTACCACTCGCTGATGTTCGATCTGGGCATCATCGCACGTCGTCTGCGCTCAGCGTCTGATCGTAGCAAATTCTATCGTCTGATCGAAGCTTCGCTGTACGGTGGGATCTCCAGTGCCATTACCCGTTCTCTGCGCGACTACCTGTTGCCGGAAAACAGCGGCGTGCGGAAAGCGTTCCAGGACATGGAAGCGGCGCTGCGTGAAAACCGTATGACGCTGGAAGCGATTCGTGTTACCCAGTCTGACCGTGACTTGTTCAAGCATCTGATCAGCGAAGCGACTAACTACGTGGCGGCGGACTACATGCGTCACGCCAACGAGCGCCGTGTTCATCTCGATAAGGCCCTGGAGTTTCGTCGCGAGCTACATACTTCGCGTCAGCAACTGGCGGCTGAGCAGTACAAACACGTCGACATGGCGCGAGAGCTGGCTGAGCACAACGGTGCCGAAGGCGATCTGGAAGCGGATTATCAGGCGGCCAGCGATCACCTGAACCTGGTGCAAACCGCACTACGTCAGCAGGAGAAGATCGAACGCTACGAAGCGGATCTCGATGAGCTGCAGATCCGTCTGGAAGAGCAAAACGAAGTGGTGGCAGAAGCCATCGAACGCCAGGAAGAGAACGAGGCTCGTGCGGAAGCTGCCGAACTGGAAGTGGACGAGCTGAAAAGCCAGCTTGCTGACTACCAGCAGGCGCTGGACGTCCAACAAACGCGCGCTATCCAGTACAACCAGGCGATTGCTGCGCTTAATCGTGCCAAAGAACTGTGTCATCTGCCGGACTTAACCGCCGACAGCGCCGCCGATTGGCTGGAAACCTTCCAGGCGAAAGAGCTGGAAGCGACCGAAAAAATGCTCTCTCTTGAGCAGAAAATGAGCATGGCGCAAACCGCGCACAGCCAGTTTGAACAGGCTTATCAGCTGGTGGTGGCAATCAACGGCCCGCTGGCGCGTAACGAAGCGTGGGATGTCGCCCGCGAACTATTGCGCGAAGGGGTCGATCAGCGTCACCTGGCAGAGCAGGTTCAGCCGTTGCGGATGCGCTTAAGCGAACTGGAACAGCGTCTGCGCGAGCAGCAAGAAGCTGAGCGTCTGTTGGCAGATTTCTGCAAACGTCAGGGCAAGAATTTTGATATCGACGAACTGGAAGCCCTGCATCAGGAGCTGGAAGCGCGCATTGCCTCTCTTTCCGACAGTGTTTCTAACGCCCGCGAAGAGCGCATGGCACTGCGCCAGGAGCAGGAACAGCTGCAGTCTCGCATTCAGAGTTTGATGCAGCGTGCGCCGGTTTGGCTGGCCGCGCAAAACAGTCTCAACCAGTTGAGCGAACAGTGCGGCGAAGAATTCTCCTCAAGCCAGGACGTCACCGAATATCTGCAACAGTTGCTTGAGCGTGAGCGCGAAGCGATTGTTGAACGTGACGAAGTTGGCGCACGCAAAAACGCCGTCGATGAAGAGATCGAACGTTTAAGTCAGCCAGGCGGCTCTGAAGACCAGCGTCTGAATGCACTGGCGGAGCGTTTTGGCGGCGTGCTGCTGTCAGAAATTTATGACGACGTTAGCCTGGAAGATGCGCCGTACTTCTCGGCGTTGTACGGCCCGTCACGCCACGCTATCGTGGTGCCGGACCTGTCACAGGTAACCGAGCACCTGGAAGGCTTGACCGATTGTCCGGAAGATCTCTATCTGATCGAAGGGGATCCGCAGTCATTCGATGACAGCGTGTTCAGCGTTGATGAGCTGGAAAAAGCGGTAGTGGTGAAAATCGCCGATCGTCAGTGGCGTTATTCACGTTTTCCGGAAGTGCCGCTGTTTGGTCGTGCTGCGCGTGAAAGCCGTATTGAAAGCCTCCATGCCGAGCGTGAAGTGCTTTCCGAACGCTTCGCCACGCTCTCCTTTGATGTACAGAAAACCCAGCGTCTGCATCAGGCGTTCAGCCGCTTTATCGGCAGCCATCTGGCGGTGGCGTTTGAGTCTGATCCGGAAGCAGAAATCCGTCAACTGAACAGCCGTCGCGTCGAACTGGAGCGGGCGTTGAGTAATCATGAAAATGATAACCAGCAGCAGCGTATTCAGTTTGAGCAGGCGAAAGAGGGTGTTACGGCGCTGAACCGCATTCTGCCGCGTCTCAACTTGTTGGCTGATGACAGCCTGGCGGATCGCGTCGATGAAATCCGCGAACGTCTGGATGAAGCCCAGGAAGCCGCGCGTTTTGTTCAGCAGTTCGGTAATCAACTGGCGAAACTGGAACCGATCGTTTCGGTATTGCAGAGTGACCCGGAACAGTTCGAACAGTTAAAAGAAGATTACGCGTACTCTCAGCAGATGCAGCGCGATGCCCGTCAGCAGGCGTTTGCCCTGACGGAAGTGGTGCAGCGTCGTGCGCACTTTAGCTACTCTGACTCGGCAGAAATGCTTAGCGGTAACAGCGATCTCAACGAAAAACTGCGTGAACGTCTGGAACAGGCGGAAGCGGAGCGTACCCGCGCTCGTGAAGCGTTGCGCGGACACGCAGCGCAGTTGAGTCAGTACAACCAGGTGCTGGCTTCGCTGAAAAGTTCTTACGACACCAAAAAAGAGCTACTCAACGATCTGCAACGTGAATTGCAGGATATCGGTGTGCGTGCTGATAGCGGGGCAGAAGAGCGGGCGCGTATTCGCCGTGACGAGTTGCACGCGCAACTGAGCAATAACCGTTCACGCCGCAATCAACTGGAAAAAGCGCTTACCTTCTGCGAAGCAGAGATGGACAACCTGACCCGCAAACTGCGCAAGCTGGAGCGGGATTACTTTGAGATGCGCGAGCAGGTAGTGACCGCGAAAGCGGGCTGGTGTGCGGTGATGCGCATGGTGAAAGATAATGGCGTTGAGCGTCGTTTACACCGTCGTGAGCTGGCTTATCTCTCCGCTGATGATTTGCGTTCCATGTCGGATAAGGCGTTAGGTGCGCTGCGTCTGGCGGTGGCAGATAACGAACATCTGCGCGACGTGCTGCGGATGTCGGAAGATCCAAAACGTCCGGAACGTAAAATTCAGTTCTTCGTGGCGGTTTATCAGCATCTGCGTGAACGTATTCGTCAGGATATTATTCGTACCGATGATCCGGTGGAAGCTATCGAACAGATGGAGATCGAGCTTAGCCGTCTGACCGAAGAATTAACCTCCCGTGAACAGAAACTGGCGATCAGTTCCCGCAGCGTGGCGAACATCATTCGCAAAACCATTCAGCGCGAGCAGAACCGTATCCGTATGCTCAACCAGGGGTTGCAGAACGTATCGTTTGGCCAGGTGAACAGCGTACGTCTGAACGTGAACGTACGTGAAACGCACGCCATGCTGCTGGATGTGCTCTCTGAACAGCACGAGCAGCATCAGGATCTGTTTAACAGCAACCGCCTGACCTTCTCGGAAGCGCTGGCGAAACTGTATCAACGTCTTAACCCGCAGATTGATATGGGGCAGCGCACGCCGCAGACTATCGGTGAAGAACTGCTGGATTACCGCAACTATCTGGAAATGGAAGTTGAGGTTAACCGTGGTTCCGATGGTTGGTTGCGCGCGGAGTCTGGCGCACTGTCGACCGGTGAGGCGATTGGTACCGGTATGTCGATTCTGGTGATGGTGGTACAAAGCTGGGAAGATGAATCTCGCCGCCTGCGCGGTAAAGATATCTCTCCTTGCCGTCTGCTGTTCCTTGATGAAGCAGCGCGACTGGATGCCCGTTCCATCGCCACGCTGTTTGAATTGTGTGAGCGTTTGCAAATGCAGCTCATCATCGCAGCGCCGGAAAATATCAGCCCGGAAAAAGGCACCACCTATAAACTGGTGCGTAAAGTCTTCCAGAATACCGAACACGTTCACGTAGTCGGTCTGCGTGGTTTTGCACCGCAACTCCCTGAAACGCTTCCAGGAACTGACGAAGCGCCTTCCCAGGCGAGTTAAGATTGAGGCGGCAGCGATGCCGCCTTTCCTGTTTCTGAAAACTCCGTTTCTGCACTAAAAAAGTGCCACATTCTGGCGCGCTTTTCTTTAAACTTCTTTACATTAGGTTATGTAAAAACGTATCGGCGTTTATATACTGAAGATAAGCCTGATGAGTAACAGGCTTGCTCGTCATACTTTCGTGAGTATTGGCGTTGTACAGGCAAGTCGTAAAATAACAGCCTGGCTATTCAGAGTATGATAAAAACAGGGGGCAAGGGATGTTGCTTAATATGATGTGTGGTCGTCGGCTGTCGGCAATCAGTTTGTGCGTGGCCGTAACATTCGCTCCACTGTTCAATGCTCAGGCCGATGAGCCTGAAGTAATCCCTGGCGACAGCCCTGTGGCTGTCAGCGAACAGGGCGAGGCACTGCCGCAGGCGCAGGCCACGGCAATAATGGCGGGGATCCAGCCATTGCCTGAAGGTGCGGCAGAAAAAGCCCGCACGCAAATCGAATCTCAATTACCCGCAGGTTATAAGCCGGTTTATCTTAACCAGCTTCAACTGTTGTATGCCGCACGCGATATGCAACCCATGTGGGAAAACCGTGATGCTGTTAAAGCCTTCCAGCAACAGCTGGCAGAGGTGGCGATTGCCGGTTTCCAGCCGCAGTTTAATAAATGGGTAGAGTTACTGACCGATCCTGGTGTTAACGGGATGGCACGCGACGTCGTGCTCTCTGATGCGATGATGGGCTATCTCCATTTCATTGCAAATATTCCGGTCAAAGGCACTCGCTGGCTATATAGCAGTAAACCTTATGCGCTTGCAACGCCGCCGCTTTCGGTGATTAACCAATGGCAGCTGGCGCTGGATAAAGGTCAATTGCCGACGTTTGTTGCAGGACTGGCACCGCAGCATCCGCAATATGCGGCGATGCATGAATCGTTACTGAACTTACTCAGTGACACCAAACCGTGGCCCCAACTGACTGGCAAAGCAACATTGCGTCCAGGGCAGTGGAGTAACGACATACCGGCATTGCGCGAAATATTGCAGCGTACAGGCATGCTGGACGGGGGGCCGAAAATTACTCTACCTGGCGATGACACGCCAACTGACGCGGTAGTCAGCCCATCCGCTGTTACTGTTGAAACAGCAGAAACTAAGCCGATGGACAAGCAAACGACGTCTCGTAGTAAACCTGCGCCTGCCGTTCGTGCCGCCTACGATAATGAACTGGTGGAAGCCGTTAAACGTTTTCAGGCATGGCAAGGATTGGGAGCAGATGGCGCTATTGGCCCGGCAACGCGTGACTGGTTAAACGTAACGCCCGCCCAGCGTGCTGGCGTGTTGGCACTCAACATCCAGCGATTGCGCTTGCTGCCAACAGAGCTTTCTACCGGGATCATGGTTAACATTCCGGCCTATTCGCTGGTCTACTATCAGAACGGCAATCAGGTGCTGGATTCGCGAGTCATTGTCGGTCGCCCCGATCGCAAAACGCCGATGATGAGCAGTGCACTTAACAACGTAGTGGTAAACCCGCCGTGGAACGTACCACCAACTCTGGCACGCAAAGATATTCTGCCGAAAGTGCGCAACGATCCGGGATATCTCGAAAGCCATGGCTATACGGTGATGCGCGGTTGGAACAGCAGGGAGGCGATTGATCCGTGGCAGGTTGACTGGTCTACAATCACGGCCTCGAATTTACCGTTCCGCTTCCAGCAGGCTCCAGGCCCACGGAACTCGCTGGGGCGCTATAAATTCAATATGCCGAGTTCAGAGGCCATTTATTTGCATGACACGCCGAACCATAATCTGTTCAAGCGTGATACACGCGCATTGAGCTCAGGCTGTGTACGAGTGAATAAAGCTTCCGATCTGGCGAATATGCTGTTGCAGGATGCAGGCTGGAATGACAAACGTATTTCTGATGCGCTGAAGCAGGGCGATACGCGTTACGTCAATATTCGGCAGTCGATTCCGGTGAATCTCTTCTATCTGACGGCCTTTGTTGGTGCAGATGGTCGTACCCAGTATCGTACAGATATTTACAATTATGATCTGCCTGCGCGATCCAGCTCGCAAATCGTATCGAAAGCGGAACAATTAATCAGGTAAATGAAGTAGTTCGGGGAAATCAGTTGTCGTAATAATCAGCATGATTGGGGGCGATTCTCTGCAGCCCCCGTCACTGCTGGGGTTGAGTCATCTTGACGTCTGCTTTACGGGCGGTTAAGGTGCCTCTTGTGCGCCAGAAGTGCATATAAACGATAACATTGACCTGTAGACTTGATTATCATGGACAAATTCGACGCTAATCGCCGCAAACTGCTGGCGCTTGGTGGCGTTGCACTCGGTGCCGCCATCCTGCCGACCCCGGCGTTTGCAACACTCTCTACCCCACGCCCGCGCATTTTGACACTCAATAATCTTCATACCGGAGAGTCAATCAAAGCGGAGTTTTTCGATGGCAGAGGCTATATTCAGGAAGAATTGGCAAAACTTAACCATTTTTTCCGCGATTACCGCGCGAACAAAATAAAGTCCATCGACCCAGGATTATTCGACCAGTTGTATCGCCTGCAAGGGTTGTTAGGCACCCGCAAACCGGTGCAACTCATTTCCGGTTATCGTTCCATTGATACCAACAATGAACTACGCGCCCGCAGCCGTGGAGTAGCGAAGAAAAGCTATCACACTAAAGGCCAGGCGATGGATTTCCACATTGAAGGTATCGCGTTAAGCAATATTCGCAAAGCCGCGTTATCTATGCGCGCAGGTGGTGTAGGATATTACCCACGTAGTAACTTTGTGCATATTGATACCGGGCCAGCACGGCACTGGTAGCAATCGCTTAACGAAACAGGGGCAGTATGAACTATCGTATTATTCCGGTCACCGCATTCTCCCAGAACTGTTCATTGATCTGGTGTGAACAAACCCGTCTGGCCGCACTGGTCGATCCTGGCGGCGATGCGGAAAAAATCAAACAGGAAGTTGACGCCAGCGGCCTGACACTGATGCAGATCCTGCTGACGCATGGTCATCTGGACCACGTTGGTGCAGCGGCGGAACTGGCGCAACATTACGGCGTGCCGGTTTTTGGCCCGGAAAAAGAAGATGAGTTCTGGCTGCAAGGCTTGCCTGCGCAAAGCCGTATGTTTGGCCTGGATGAGTGTCAGCCACTAACGCCAGATCGTTGGCTGAACGAAGGAGACACCATCAGCATAGGGAATGTGACTTTACAGGTGTTGCATTGCCCTGGTCATACGCCGGGTCATGTGGTGTTTTTTGATGATCGGGCAAAACTGCTGATTTCTGGCGATGTTATTTTCAAAGGCGGAGTAGGGCGCAGTGATTTCCCGCGTGGCGATCATAATCAACTGATTTCTTCAATCAAAGATAAATTGCTGCCACTGGGGGATGATGTGACATTTATTCCGGGTCACGGACCATTATCCACACTTGGTTATGAGCGCCTGCATAATCCCTTCCTGCAAGACGAAATGCCCGTCTGGTAAAGGCGCATAAAAAAGCCCGCTTTTCAGCGGGCTTCATTGTTTTTAACGCTTACAGCACTGCCACAATCGCTTCGCACAGCGGAGCCATATTATCTGGTGTCATCCCGGCCACGTTTACGCGACCAGAAGCAACAGCATACACGCCAAACTCTTCGCGCAGACGCAGCACTTGTTCTTTTGTCAGGCCACTGAAGGAGAACATGCCGTTCTGTTTGATGATAAAGCTGAAGTCGCGGTTTGCGCCTTTTTCCTGCAGCGTATTGACGAACAACTGACGCATACGCTGAATACGCTGGCGCATATCAGTCAGCTCTTGTTCCCAAATCGCACGTAACGCATCGTTGCTCAGGATGGTGGCAACAACAGAAGCGCCGTGTGCTGGTGGGTTAGAGTAGTTAGCGCGAATCGCCGCTTTCATTTGGCTGAATGCGCGATCAACGGTCTCACTGTCAGCAGCAACCAGAGTACAAGCGCCAACACGCTCGTTGTACAGGCCAAAGTTTTTAGAGTAGGAACTGGCAACAATCAGCTCTTTATGCATAGCCGCGAAAGCGCGCAGTCCTTCAGCATCTTCTTCCAGACCACGGGCAAACCCCTGGTAAGCGAAGTCAAACAGCGGTAACCAGCCTTTCTCAACGGAAAGTTGTGCCAGTGTCTGCCATTGTTCCAGCGTAGGGTCGATACCGGTTGGGTTATGGCAGCAGCCATGGAACAGCACTACGTCGCCAGCCTGAGCTTCGTTCAGGCTATTAATCAGTGCATCGAAGTCAAGGGTGTGATTTTCCGCATCATAATAAGCGTATTCACGAACTTCCAGACCTGCAGAGTTAAAGACGCTCTTATGGTTCGGCCAGCTTGGGTTGCTCACCCACACACGCTTAACGCTGGTATTTTTTGCCAGGAAATCGGCAGCCACGCGTAGTGCGCCAGTGCCACCCGGAGTCTGTGCCGTGCGAGCACGTTTGTCATTGATCAGGGCGCTACCTTTACCAAACAGCAGTTCCTGAGTGCAGCGACCAAATTCAGGGATGCCGTCAATGCCGAGGTAATTTTTGGTGGTTTCATTTTCGAGCAGATACTGTTCAGCCTTTTTCACGCTGGTCAGTACCGGGGTTTTGCCCGTCTCATCTTTATAGACACCAATCCCGAGGTTAATTTTGCCGGGACGTTCATCGGCACGAAACAGATCGGCCAGGCCCAGAATCGGGTCGGCAGGAGCGGCGGTAATGTTCTCAAACATGACGAGGTTCCATTATGGTTACAGAAGGGAAGTCCGCTATCAGGGTAACGGGAGATTTACAAAATTCCAACTATTACTGATGAAAACGCAGGCTGTTTTTGCAAGACGTGAGATTGCTCTGGAAGGCATAAAAAAAACAGGACCAAAGTCCTGTTTTTTCGGCATTTAACAAAGAGGTGTGCTATTAGAACTGGTAAACGATACCCACAGCAACGGTGTCGTCTGAACCTACGCCCAGTTTGTTGTCAGAATCGATCTGGTTGATGATGTAGTCAACATAGGTGGACATGTTTTTGTTGAAGTAGTAGGTTGCGCCCACTTCAAAGTAGTTCACCAGATCAACATCACCGATACCTTCTACGTCTTTCGCTTTAGATTTGGTGTAAGCGATGGACGGACGCAGACCGAAATCGAACTGGTATTGCGCAACTAACAGAACATCTTGCGTTTTGTTGGCGAAGCCGCTGATGTTTGTAAATTTATTAGTGATCGGCGTAGCGTTACGGGTTTCACCGTAGTTCGCTGCCAGGTAGATGTTGTTCGCGTCATACTTCAGACCAGTAGCCCACTGTTCAGCTTTTTTACCGTTGCCAAGAGGTTGAGCTTCTTGCAGGTTGGTACGGTCAGCGGCGCCATAAGCACCAACGATACCAAAGCCTTCGTATTCGTAGCTGATAGAACCGCCAACACCGTCGCCGTTAGAGCGGCGTGCAGTGTCACGCTCGTTTTTACCCAGGTACTGAACAGCGAAGTTCAGGCCATCAACCAGACCAAAGAAGTTGGAGTTACGATAGGTAGCAACGCCGCCAACACGACCAACGAAGAAGTCATCGCTGTATGCAGTATCACCACCAAATTCTGGCAGCATATCGGTGTAACCCAGTGCATCATAAACCACACCGTAGTTACGGCCGTAATCGAAAGAACCAACGTCAGCGTATTTAAGACCCGCGAATGCCAGACGGGTTTTGTTACCAGTTTGAGCGTCAGCGCCTTCAGAGTTGTTACCCTGGAAGTTATATTCCCACTGACCATAACCGGTCAGATCGGAATTGATTTGAGTTTCCCCTTTAAAACCAAGACGGGCATAGGTCATGTCGCCATTGCCACCGTAACTGTTTTCACCGTTACCCTTGGAGAAATAATGCAGACCGACAGCTTTACCGTACAGATCTACTTTGTTGCCATCTTTGTTATAAATTTCTGCAGCGTTTGCAGTACCTGCTACTAACAGAGCAGGGACGATCACTGCCAGAATATTGCGCTTCATCATTATTTATTACCCTCATGGTTTTTTTATGACACCTGCCACTGCCGTCAATAAGTTCTGTCAATAAAAATTTACGGAACTATTGATGAGAGTTTGGTGTCTTTATGTGTCTGCAGGCATCTTTCCATTCAAACTAACGTTTCGCTACCGTGAAAGTGCTACAAATATAAAGATATAGTTTCAAAAAGAAAAAATATGTAACTAAAAGTAAAATTTAAGGAACTTTGTGAACGCCGTCATATTTCCATTGAATCATGATGATATTTACAGCAATTTTTATCTATTTATATGATTTCCTTATATTTAAATTAACTAAAAGGAAATTTTGTTTCTGATGGAAACTTTATCGACCTGGCAATAAATCCTCGTTCAGACATCCAGAACGCCAAAAAATAGTATGAAAATTGTGCTATCAGCTAAGAAAAAACTAATCCGCAATAAGAATGCGGATTATTTTTTGTGCGCAAATGTTGCAGTGTAATATTCCGTAACAGGATGATCGTTATGGCGGGGTTGCAAATAGATTGCTTGACTTAACAAACAGATAACTTGACCGAAAGGATAAAAAAAGAGCCAGCGGGTGCTGGCTCTTGAAGACGCTAAATTAGAAGCTGGCGTTACGCGGAGTACGTGGGAACGGAATCACATCACGCACGTTTTGCACGCCAGTTACGTAAGCAATCAGGCGTTCAAAACCAAGACCGAAACCGGAATGCGGAACAGTACCGTAGCGACGCAGATCGCGATACCACCAGTAATCTTCTTTATTCAGGCCCATTTCCAGCATACGCTCGTCCAGCACGTCCAGACGCTCTTCACGCTGAGAACCACCAATGATTTCACCGATGCCCGGAGCCAGAACATCCATAGCCGCAACGGTTTTACCGTCTTCGTTAAGGCGCATATAGAACGCTTTAATATCTTTCGGATAGTTTTTAACCACTACCGGTGCTTTAAAGTGTTCTTCTGCCAGATAACGCTCATGCTCAGAAGAGAGATCGACGCCCCAGTAAACCGGGTTTTCAAACTTCCTGCCGCAGTTTTCGAGAATGGTCACTGCGTCGGTGTAATCCACCTGCGCGAAATCGGCCTCAATAAAGCGTTCCAGACGTGAAACGGCATCTTTATCTACGCGTTCAGCGAAGAATTTCATGTCGTCAGCGCGTTCTTCGAGAACCGCTTTGAAGACATATTTCAGCATGGCTTCAGCCAGACCCGCGATATCGTTCAGGTTAGCAAACGCCACTTCCGGCTCCAGCATCCAGAATTCCGCCAGGTGACGGCTGGTGTTGGAGTTTTCAGCACGGAAAGTCGGGCCGAAGGTATAAATTTTGGACAATGCGCAAGCGTAGGTTTCGCCGTTCAACTGGCCAGATACGGTCAGGAAAGACTCTTTACCAAAGAAGTCTTTGTCGAAATCCACTTTGCCCTGATCGTTACGCGGCAGGTTTTCCAGATCCAGCGTAGAAACGCGGAACATTTCGCCAGCCCCTTCGGTATCAGACGCAGTAATCAGTGGCGTTGAAACCCAGAAGAATCCCTGCTCGTTAAAGAAGCGATGCAGCGCCTGCGCCAGCGTATGGCGAACGCGCGCGACGGCACCAATCAGGTTTGTGCGCGGACGCAGGTGAGCGACTTCACGCAGATACTCAATGCTGTGGCGTTTTGCCGCCATCGGGTAAGTGTCTGGATCTTCAACCCAACCAGCAACTTCAACCTTGCTGGCCTGAATTTCAAATTGTTGCCCCTGTCCTGGCGACGCCACGACTTTACCCGTCACAATGACCGAGCAACCGGTGGTCAGACGCAGAACGTCTTCATTGTAATTGGGCAGAGAATTATTGATGACAGCCTGTACAGGATCAAAGCAGGAACCGTCATAAACGGCGAGGAAGGAGATGCCAGCTTTTGAATCTCGGCGGGTACGTACCCATCCGCGCACGGTGACTTCGCTGTCAACGGCTACGCGGCCCTGGAGTACGTCGGCTACAGGCACAACGCTCATAATATTCTCTCTGTTAATAGTCGGAAAAAATAAACACTTGTCCACCCGTAAATGGGGGGATACCTATGTTACCTGGCATCTGCAATCAGACAAGCAGAATTCGCAAATGCAGCGAAAGATTTCGGAATTAAAGGTAAAAAAAGGGAGCCGATTAGCTCCCTGATGATATTAACTGGCTTTTTTAATATGCGGAAGGTCGAACGCTTTGCGCAGCGCCCGAACAAACGCTTTATCGTGGCAGATAGTTTTGCCAGGGCTGTCAGAAAGTTTCGCCACCGGTTTACCGTTACACTCAACCAACTTAATGACAATATTCAGGGGTTTTACCTGGGGGATATCGCAGGTCAGGCGAGTCCCAATACCAAAACTTAATTGCACGCGGGAAGAGAAATGGCGGTATAGCTCAACCGCTTTGCGTAAATCCAGATTGTCAGAGAAAACCAGCGTTTTACTCTGTGGATCAATTCCCAGCTTCTCATAATGTGCAATGGCTTTTTCACCCCATTCAACCGGGTCGCCGGAGTCATGACGCAAGCCCTGATAGCGGCTGGCAAATTCTACGCCGAAATCTCGCAGGAAAGCATCCATGGTAATACAGTCGGTTAACGCAATGCCAAGTTGGTCGGGATATTCTTCCAGCCAGGCAGCAAGTGCAGCTCGCTGGCTGTTGGCAAGATCCGGACTGATTTGCTGATGCGCCTGGAACCATTCGTGTGCTTGTGTTCCCATTGGCGTGAGGGAAAGCCGACGCGCCAGATCGTAGTTGCTGGTGCCTACGAACCAGGATTCCTGTTGCAGACGTTTCACGATGGTCTCTTGTACTTCACGAGAAAAACGTCGGCGGGTGCCAAAATCCATCAGATGGAAGCGCGACATATCAAGACCGGCGGTTAATGCCGAGAAGTCGGCTAATTTGCTTTCCAGCGTGTCGAGGGCTTGCGCAACGTCGGCCTGCGGTGAGCGATAGCGATGTACCATTTCACTGATAACCGCCAGCAAAGGAACTTCCCAGAGGATGACTTCACGCCACGGGCCGCTTAAACGAATATCCAGCTTGCCATTATCATTGGACACGGTGACTTGTTCCGGGTTAAAGCGGAATTCGCGTAGCCAGTTAAGATAGTCGGCCTTAAAGAAAGGCAGGGCAGAGAGCCACTGATATTCATCATCCTGCAGGCGCAGGTGCTGCATCGCCTGAACCTGTTCACGAATAGCATCGGCATAAATACCCAGCAGATCGTCACCTCGGCAACGAAACTCCGCCGCGACATGCACATCGTAATAGTGATGAAACACGGCTTGCTGCATATGCAACTTATAAGCATCTGTATCCAGCAACGAGTGCAGAACAGGAGAAGCGAATTGTGTCATAGGTGCGCAGTAGCGTCCTCGTACAGGAGCGTTTAGTACAATAAACATCTTCAGGAACTGCTGGAGTATACCTTGTTTCGTAATTTATTGAACCCCGATCACACCATATGTCACCTTTCTGGTCGATGGTATTGCGCTGCGTATGTTATAAAAATGTAGCAATAAAGGCGTTTGTACCTGAAAAGATGAAGATTCTGCATAGCGCGATTTACGCAACAGGAATAGACTGAACACCAGACTCTATAAAAGATGCTAAAGGTTATTTATGACTCAACAGCCACAAGCCAAATACCGTCACGATTATCGTGCGCCGGATTACCAGATTACTGATATTGACTTGACCTTTGACCTGGACGCGCAAAAGACGGTCGTTACCGCGGTCAGCCAGGCTGTCCGTCATGGTGCATCAGATGCTCCGCTTCGTCTCAATGGCGAAGATCTCAAACTGGTTTCTGTTCATATTAATGATGAGCCATGGACCGCCTGGAAAGAAGAAGAGGGCGCACTGGTCATCAGTAATTTGCCGGAGCGTTTTACGCTCAAGATCGTTAATGAAATTAGCCCGGCGACGAATACCGCGCTGGAAGGGCTTTATCAGTCAGGCGATGCGCTTTGCACCCAGTGTGAAGCCGAAGGTTTCCGCCATATTACGTATTATCTCGACCGCCCGGACGTGCTGGCGCGTTTTACCACCAAAATTATTGCCGATAAAACCAAATATCCCTTCCTGCTTTCCAACGGTAACCGCGTTGCGCAAGGCGAACTGGAAAACGGACGTCACTGGGTACAGTGGCAGGACCCGTTCCCGAAACCGTGCTACCTGTTTGCGCTGGTGGCAGGCGACTTCGACGTGCTGCGCGACACCTTCACCACGCGTTCTGGTCGCGAAGTGGCGCTGGAGCTGTACGTCGATCGCGGCAACCTTGATCGCGCGCCATGGGCGATGACCTCGCTGAAAAACTCCATGAAATGGGATGAAGAACGCTTCGGCCTGGAGTATGACCTCGACATCTATATGATCGTTGCAGTGGATTTCTTCAATATGGGCGCAATGGAGAATAAAGGTCTGAATATCTTTAACTCCAAATATGTGCTGGCCCGTACCGACACTGCGACCGATAAAGATTACCTCGATATTGAGCGTGTTATTGGTCACGAATATTTCCATAACTGGACCGGTAACCGTGTGACCTGCCGCGACTGGTTCCAGCTCAGCCTGAAAGAAGGTTTAACCGTCTTCCGCGATCAGGAATTCAGCTCTGACCTTGGTTCCCGCGCAGTAAACCGTATCAACAACGTGCGCACCATGCGCGGATTGCAGTTTGCGGAAGACGCCAGCCCGATGGCGCACCCGATCCGCCCGGATATGGTTATTGAAATGAACAACTTCTACACCCTGACCGTTTATGAGAAGGGCGCGGAAGTGATTCGCATGATCCACACTCTGCTGGGCGAAGAAAACTTCCAGAAAGGGATGCAGCTCTATTTCGAGCGCCATGATGGCAGTGCGGCAACCTGCGACGACTTTGTTCAGGCGATGGAAGATGCGTCAAATGTCGATCTCTCCCATTTCCGCCGTTGGTACAGCCAGTCCGGTACGCCGGTTGTGACCGTTAAGGACGACTACAATCCGGAAACCGAGCAGTACACCCTGACCATCAGCCAGCGCACGCCTGCTACGCCGGATCAGGCAGAAAAACAGCCGCTGCATATTCCGTTTGCCATCGAACTGTATGACAACGAAGGCAAAGTGATCCCGTTGCAGAAAGGCGGTCATCCGGTCAATTCGGTGCTGAACGTCACCCAGGCGGAACAGACCTTTGTCTTTGATAATGTCTACTTCCAGCCGGTGCCCGCACTGCTGTGCGAATTCTCTGCGCCAGTGAAACTGGAATATAAGTGGAGCGATCAGCAACTGACCTTCCTGATGCGCCATGCGCGTAATGATTTCTCCCGCTGGGATGCGGCACAAAGTTTGCTGGCAACCTACATCAAACTGAACGTCGCCCGTCATCAGCAAGGGCAGCCGCTGTCTCTGCCGGTGCATGTGGCTGACGCTTTCCGCGCGGTGCTGCTCGATGAGAAGATTGATCCGGCGCTGGCGGCAGAAATTCTGACGCTGCCTTCCGTCAATGAAATGGCAGAACTGTTCGATATCATCGATCCGATTGCTATTGCCGAAGTGCGTGAAGCACTCACCCGTACTCTGGCGACTGAACTGGCGGATGAGCTGCTGGCTATTTACAACGCGAATTACCAGAGCGAGTATCGCGTTGAGCATGAAGATATTGCAAAACGCACTCTGCGAAATGCCTGCCTGCGCTTCCTCGCTTTTGGTGAAACGCATCTGGCTGACGTGCTGGTAAGCAAGCAGTTCCATGAAGCAAACAATATGACCGATGCGCTGGCCGCGCTTTCTGCGGCGGTTGCTGCACAGCTGCCATGCCGTGACGCGCTGATGCAGGAGTACGACGACAAGTGGCATCAGGACGGTCTGGTGATGGATAAATGGTTTATCCTGCAAGCCACCAGCCCGGCGGCGAATGTGCTGGAGACGGTGCGTGGTCTGTTGCAGCATCGCTCATTTACCATGAGCAACCCGAACCGCATTCGTTCGTTGATTGGGGCATTTGCGGGCAGCAACCCGGCAGCGTTCCATGCCGAAGATGGCAGCGGTTATCAGTTCCTTGTGGAAATGCTTACCGACCTCAACAGCCGTAACCCGCAGGTGGCATCGCGCCTGATTGAGCCGCTGATTCGCCTGAAACGTTACGATGCCAAACGTCAGGAGAAAATGCGCGCGGCGCTGGAGCAGTTGAAAGGGCTGGAAAATCTCTCAGGCGATCTGTACGAGAAGATAACTAAAGCACTGGCTTGATACTTTTGAGCCCAAATGCCGGATGCGACGCTTGACGCGTCTTATCAGGCCTACAAGTCCGTTGAAAATGCTGGTTTTGTAGGCTGGATAAGGCGTTCACGCCGCATCCGGCAGCCGTGCCCAAATGCCTGATGCGACGCTTGACGCGTCTTATCAGGCCTACAATCCGTTGAAACCGCTGGTTTTGTGCGCCACATCCGGCATATTAACCATGACGCCGAATCGGTTGTTCAGAGTGCCCACGCTGCATCACCCGTTGCAACACTTCCGCTTCCAGCTCCGCTAATCGCACCGACCCTAATCGGCGCGGACGGGGGATATCCACCGTCAAATCCAGACCAATTTTTCCCTCTTCAATTAACAACACCCGGTCCGCCATTGCTACCGCTTCGCTCACATCATGCGTCACCAACAGTACGGTAAAGCCGTGCTCCTGCCAAAGTGACACAATCAAATCCTGCATCTCGAGCCGAGTCAGGGCGTCCAGCGCCCCGAGCGGTTCATCAAGCAATAATAAACCCGGTCGATGAATCAACGCTCTTGCCAGCGCCACACGCTGTTTCTGCCCGCCAGAAAGTGCGGCAGGCCATTCCCGCGCGCGATTCTCCAGTCCTACCGCTGCCAGCGCCCGACGCGCGGCATCGCGCCACTGACCTTTAAGGCCTAACCCAACGTTATCAATCACCGATTTCCACGGTAGCAGACGCGCATCCTGAAACATCATTCGCGTGTCTTCCTGAATCTCAGCCAGCGGTGTGGTACCCGCTAACACATCGCCTGCGGTTGGCGTTTCCAGACCTGCCAGCAGGCGCAGCAGGGTACTTTTGCCACCACCGCTGCGGCCCACCACCGCCACAAACTGACCTGCCGGAATATGTAAATCCAGTTGGTTCAGGACGATATTTTCCGCGTAATGTTTGCTTACTGCATTGAGTAACAAGGGTGTGCCCTGGTTCAGACGAGCAGTATTCATACCGTGGCCTCCTTCAAATGATAAGCCGGATTCCAGCGCAGCCAGAGGCGCTCTAACAGCTGCGCGCTGACGTCAGCAAGTTTGCCGAGCAGGGCGTAGAGAATAATGGCGACTACCACCACATCCGTTTGCAAAAACTCCCGCGCATTCATCGCCAGATAACCAATGCCGGAATTGGCAGAAATGGTTTCGGCAACAATCAGCGTCAGCCACATCAGGCCCAACGCAAAACGTACGCCGACCATAATTGAGGGCAGGGCACCAGGCAGGATCACATGGATAAACAGCGGTATGCCGGATAATCCATAGCTACGCGCCATTTCCACCAGACCGCGATCGATATTACGGATGCCGTGCCAGGTGTTGATATAAATGGGGAATAGTGTGCCGAGCGCCACCAGAAAGATTTTCGCGGATTCATCAATGCCAAACCACAAAATCACCAGTGGGATCAGCGCCAGATGCGGCACGTTGCGCAACATTTGAATTGAGGTATCCAGCAGCCGTTCTCCCCAGCGCGACAGCCCGCTAATCAGTCCCAGAATCAAGCCCAGCGATCCGCCAACTGAAAAACCAATCAGCGCCCGCCAGGAGCTGATCGCCAGATGTTGCCACAATTCGCCGCTGGCTGAGAGCGACCAGAACGCCGTCACCACCCCTTCCGGTGAGGGCAAAATACGCGTCGACAACCAGCCAACCGAGGAGGCCAGTTGCCACACCGCCACGATGCCCACCGGTAAAAACCAGGGGGCAACGCGCAATAACCACTTTTTCACTGGCGTTGCCATCATTTTGTTCCTTAGCTTTGCGCGACTTTACGGGGGATAAAATCATTCGCCACCGCTTCGCCTTGCGGATTCAGCGGTTGTGGCTGGGGAATTTCCGGAATGGCAATATCCAGATGTGGGAACAACAACTCGCCGACCCGATACGCTTCTTCCAGATGCGGATAACCAGAAAGCACAAAGCTGTCGATGCCAAGCGCAGCGTATTCGTTGATTCGCGCGGCGACCGTCGGACCATCGCCCACCAACGCCGTCCCGGCACCGCCGCGCACTAAGCCAACGCCCGCCCATAAATTGGGGCTGATCTCCAGATTGTCGCGCTTGCCGTTATGTAGCGCCGCCATTCGCTGTTGCCCCACGGAATCCGTGCGGGCAAACGCGGCTTGTGCTTTAGCGATGGTCTCATCATCAAGATGCGAGATTAACCGCGCGGCGGCCTGCCACGCTTCGTCGTTGGTTTCACGAACAATCACATGCAGACGAATACCGAAACGAATTTTGCGTCCATGCGCGGCAGCTTTCGCCCGCACTTGCGCGATCTTCTCTTTTACCAGCTCCGGTGGTTCGCCCCAGGTGAGGTAGAGATCAACCTGTTCAGCGGCCAGATCCTGGGCGACGTCTGACGAGCCGCCAAAGTAAAGCGGAGGATAGGGCTGTTGAATCGGCGGGAAGAGCAGTTTGGCTCCGCGCACATGAATATGTTTGCCGTTGAAATCCACTGTCTCGCCAAGCAACAACCGCCGCCAGACCTGGGTAAATTCTGCCGAGGCTTCGTAACGCTCGCTATGATCAAGGAACACGCCGTCGCCTGCCAGCTCTTGCGGATCGCTGCCTGTGACCAGATTAAACAACGCGCGTCCGTTAGAGAGACGGTCAAGCGTGGCGGCCTGGCGGGCGGCAACGGTAGGTGAGGTTACGCTGGGGCGCAGGGCGACAAGAAACTTCAGCCGTTGTGTCACCGGGATCATCGACGCCGCCACCAGCCACGCATCTTCACACGATCGCCCCGTCGGGATCAGCACACCGGTATAGCCCAGACGATCCGCCGCTTGCGCAATTTGTTGCAGATAACCGTGATCAACCGGGCGTGAACCTTCTTCCGTTCCCAGGTAATGTCCGTCTCCGTGGGTCGGTAAAAACCAGAACATATTCAGACTCATAATTGTTTTCCTTCCCGTTGAGTGGGCTGCCAGATGCGCTGGCGAATATCGACTTTTTTCGGCACCAGACGGTTTTCATAAAACAGATCTGCCGTTTGCTGCTGTAAGGCGGCAACCTCGGCGTTAACCGGTTTGATGGTGGTAGGGGGGCGATGATCTAAATAAGAGGCAATCACCGGCGTTGGTAAGCCCATCGTTTTTGCCAGTAAAGCGATGCTTTGTTCGCGCTGGCTGCGGGTTAACGCATCGGCCTCACTAAAGGTTGTCAGCACACCCTGAATAAAAGCGCCGTTTTTTTCTGCATACGGACGAGCTGCCAGATAAAACGATCCAGTTTGATTGAGATCGGTGCCGTCTTTCAGCACCCGCACGCCGCCCTGTAATAATGCAGCGGAGTAGTAGGGATCCCAGATAGCCCAGGCGTCAACGTTACCTTGCTGGAACGCGGCGCGGGCATCGGCAGGCGTCAGGTAAGTGGGCTGAATATCCGTGAATTTAAGCCCGGCCTGGCGAAGGGCTCGCAGTAAAAGATTGTGCGAACTGGAACCTTTCTGAAAGGCAACTTTATGACCTTTAAGATCGGCTACGGTTTTGATCGGACTGTTTTCTGCCACCAGAATCACTTCGGCTTTTGGCTTCGGCGGTTCGACGCCCACGTACAGCAAATCAGCTCCGGCAGCCTGAGCAAAGATTGGCGGAATATCTCCGGTACTGCCGAGATCAATACTGCCAACGTTTAACGCCTCCAGCATCTGTGGGCCAGCGGGGAACTCCACCCAGGAGATTTTTGTTTGCGGATAGCGTTTTTCCAGCATTTGGTAATTTTTCGCCAGTACCGAACTGATATTGCTTTTCTGATAGCCAATCCTTAACGCCTCTGGCGAAGACTCTGCGGCAATCGCAAGTGTGGAGACGCTGAGTAATCCCGCCAGCGCCAGTTTAATGATCTTACGCATGGGCATTACCTCGCAGAGACAGAAGATCGGGAACCTGAACATCGCGGCGGTGTAGCGCCTGCCAGAAGGTGTCGAGCGCGGCATCAAGACGGGTTTGCAGATTTGGCGTGAACTGGGGTTTGTGGTGGTAATCAATCACCTGCGAGTCATCGGCAAATACGCCGTGCAGGATCTCCTGGGCTTTCAGTGCGCTTAAAACCGGTTTAAGGGCGTAATCGACCGCCAGAAGGTGAGCCACTGTACCGCCCGTTGCCAGCGGCAGTACCACTTTGTCTTGCAACGCACGTTCTGGCAGCAGATCGAGCAGGGTTTTCAGCGCTCCGGAATAGGCGGCCTTATACACAGGTGTGGCGACAATTAACCCATCGGCCTGTTGCAGCTGTTCGGTAAAAGTTTTCAGGGCCGGACTATCGAAACGGGCATAGAGCAGATCCTCCGGGGCGAAGTTTTGCAGATTCCAGTGATAAACCTCGACATCCAGGTTATTCAGTTTTTCCCGCGCATATTCCAGCAAAGAACTGGAGCGAGAAGGAAAACGAGGACTCCCCGCCAGGGTGATGACACGCATACTCTCTCCTTATAACCAACTGTTCTTGTTTTGTTAAAATTGATAACAATTTGGTCAGTCTGACAGAGGGCGTCCGCGAGTCGAAATGATTTATCTGACGAAGCAAAGCCAAAAAAAGCATAAAAAAAGCGCAATAAGAAAACGTTTGCTATTTATTGCCGTAGGTCAATTCCCTTTTGGTCCGAACTCGCACATAATACGCCCCCGGTTTGCACACCGGGAATCCAGGAGAGTTCATGTACTACCCCTTCGTTCGTAAAGCCCTTTTCCAGCTCGATCCAGAGCGCGCTCATGAGTTTACTTTTCAGCAATTACGCCGCATTACCGGAACGCCGTTTGAAGCACTGGTGCGGCAGAAAGTGCCTGCGAAACCTGTTAACTGCATGGGCCTGACGTTTAAAAATCCGCTTGGTCTGGCAGCCGGTCTTGATAAAGACGGGGAGTGCATTGACGCGTTAGGCGCGATGGGGTTTGGATCTATCGAGATCGGTACCGTCACGCCACGTCCACAGCCAGGTAATGACAAGCCGCGTCTCTTTCGTCTGGTAGATGCCGAAGGTTTGATCAACCGTATGGGCTTTAATAATCTTGGCGTTGATAACCTCGTAGAGAACGTAAAAAAAGCCCATTATGATGGCGTCCTGGGTATTAACATCGGCAAAAATAAAGATACGCCGGTGGAGCAGGGTAAAGATGACTATCTGATTTGTATGGAAAAAATCTATGCTTATGCGGGATATATCGCCATCAATATTTCATCGCCGAATACCCCAGGACTACGCACACTGCAATATGGCGAAGCGCTGGATGATCTCTTAACCGCGATTAAAAATAAGCAAAATGATTTGCAAGCGATGCACCATAAATATGTGCCGATCGCCGTGAAGATCGCGCCGGATCTTTCTGAAGAAGAATTGATCCAGGTTGCCGATAGTTTAGTTCGCCATAATATTGATGGCGTTATTGCAACCAATACCACGCTCGATCGTTCTCTGGTTCAGGGAATGAAAAATTGTGATCAAACCGGTGGCTTAAGTGGTCGTCCGCTTCAGTTAAAAAGCACAGAAATTATTCGCCGCTTGTCACAGGAATTAAACGGTCGCTTACCGATCATCGGTGTTGGCGGCATTGACTCGGTTATCGCTGCGCGTGAAAAGATTGCTGCGGGGGCCTCACTGGTGCAAATTTATTCTGGTTTTATTTTTAAAGGTCCGCCGCTGATTAAAGAAATCGTTACCCATATCTAATTATTTCTTCGAATTCCTCTTTATAAGATAATCAGGGCTTTATTTTAAGCCCTGGTTGTTTTATATTCATCGCTGTTGCTTATTTAGACATTTTGTACTTTTATTGTTGAGGTTATTAAGCGAAGCGACAATGGATTGTGTTGCTGCGGTTTTATAGGGTAGGGGAGAGGCAAATGCGAATTAAACCAGACGATAACTGGCGTTGGTATTACGATGAAGAGCACGATCGAATGATGCTCGATTTAGCCAATGGTATGCTATTTCGCTCACGTTTTGCGCGCAAAATGTTGACTCCAGATGCCTTTTCTCCCGCAGGCTTTTGCGTTGACGACGCCGCGCTCTATTTCTCATTTGAAGAAAAATGCCGCGATTTTAATTTATCTAAAGAACAAAAAGCCGAACTGGTGCTTAATGCGCTGGTAGCAATTCGTTATCTCAAACCGCAAATGCCGAAAAGCTGGCATTTTGTTTCCCATGGTGAAATGTGGGTGCCCATGCCGGGCGATGCGGCCTGCGTTTGGTTGAGCGACACTCACGAGCAAGTCAATTTGCTGGTCGTTGAATCTGGCGAAAATGCCGCACTGTGCCTGCTGGCACAACCCTGCGTTGTTATTGCGGGTCGCGCGATGCAGTTGGGGGATGCCATCAAAATCATGAATGACAGGCTGAAACCGCAGGTTAATGTTGACAGTTTCAGCCTCGAACAGGCAGTTTAACGCGCTAGTTTAAGCGCAGTCTTCGGCACACAACTACAGCAAAGAATGGTGCCATCATTGCTGATTGCTGATTTTTTGAGCGGTGTGACTTCGCCTTCTAAAAGCTGAACACGGCAGCTTCCACAAATGCCCGCGCGGCAAGAATAAGGGATACGAATTCCCCGATTTTCTAATTGCTCCAGCAGAACCTGTTGGTTATTTCCACGAAATGCCTGCCCTTGCCAGTCAATATCTACATTTGCGTCCGGTTGCTGCGCGGCGTCGACGGTATCGTCCACGGCAGCTGCGCCGTAAACTTTCGCCGGAGCCGTTGCAAGAATTTCCACCTCGTCGCCAACGCGAATCACGCCACTATTACGGGCAATTAAATTCTGACCAAAATCGACATCGCCGTTATCCTGGGCTGTGCGGAAAGATTGCAATGTCTTTAATGGTTCACCTGCCGGATGCTTTTGTCCTTTTTCCGGACTGACGGTGGTGAAAATACAGCGGCTGCAAGGCTTAACCACATCAAACACCACATCACCAATACGAATCACTTTCCAGCTATCTTCTTCCCAGGCTGACGCGCCGGAAACCACCAGATTGGGGCGGAATTGCTCCATTTTTACACTGGCCGGACAACGTTGTTGGAGATCACGTAACGAGGCTTCGTTAGCAAGAAGGTAAGGATAGCCATCAGCAAATGACAGAGGTACAGTGTTGTGGCGTTTCACGCGCCGGGTCATTTGTGGCCCCACCCAGCGCAATTGCACTTCGCGGGAGAAAAATCCACTTAACCATTTGTTGATCGCGTCTGGCGCAATTCGCGCGGTAAAATGTGTGCCCCAAACTTCGGTTGGTGCGTCTTGTGTGGCGAAATCAGCAAAACGAACATATGCGCTACTGCCATCTGGTGCGGTGAGATGCAAGCCATCATGCACAGGTGAAGGAGTAAACCGTACCATCTGGGGAAACTGGCGAGCGGTAATAAACGTACCGTCAGGTTCCGTGATCATAAAGATGCGATCGAAGGCCAGACCACTGACATCTGCCAGAGCATGTGTAAGACCAATGCCGCGCATCGATTTAACAGGATGAATAAAAAGCCGGGTTAATGTCGCCACGGTGCGGTCCTCAAATGAAAATAAGCCCTCAACTTTATGACATGACGCGCTTATTAGCTATAATGCGCAACAATTTTCTTAGAGTAAAAGTGACGATATGAATTCTCTGTTTGCCAGTACGGCCCGTGGGCTGGAAGAGCTGTTAAAAACTGAACTGGAAAACCTGGGGGCCGTTGAATGCCAGGTGGTTCAGGGTGGGGTCCATTTTAAGGGCGACACACGGCTTGTTTACCAGAGCCTGATGTGGAGCCGCCTGGCCTCGCGTATTATGTTGCCGCTGGGCGAGTGTAAGGTTTACAGTGATTTAGACCTCTATCTCGGCGTTCAGGCGATCAACTGGACAGAGATGTTTAATCCTGGCGCGACCTTCGCTGTCCATTTCAGTGGTTTAAATGACACCATTCGCAACAGCCAGTACGGCGCGATGAAAGTGAAAGACGCGATCGTCGATGCTTTCACGCGGAAAAATCTGCCACGTCCCAATGTCGATCGTGATGCGCCGGATATTCGCGTTAACGTCTGGCTGCATAAAGAAACCGCCAATATTGCCCTTGATCTCAGTGGTGATGGCTTGCATCTGCGTGGCTATCGCGATCGTGCCGGTATTGCACCGATCAAAGAAACCCTGGCAGCCGCGATTGTGATGCGATCCGGCTGGCAGCCAGGAACACCGCTGCTCGATCCAATGTGTGGTTCCGGTACGTTGCTGATTGAAGCGGCGATGCTGGCGACCGATCGCGCACCAGGCTTGCACCGTGGGCGTTGGGGCTTTAGCGGCTGGGCGCAGCATGATGAAGCTATCTGGCAGGAAGTGAAAGCGGAAGCGCAAGCTCGCGCCCGTAAAGGCCTGGCGGAGTACAGCTCTCATTTTTACGGTTCGGACAGCGACGCCCGGGTGATTCAACGTGCGCGCACTAACGCACGTCTTGCGGGGATTGGTGAACTGATCACCTTTGAGGTGAAAGATGTCGCGCAACTGACCAATCCGCTGCCGAAAGGGCCGTACGGTACAGTGTTGAGCAACCCGCCATACGGTGAACGTCTGGACAGCGAACCGGCGCTGATTGCGCTGCATAGTCTGCTGGGCCGAATCATGAAAAACCAGTTCGGTGGCTGGAATCTCTCTTTGTTTAGTGCCTCGCCGGATCTGCTCAGCTGCCTGCAGCTGCGTGCAGACAAACAGTACAAGGCGAAAAACGGCCCGCTGGACTGCGTACAGAAAAATTACCACGTTGCCGAAAGCACTCCAGACAGCAAACCGGCGATGGTAGCGGAAGACTACGCTAACCGCCTGCGTAAGAACCTCAAAAAATTCGAGAAGTGGGCTCGCCAGGAAGGGATTGAATGTTACCGCCTGTATGACGCCGATCTGCCGGAATATAACGTTGCCGTTGATCGTTATGCCGACTGGGTGGTGGTGCAGGAGTATGCGCCGCCAAAAACTATTGATGCGCACAAAGCGCGTCAGCGTCTGTTCGATATTATCGCTGCAACCATTTCGGTACTGGGGATTGCGCCAAACAAACTGGTGCTGAAAACCCGTGAACGCCAGAAGGGCAAAAATCAGTACCAGAAACTGGGCGAGAAGGGCGAGTTTCTCGAAGTCACCGAATATAACGCTCACTTGTGGGTGAACCTGACGGATTACCTCGATACCGGTCTGTTCCTCGATCACCGTATCGCCCGTCGTATGCTCGGTCAGATGAGCAAAGGCAAAGATTTCCTCAACCTGTTCTCTTATACCGGCAGCGCCACCGTGCATGCGGGATTAGGCGGTGCACGCAGCACTACCACCGTGGATATGTCGCGTACTTATCTGGAGTGGGCAGAACGCAACCTGCGTCTGAATGGCCTAACCGGGCGTGCGCATCGCCTGATTCAGGCCGATTGCCTGGCGTGGCTGCGTGAGGCAAATGAACAGTTCGATCTGATCTTTATCGATCCGCCAACCTTCTCTAACTCAAAACGAATGGAAGATGCGTTTGATGTTCAGCGCGATCATCTGGCGCTGATGAAAGATTTGAAACGTCTGCTGCGTGCTGGTGGGACGATCATGTTCTCGAACAACAAACGTGGCTTCCGTATGGATCTTGACGGACTGGCAAAACTGGGACTGAAAGCACAAGAAATTACGCAAAAAACGCTCTCCCAGGATTTCGCCCGTAACCGCCAGATCCACAACTGCTGGCTGATTACCGCAGCCTGAAAGGAATAGTAATGTCATTAATCAGTATGCATGGCGCATGGCTGTCGTTCAGCGACGCGCCGCTTCTCGATAACGCAGAACTGCATATCGAAGATAACGAACGTGTTTGTCTGGTAGGCCGTAACGGCGCAGGCAAATCGACGTTAATGAAAATCCTCAACCGTGAACAAGGGCTGGATGACGGTCGCATTATTTACGAGCAAGATTTGATTGTCGCTCGTCTGCAACAGGATCCGCCGCGTAACGTTGAGGGTAGCGTTTATGATTTCGTTGCCGAAGGTATTGAAGAACAAGCTGAATACCTGAAACGCTATCACGATATTTCGCGCCTGGTGATGAACGACCCGAGCGAGAAAAATCTCAACGAACTGGCGAAGGTTCAGGAACAGCTGGATCACCACAACCTGTGGCAGCTGGAAAACCGCATCAACGAAGTGCTGGCGCAACTGGGGTTAGATCCTAATGTTGCGTTGTCGTCGCTTTCCGGCGGTTGGTTGCGTAAAGCGGCATTAGGACGCGCGCTGGTGAGCAATCCGCGCGTATTGCTGCTCGACGAACCGACTAACCACCTGGATATCGAAACCATCGACTGGCTGGAAGGGTTTCTCAAAACCTTCAATGGGACGATTATTTTCATCTCCCACGACCGTTCGTTTATCCGCAATATGGCGACGCGCATTGTTGATCTCGATCGCGGCAAACTTGTGACCTATCCAGGGAATTACGACCAGTACCTGCTGGAAAAAGAAGAAGCCCTGCGTGTGGAAGAACTACAAAATGCCGAGTTCGATCGCAAACTGGCGCAGGAAGAGGTGTGGATCCGCCAGGGGATCAAAGCACGCCGTACCCGTAATGAAGGCCGCGTACGCGCCCTGAAAGCAATGCGTCGCGAGCGTGGCGAACGTCGCGAAGTGATGGGTACCGCAAAGATGCAGGTGGAAGAGGCCAGCCGCTCCGGTAAGATCGTTTTCGAAATGGAAGACGTTTGCTACCAGGTCGACGGTAAGCAACTGGTGAAAGATTTTTCTGCCCAGGTTCTACGTGGCGACAAAATTGCCCTGATTGGTCCGAATGGATGCGGCAAAACCACGCTGCTGAAACTGATGCTCGGTCAGCTTCAGGCGGACAGCGGGCGTATTCACGTTGGCACCAAACTGGAAGTGGCTTATTTCGATCAGCACCGCGCGGAACTGGATCCCGATAAAACGGTGATGGATAACCTGGCCGAAGGCAAACAAGAGGTGATGGTTAATGGCAAACCACGCCATGTACTGGGTTATTTGCAGGACTTCCTGTTCCATCCGAAACGGGCGATGACGCCGGTACGTGCGCTATCTGGCGGTGAGCGTAACCGCTTGCTGCTGGCGCGTTTGTTCCTCAAACCAAGCAACTTATTGATTCTTGACGAACCGACCAACGACCTTGATGTCGAAACGCTGGAATTGCTGGAAGAACTGATCGACAGCTACCAGGGCACGGTATTGCTGGTGAGCCACGATCGTCAGTTTGTCGATAACACGGTTACAGAATGCTGGATCTTCGAAGGCGGCGGTAAAATTGGTCGTTATGTCGGCGGTTATCATGATGCCCGTGGTCAGCAAGAACAGTATGTGGCGCTCAAACAGCCTGCGGTGAAAAAAACCGAAGAAACCGCCGTGCCAAAAGCAGAAACTGTAAAACGCAGCAGTAGCAAACTAAGCTATAAATTGCAGCGCGAACTGGAGCAGCTACCGCAATTGCTCGAAGATCTGGAGGCGAAGCTGGAAGCCCTACAGACGCAGGTGGCGGATGCTTCCTTCTTCAGTCAGCCGCATGAGCAGACACAAAAAGTGCTCGCCGATATGGCTGCTGCAGAGCAGGAGCTGGAGCAAGCCTTTGAACGCTGGGAGTATCTTGAAGCGTTAAAAAATGGTGGCTGATCGCAAAATAGTCGATTTAAACAGAGACAGCTGACAACGGTAAAATTGCCTGATGCACTGGGTTTATCAGGCATGAAAACCAACACTTTGTTCGTCATCTGTAAAATAGCGCATCATTAAGGAGTACCAATGTGCGAACATCATCATGCCGCGAAGCACATCCTGTGCTCGCAGTGTGACATGCTGGTGGCGTTACCGCGCCTTGAGCATGGTCAGAAAGCGGCATGTCCCCGGTGTGGCACAACGTTAACCGTGGCGTGGGATGCCCCTCGGCAGCGTCCTACCGCCTATGCGTTGGCTGCACTGTTCATGCTGTTGCTGTCCAACTTGTTTCCTTTTGTGAATATGAACGTTGCGGGAGTCACCAGTGAAATTACATTACTGGAAATTCCCGGCGTGCTTTTTTCTGAGGACTACGCCAGCCTCGGCACCTTTTTCCTGTTGTTTGTGCAACTGGTTCCCGCGTTTTGTCTGATAACCATTCTGTTACTGGTGAATCGCGCGGAATTACCGCTCCGTTTAAAAGAGCAACTGGCACGGGTGCTTTTTCAACTCAAAACCTGGGGAATGGCGGAGATTTTCCTCGCGGGTGTGCTGGTGAGTTTCGTTAAACTGATGGCCTACGGCAGCATTGGTGTCGGCAGCAGCTTTCTCCCTTGGTGTTTATTTTGTGTCCTGCAACTGCGCGCCTTTCAGTGTGTTGATCGTCGCTGGTTATGGGACGATATCGCCCCAATGCCAGAACTGCGCCAGCCGCTAAAACCGGGCGTCACGGGGATACGCCAGGGGCTGCGTTCGTGCTCCTGTTGCACGGCAATCCTTCCTGCTGATGAACCTGTGTGCCCGCGCTGTAGTACCAAAGGGTATGTTCGTCGTAGAAACAGCCTGCAGTGGACACTCGCACTGCTTGTTACGTCCATCATGTTGTATCTTCCGGCGAATATTTTGCCCATCATGGTGACGGATTTATTAGGCTCGAAGATGCCGTCGACGATTCTCGCCGGGGTTATTCTGTTATGGAGCGAAGGCTCTTATCCCGTCGCTGCGGTTATCTTTCTGGCCAGTATTATGGTGCCAACGTTAAAGATGATCGCCATCGCGTGGCTGTGTTGGGATGCTAAAGGACATGGCAAGCGCGACAGTGAAAGAATGCATTTGATTTATGAAGTTGTTGAGTTTGTAGGCCGCTGGTCGATGATTGACGTTTTCGTCATCGCGGTGCTCTCGGCGCTGGTGCGTATGGGAGGTTTAATGAGTATTTATCCGGCAATGGGTGCATTAATGTTTGCTTTAGTCGTCATAATGACAATGTTTTCTGCTATGACGTTTGACCCGCGTTTGTCGTGGGATCGTCAACCTGAATCAGAGCATGAGGAGTCCTGACAGTATGGAATCTAATAATGGGGAAGCCAAAATCCAGAAAGTGAAGAACTGGTCTCCCGTGTGGATATTTCCTATCGTCACGGCGCTCATTGGGGCCTGGGTTCTTTTTTATCATTACAGCCATCAGGGGCCGGAAGTGACCCTGATCACCGCGAATGCGGAAGGAATAGAAGGTGGTAAAACCACCATTAAAAGCCGTAGCGTTGACGTTGGTGTGGTCGAAAGCGCTACACTGGCTGATGATTTGACGCACGTGGAAATCAAAGCTCGGCTGAATTCCGGTATGGAAAAATTGCTGCATAAAGATACCGTCTTTTGGGTGGTAAAACCGCAGATTGGTCGAGAAGGGATTAGCGGTCTGGGTACGCTGCTGTCTGGGGTATATATCGAACTGCAACCAGGTGCGAAAGGCAGCAAAATGGATAAATACGATTTGCTGGATTCTCCACCGTTGGCCCCGCCTGATGCGAAAGGTATCCGTGTGATTCTCGATAGCAAAAAAGCCGGGCAGCTCTCGCCAGGAGATCCCGTGCTGTTCCGTGGCTATCGGGTAGGTTCGGTTGAAACCAGCACCTTCGATACGCAAAAACGCAATATCAGCTATCAACTGTTCATCAATGCACCTTATGACCGACTGGTGACCAGCAATGTTCGCTTCTGGAAAGATAGTGGCATTGCGGTTGATTTGACGTCAGCGGGAATGCGTGTGGAGATGGGCTCATTGACAACGCTGCTTAGTGGCGGTGTCAGCTTTGATGTGCCGGAAGGTCTGGATTTAGGGCAGCCAGTGGCACCGAAAACAGCTTTCGTTTTGTATGATGATCAGAAGAGCATTCAGGATTCGTTGTACACCGATCACATTGATTATCTGATGTTCTTTAAAGATTCGGTACGCGGTCTGCAACCAGGAGCTCCGGTAGAATTCCGGGGTATTCGCCTGGGTACCGTAAGCAAAGTGCCATTCTTTGCGCCGAATATGCGTCAGACATTTAACGATGATTACCGTATTCCGGTACTGATTCGTATCGAACCAGAGCGGCTGAAAATGCAGCTTGGTGAAAATGCGGATGTTGTTGAGCACCTTGGCGAATTGTTGAAACGTGGTTTACGCGGATCGCTGAAGACCGGAAATCTGGTCACTGGCGCACTGTATGTTGATCTCGATTTCTATCCAAATAGCCCTGCTATTACCGGTATTCGTGAGTTTAATGGTTATCAGATTATCCCGACCGTTAGCGGTGGCCTGGCGCAAATCCAGCAGCGTCTGATGGAAGCGTTGGATAAGATCAACAAACTGCCATTGAATCCGATGATTGAGCAGGCGACCAGTACGCTTTCTGAAAGTCAGCGCACCATGAAAAACTTGCAAACGACGCTGGATAGCATGAACAAGATCCTCGCCAGCCAGTCGATGCAGCAGTTGCCGACCGATATGCAGTCTACATTACGTGAGTTGAATCGCAGTATGCAGGGCTTCCAGCCTGGCTCCGCAGCCTACAACAAGATGGTGGCGGATATGCAGCGCCTTGATCAGGTGTTGCGTGAACTGCAGCCGGTGCTGAAAACGCTCAACGAGAAGAGTAACGCGCTGGTATTTGAAGCGAAGGACAAAAAAGATCCAGAGCCGAAGAGGGCGAAACAATGAAAAAGTGGCTAGTGACGATTGCGGCACTGTGGCTGGCCGGATGCAGCTCCGGCGAGATCAATAAAAACTATTACCAGCTACCTGTGGTGCAGAGCGGTACACAAAGTACCGCCAGCCAGGGTAATCGCCTGTTATGGGTAGAGCAGGTCGCTGTTCCTGACTATTTGGCGGGGAATGGTGTGGTTTATCAAACCAGTGATGTGAAGTATGTGATTGCCAACAACAACTTGTGGGCCAGCCCGCTGGATCAACAGTTGCGCAACACCCTGGTTGCCAACCTGAGCACGCAACTGCCCGGCTGGGTGGTTGCCTCCCAGCCTCTGGGAAGCGCCCAGGACACGCTCAATGTTACCGTAACAGAGTTTAACGGTCGCTATGATGGCAAGGTCATTGTCAGTGGTGAGTGGCTGTTGAACCACCAGGGACAACTGATCAAACGTCCGTTCCGTCTGGAAGGAGTGCAAACTCAGGATGGTTACGATGAGATGGTTAAGGTGCTGGCCAGTGTCTGGAGTCAGGAAGCCGCTTCTATTGCGCAAGAGATAAAGCGTCTACCTTAATTATAAAGATTTGTAAATATGACCGTCTCCGGTATGTAGCCTGAGGCGGTTTTTTTGTTTCTAACGTGCGGAAAAAGTTGTTCCTCTTCACATTTTTTGTACAACCGACATGCCCGTGTAGCTCACAAATATGACAGTGGCGTGAATTTTGCGCATTGACGGCAGTTATGATTCGCGGTATTGCTTAACTGTGATTGCACATTTAGTAATCACTGTTTTCTTTTCCACCAGAAACCAGTATGAGGGAAACGAGGCATGAAGAGACAAAAACGAGATCGCCTGGAACGGGCACATCAACGTGGTTATCAGGCCGGCATCGCCGGACGCTCAAAAGAAATGTGTCCCTATCAGACGCTGAATCAAAGGTCACAATGGCTGGGAGGCTGGCGAGAAGCCATGGCGGACAGGGTAGTAATGGCCTGATTCTGTCTCTTTAAAAAGAAACCTCCGCAATGCGGAGGTTTCGCCTTTTTATACTCTGTCTGATTTCAATCAGAAGGCAGACGTATCCTGGAACAGACCGACTTTCAGGTCGCTGGCGGTATAGATCAGACGACCATCAACCAGCACTTCGCCATCTGCCAGACCCATAATCAGACGACGATTAACAATGCGTTTAAAGTGAATACGGTAGGTCACTTTTTTTGCTGTCGGCAGAACCTGACCAGTGAATTTCACTTCGCCAACACCCAGTGCGCGGCCTTTACCTTCGCCGCCCAGCCAGCCGAGGTAGAACCCTACCAGCTGCCACATTGCGTCCAGGCCCAGGCATCCCGGCATAACCGGATCGCCAATGAAGTGGCATCCGAAGAACCACAGATCCGGATTGATATCCAGTTCTGCTTCAACATACCCTTTGTCGAAGTTCCCCCCCGTTTCGGTCATTTTGACCACACGGTCCATCATCAGCATGTTCGGTGCTGGCAATTGCGGGCCTTTAGCGCCAAACAGTTCACCGCGACCAGAGGCAAGAAGGTCTTCTTTTGTATAGGATTCGCGTTTATCTACCATGTTCTCTGTAAGCCTTATTTTATTGAAGCACGCAGGATAGCTAACACGTGTACGCTGAACAAGTCCGATCAGTTCGGAATAAACCAGTTCAGCCAACGTAATGGCCATGGAAAACGGTGACGTCCTTCCTGTTGCGATGCTTGCGCGATACGTTCCTGGATGGTTTGCATCAGCGTCGTTTGGCCTTCGCCATCCCACACCAGATTTAATAATAACGGCAGTGCGTCAGTCACATCGTCTACTGCCCAGATGGTGAATTTGCCTTCTTCTACCGCTTTCACCAGTTCACTGTGAAGACTTAAATGGCGAACGTTAGCAGTGGGGATAATGACACCTTGTTTCCCCGTTAACTCACGTTGCTGGCAAATAGCAAAGAAGCCTTCGATTTTCTCATTTAAACCACCGACTGGCTGGGCGCGACCGAATTGATCGACTGAACCTGTGATAGCAATACTCTGATTCACCGGCACATCGGCGAGGGCGCTTATCAGGGCGCAGAGTTCAGCCATTGAGGCACTATCGCCATCCACTTCGCTATATGACTGCTCAAATGTCAGCGATGCTGAGAAGGGGATCTGTTGCTCAAGCTGAAGTTCCGACATCAGGAACGCCTGCATGATCATCATCCCTTTCGCATGGATATTGCCGCCAAGCTCCGCTTTGCGTTCGATGTCAGTGAATTCACCATCGCCAATATGTACAACGCAGCTAATGCGAGAAGGTTCGCCAAAAGCGCGCGGATGACCCGGAAATTCAATGACCGAAAGGGCGTTAATTTGCCCGATGCGTTCGCCTTCGGTTTCAATCAGGATTTGCTCCTGAAGGATCTCATCCTGCATGCGTTCAGCGAGGAAACCTTCGCGCCATTCACGCTGCTGTAACATTAAGTTTAGCTGCTCGCCGGAGAAGGTGTCGCCATCACACAGTGAGGCGACCTCTTTACACTGGCGGAGGATCCACTGCGGGCTAAGCGGAAGTGTTTCTTGTTCACCGGTGTAGCGTGCGGCTTCGCGAATAAGTACCGGCCAGGCATTCGCTCCCGGTGCAGGTAAGTGATTATGTCTGGCGGCCAATGTCACCCAGCGACACCACTGGTTTACTGACTCCGCATCGACAATCTGCAGAGTATCTTCAAATTCGCTATAAATAGCCTGCTCAGCAAGCTCTGGCTCCATCTCCTGGAAATCAGCTAATGATTCACGTTCGCCTACCAGAATGACTTTCAGCTTCAATGGCATCGAAGGCACAGAGACGGGGAGAGGGCGCGACTCATCAAACGCAACCCAGTCAAAACGCTCGCGGTTAACGATATTTTTCAGCCGCATCCACAGCAGAGGTTGCGCCAGCAGTGTACGCAAAGAGATGATGAGAATACCGCCATTTGCCTGATGCACCAGACCTGGCTGCAGGGTAATGTCACCATTAAACTGGCGCAGGCAGCCAAAGAGTTGTTCCGCTTCTACCCAGTCGGCAGCGACAACTTGCGTTAAAGTCGCAAAATTATCATCTGCACTCACTGCGTTACGTAAATGAATGGTGTGGCCGGAAACCTCATAGTGACCGCCCACCAGTTGGCCTGCATCGCTTTGTAGCGCACGCGCGGCATCGGCAATAAGATTCAGATACTCAGACTCTTCCGGGGCCTTCGCCAGCATAAAAGAGGAGGATGCTCGCGTATGCAGCAACTGCTCCAGCGCAAATTGCAGTCGCGGTTGAGTATCACTGAATAAAGGATCGTTTTCGTCAATCAAATGTGGCTGAGCAAATATTTCCTGATAGCTATCGGTATCAGGAACCAGGTCACGCCATGCAAGTTTCGTAATGGTCAAAGTTGATGTTTTTTAGTCTGTTGTCAAAGCCGCGATTATACCGTAACCGGCACTGCAGCACACGTAGAAAGCACTGACAATACTCCTGGCATGGGCGTTAAAGCTCACAGGATGGAGATTCTTTTCTTCACTGGCCTAAAAAGCTGATATTCTGTAAAGAGTTACACGGTAACATTGAGATCGCTATGAAATATCAACAACTTGAAAATCTTGAAAGCGGTTGGAAATGGAAGTATCTGGTGAAGAAGCACCGCGAAGGGGAGTTAATCACCCGTTACATAGAAGCCAGTGCCGCCCAGGAAGCCGTCGATGTGTTGCTCTCGCTGGAAAATGAACCCGTGCTGGTAAATGGCTGGATTGACAAGCATATGAATCCGGAACTGGTCAATCGCATGAAGCAGACCATTCGGGCCAGACGGAAGCGCCATTTTAATGCGGAACACCAGCATACGCGCAAAAAATCGATCGATCTGGAATTTATCGTCTGGCAACGTCTGGCTGGCCTTGCGCAGCGTCGCGGTAAAACGCTTTCTGAAACGATTGTTCAGCTGATTGAAGATGCGGAAAACAAAGAGAAATACGCGAATAAAATGTCTTCTTTGAAGCAGGATCTGCAGGCATTGCTGGGTAAGGAATAACTGTCAAAAGTCAGTTCAATTTACGCAAGGCGAAAAAAAACCCCGCAGCAGCGGGGTTTTTTACCAGACGAGAACTTAAGCCTGCGGCTGAGTTACAACGTCTTTGATGCCTTTAACTTCGATCTCTACGCGACGATCCGGAGCCAGGCAATCGATCAGTGCAGCACGCTGTTTCACGTTGTCACAGGTGTTGCCAGTAACCGGGTTGGATTCGCCCATACCACGTGCGGAGATTTTGTCTGCCGGGATACCTTTAGAGATCAGGTAATCAACAACGGACTGAGCACGACGCTCGGACAGAGCCTGGTTATAAGCGTCAGAACCGATGCGGTCAGTGTAACCCAGAACAACTACGGAACCGTCTTTCGGATCCAGGTTGCTCAGCTGGCTGTACAGCTGATCCAGAGCAGCCTGACCTTCCGGTTTCAGGGTTGCTTTGTTGAAGTTGAACAGAACGTCAGACTTCAGAGTGAAGTGCTTGGTCTGTACTTCCGGTGCCGGAGCTGGTGCCGGAGCAACTACTGGAGCTGCTTCGCCCTGACCGAAACGGTAGGAAACACCCAGGCTCAGCAGGCCGTTGTCCGGACGAGTACCGATGGTGTGTGCGTCACCGATGTTGTTGGTCCACTGGTATTCCAGACGGGTAGCGATTTCAGGAGTGATCGCGTACTCAACACCGCCAGCGAAGACCGGAGAAACACCGGTATCGTGGTCTTTAAAGGATGCGCCACCAGGTACGTTAGCCTTGGTGTCTGCACGCCATACCATACCACCCAGACGAGTGTAGATGTCCAGATCGTCAGTGATTGGGTAACCCAGTTTGGCGGTCAGTTGAACGCCCTGAGCTTTATATGCGCCATTGATGTTGTCGCCTTTGTACGGCATACGACCTAACCAGTCGTAACCCATTTCAAAGCCAACATACGGGTTAACCTGGTAACCACCAAAAGCACCTGCACCCAGTTGGTTTTCGTGGGTCGGACCATTGTTGTTGATGAAACCAGTGTCATGGTACTGGGACCAGCCCAGTTTAGCACCAGTGTACCAGGTGTTATCTTTCGGAGCGGCCTGCGCTACGGTAGCGAAACCAGCCAGTGCCACTGCAATCGCGATAGCTGTCTTTTTCATTTTTTGCGCCTCGTTATCATCCAAAATACGCCATGAATATCTCCAACGAGATAACACGGTTAAATCCTTCACCGGGGGATCTGCTCAATATTAACTCTACCGATATCTTCGGCTTATGCCGAGCACCCCTGGCGATGTAAAGTCTACAACGTAGTTGAAAACTTACAAGTGTGAACTCCGTCAGGCATATGAAAAAAAAGTCTTGTATAAGGTACGTTTAATCTTTTTTGTCAGCGACAATTTACAGAAGAAAATCGCGGAAACCGCTTCAGACAAGCCTCTGCAAGGAAAATTAGTCACGACTGAAAGCATTGGCTGGGCGACAAAAAAAGTTCCAGGATTAATCCTAAATTTACTTAATGATACAAATTAGAGTGAATTTTTAGCCCGGAAAGTTGTCTCGTTGCGTGAGAGGATGCGCTTACCGGACGCATAATAAACCCCATAGCGTTACCTTCATTTGCCGCATCAACAAGTTCAGCATGCTCTTCTTCAGTCAAATCATCTGCCAACCAACCGATCACCACACTGTAATTGCCCGTGCGTAAAGCGCGAACCATTGACTCCACAGTGTGGCAAGGGGAGAGCTGGCTAATCTGCATCACTTTCGTTAAGGGTAGCCCAGATGCCTGAACCCATTCCCGACTCAGTTTTTGTTGCGGTGTTAACCAGAGTTGCCAGCGCGATTGCTGACCGAGTTGCTGTAACAATGGCAACAGTAGAAGTTGCGTCATCATGGGCTGATCTTCGCGATAGACAACTTCACTGATAAGCCCGGCTGTAGTGTTTTCCGTAGAGACACGCGCAATTTTACTTGCTGCGGATGAGAACGACGAAGAACGATGTGCATAGCCTGAAGTGTACATAATCAATCCAGCCCCTGTGAGTTACTGTATGGATGTACAGTACATCCAGTGACGACAAAGATCAACCCTATTTTCGGAAAGAGCCTCGCAAATTTTGTCGTTAGTGACGGGAAAACATAAATTAATCTTGCCCCTTAAGAATAAGTTGCCTATTTTCGTAGTTAACGGATCCGTTAATGTGAATCATTCTTTTATGTTATGATTTTAAAAGGAATTTTATGAAAAGTCTCTCCTATAAGCGGATCTATAAATCACAAGAATACCTGGCAACGTTGGGCACAATTGAATACCGATCATTGTTTGGTAGTTACAGCCTGACCGTTGACGACACGGTGTTTGCGATGGTTTCTGATGGTGAGTTGTATCTTCGGGCTTGTGAGCAAAGTGCACAGTACTGTGTAAAACATCCGCCTGTCTGGCTGACATATAAAAAGTGTGGCCGATCCGTTACCCTCAATTACTATCGGGTTGATGAAAGTCTATGGCGAAATCAACTGAAGCTGGTGCGTCTGTCGAAATATTCTCTCGATGCAGCGCTGAAAGAGAAAAGCACGCGCAATACCCGGGAAAGACTGAAAGATTTGCCCAATATGTCTTTTCATCTGGAAGCGATACTCGGGGAGGTGGGGATTAAGGATGTACGGGCGTTACGTATACTTGGGGCAAAAATGTGTTGGTTGCGACTGCGGCAGCAAAACAGTCTGGTGACAGAAAAGATTCTGTTTATGCTTGAAGGGGCCATTATCGGCATTCATGAAGCTGCGCTCCCGGTGGCACGCCGCCAGGAGCTTGCAGAATGGGCTGACTCTCTTACGCCGAAACAGGAGTTTCCTGCGGAACTTGAGTAATCTGGCGTTGCAGACGACCAATCTCTGGCAGTAATGCAATCAATAACCCGACTTGTTGTACGACCAGAGGTTCTTTGCTGTCTGCCCGTGGTTCAAGTTGCTGCATCCGCTGTTTCAGGTCAGCTAATGCCTGATTGACGCGTTCTTCATCAGCAGGTTGATGATGTAGCGCGTCATCAACATAGCAAACTGCGTCATCAAGAAACGCCAGAATTTCAGGATTAGTTAACTGCTCCCGGTGAGCACCGAGGGCTGAGATATAGCTGGTAAACGTATGGTTAAGGCACAGCAACCGAAACGCAGCCTCGCGAATTTGCGGGGTAACGTTCGGCTCGCTGGACATATTTGACACCACCGACGCCAGTTCAGCATCACGGTTGTGTGCATCGCGGCGGGCAATACGATACGCCAGACGGTTATCACGCCCTTGATGGTATTGCTCCAGTATGGCATCGAGATAGCGACAGTTGGCCTCGGTGGCACGTTCGAGCATGCGCGGCAGATTGCGAAACTTCCAGTCAGGCCAGATGTAGCTCACCGCCGCCCACGCAATGGCACAACCAATCAGCGTATCGATTACGCGAGGTAACGCCACTTCAAAACCTTCACCCAGCAAGTTAAAACAAAGTAGCACCAAAAGTGTGATGAACATCGTTGCATGGGCATATTGCACGTTACGGAAGGCAAAAAAGAGCACGCCGGTAATAACCAGCAACACCAGCTGCCCTTCCAGTGACGGCACAAACCACAGCACAGGAATGCCAATGGCGATACCTACCAGCGTACCAATAATCCTTAACTTCAGGCGGTGGCGCGTGGCGTTATAGTTTGGCTGGCAGACAAACAAACTTGTCAGCAAGATCCAATACCCGTGATGCATTCCGGTTATCTGAATGATGGCGTAGCCGAAGCACAACACCAGCGACATTCTTACCGCATGACGGAAGAGGGCGGATTCCGGTGTGAAGTGACGGCTAAGACGCAGCCAGATATCACTCAATCCGTGCGGGCTGTCATCAGCGAGCTCATTTTCGTCATTATTATGGGGCAGTGCCTGGGCCTGTTCTGATTCAATTGTTGCCAGTTGGGCATCAATAGCGCGTAAATTGTTCAGCAAAAATCCCAGTGTTTTGAGTAAATCGGCAGGCGCGCCGTTATCGCGCATCCGCTCCAGCGCAGCATCAATATGCGTAAAAGCGCGCTCAAAATGCGGATCATGTTGATAAGGCTGACGCAGCAAAATACAGCGTGACAGTTGCTGGCACGCCTGGCCCTGCATCGACATCAGTCGCTGAAAACGGAACAGCACGTCGCTGTGGCGAAAATGTTCACGCAATGTTTGATACTGAATATGAGAAGAGCTGGCACGCTCGTGAATATCCTGCGCGACAAAGTAATAATGCAGCGTGCGACGCGTTCCCCGTTGACCACGATCGCCACGTAAGCGGGTCAGCAGCGAGAGTTTCGTCTGATTCAATGTCGCCATCAGCTGTCCGTTGGCGAGAGCCAAATCGTACAGCGGTGCCTGGCTTTCATCTTCAATATCAGGATCAAACATGCGTGACTTGAGCTCAAGGTAACGCGCCAGTTGTTCATAGCAACGCGCCAGGTTGTCCTGCAGCGGGCGGACCGGGAACAGTAGATGACCAATAAGTGTCAGGACGTTGTACCAGACGGCACCGGCCAGCAGATACATCGGCTGCTGATACCAGTGCTCATACAGTGACGTCCCCAACATAGTGTAAATGGCGATCAGTAACGCACCGAAGGCAATTGTTGCATAGCGTTGACCCAGACCGCCGAGCAAAATGAAGCCGCTGGTAGAGAGCGTTAAACCAATTGCAAATAGCCAGGGCCAGGGAAACAGCAATTCTACTGAGGCCGAGGCGATAAAAAAGCAGAACAGCGTAATGATGAGGTTACGCAAACGTCCCGCCAGCCGGTCATCGAGATCGGTCAGCGCCGCTGCCACCATCCCCAGCGTCAGCGGAATCGTCAGTTTTACATCACCCAGCCACCACGGAAACGCTGTGGTTCCACAAAGCGCAATAAAAATACGCGCGTAATACAGCCAGGCGCTGTTCCAGGTATAGCGTTTGAGCAAAGGACTTAGCATAAAGGCCATATTAGTGGATTATTCAAAACGACGACGTGCATTGGCTTCACGCGCAGCTTGCGCTGTTTCTACCGATACCACGCGACGACCGACCGGCCATAGTGCAATAGCGGCAATTTTAAAGTTCGCAATGCCGACAGGAATGCCAATGATGGAAATACATTGTGCGATGCCCGTTGCAATGTGCATCAGGCATAACCACCAGCCAAAGAAAATCAGCCAGAAAATATTCAATACCGTACCGCCAGTATTCAGCAGCACATTTTTGCCAGCCGGGTTCAGTTCATCGACATGAATAGCTTCATTGCCATAAGGCACCAGAGACAGTTTAGTGATCTCCCAGCAGGATCGTGTCAGCGGTAAGGTAAAAATCAGCACAATACTGACCAGAGTCGCCAACAGCCAGCCCAGAGTGGTGGCAAATCCGCCAAGCACAAAGTTCAGAATGTTCAAAACGGTACGCATAAAACCTCGCTTTACTGTGGTTTTCAGTAATGGGCGGCAATTGTAACGTTTTTTTGGGCTGGAGCACGTTTTCTCTGACGGTTACACTGATAAGAAATCATTTCGTGTGGATCTACAGAGTCATGGAACTGAAAGCGACAACGCTTGGAAAACGTCTGGCACAGCACCCTTACGATCGGGCGGTGATCCTCAATGCCGGGATTAAAGTCTCCGGCGATCGCCACGAATACCTTATTCCTTTCAATCAATTACTGGCAATTCACTGTAAGCGCGGTCTGGTATGGGGCGAGCTGGAATTTGTACTGCCGGACGAAAAAGTGGTGCGTCTGCACGGCACCGAATGGGGCGAGACGCAGCGTTTTTACCATCATCTTGATGCTCACTGGCGGCGGTGGAGTGCGGAGATGAGCGAAATTGCGGCAGGTGTTTTACAGCAGCAACTGGATTTGATTGCCACGCGCACCGGAGAAAATAAATGGCTGACGCGTGAGCAAACCTCTGGCGTGCAGCAACAAATCCGCCAGGCTTTGTCGGCGTTGCCGTTGCCGGTTAACCGACTGGAAGAATTCGATAACTGCCGTGAGGCGTGGCGTAAATGTCAGGCCTGGTTGAAAGATATTGAAGGCGCACGGTTGCAGCATAATCAGGCGTATACAGAAGCCATGCTTACCGAGTATGCAGATTTTTTCCGCCAGGTCGAATCTTCACCGCTGAATCCGGCGCAGGCCCGGGCAGTCGTTAATGGCGAGCATTCTCTGTTAGTGCTGGCAGGTGCAGGAAGCGGAAAAACGTCGGTGCTGGTGGCCCGTGCAGGCTGGTTGCTGGCGCGTGGTGAAGCGTCCCCTGAGCAAATTTTATTGCTGGCTTTTGGTCGCAAAGCCGCTGAAGAGATGGACGAGCGTATCCGAGAACGGCTACATACCGAAGACATTACCGCACGCACATTTCATGCGCTGGCGCTGCATATTATTCAGCAGGGCAGCAAAAAAGTTCCGACAGTCAGCAAACTAGAAAATGATACCGCTGCCCGTCATGAACTTTTTATTGCTGAGTGGCGCAAGCAATGCAGCGAAAAGAAAGCGCAGGCGAAGGGCTGGCGGCAATGGCTGATGGAAGAAATGCAGTGGTCAGTGCCAGAAGGCAACTTCTGGGATGATGAAAAATTACAGCGTCGCCTTGCCTCACGCCTCGATCGCTGGGTAAGTCTGATGCGGATGCACGGTGGTGTACAGGCAGAAATGATTGCCAGTGCGCCCGAAGAGATTCGCGATCTGTTCAGTAAACGTATCAAGTTGATGGCCCCGTTATTAAAAGCCTGGAAAGGTGCGCTGAAGGCAGAAAACGCTGTCGATTTTTCCGGCCTTATTCACCAGGCGATTGTGATTCTGGAGAAAGGTCGCTTTATCAGCCCGTGGAAGCATATTCTGGTTGATGAATTTCAGGATATCTCGCCGCAGCGTGCAGCGTTGTTAGCGGCATTGCGCAAGCAAAACAGTCAAACGACGTTGTTCGCTGTTGGTGATGACTGGCAGGCGATTTACCGTTTCAGCGGTGCGCAAATGTCGCTCACCACCGCTTTCCATGAAAACTTTGGTGAAGGCGATCGCTGTGATTTAGACACGACTTACCGTTTTAACAGTCGTATCGGTGAGGTGGCAAACCGTTTTATTCAGCAGAACCCTGGCCAGCTGAAAAAGCCGCTAAACAGCTTAACCAATGGAGACAAAAAAGCCGTCACGTTATTGGATGAGAGTCAACTTGATGCTTTGCTGGATAAGCTCTCTGGTTATGCCAAACCGGAAGAGCGCATTCTGATCCTGGCGCGTTACCATCACATGAGGCCTGCCAGCCTGGAAAAAGCGGCAACACGCTGGCCGAAGTTGCAAATCGATTTTATGACCATTCATGCCAGCAAAGGGCAACAGGCGGATTACGTCATCATCGTTGGCTTGCAGGAGGGGAGTGATGGTTTTCCGGCTGCGGCGCGGGAGTCGATTATGGAAGAGGCGCTACTACCCCCGGTTGAGGATTTTCCGGACGCTGAAGAACGGCGGTTAATGTACGTGGCGCTGACCCGGGCACGCCATCGGGTATGGGCATTGTTTAACAAAGAGAATCCCTCTCCCTTTGTCGAAATACTGAAAAATCTGGATGTGCCGGTGGCGAGAAAACCGTAGGAAACAGGTGGCGTTTGCCACCTGTGTAATATTACTTCAGACGGTCCGCGAGATAACGCTGATAATCGGGGATCAGAATATCGACCGCGTCGTTGAAATGCGGTGACTGGATAATGAAGTCTGCCGTTGCCACGTTGGTGGCAACCGGAATGTTCCATACCGTCGCCAGACGCAGCAAGGCTTTCACGTCAGGATCGTGCGGCACGGCATTTAGTGGGTCCCAGAAGAAAATCAATACATCAATTTTACCTTCTGAGATCAATGCGCCAACCTGCTGGTCCCCCCCCATTGGGCCACTCAACATCGCGTTGACGTTCATGCCGGTCGCGCGGGAAATTAAGTTACCGGTAGTGCCTGTTGCATACAGTACGTGTTGTTCCAGTAACGGTTGATGCCGTTCCACCCAGCTCATCAGCATTTGTTTGCAGTGATCGTGTGCCACCAGCGCAATATGTTTCCGCGCAGGTAAAGTACGTGTCGTCAGTTCCATAATGTACATCCGTAGTTAACTTTCCTACAGATTACTGTAAGCACTTATCGCTGCAAGAGAAAGACCGAAAAAGCCTGCGCACAGGCACAAAAATCTCAGGAAGATGGTTGTTTTTCCGCCCATTGCAGAAAAGTATTTCGCGTTTGTGGGTCAGCCAGTTTAAACCAATACTTCAGCCGTTGTTCTGTGAGCACCTGAGATTGCGGTGGAATAGCATCCAGCTCGGAAACACCCGAAAGCAGCGTACTGTCATCTGCCATCATCGTGGCAAATTGCGGTAGTGAAGCGCGTTTCGCGGATTTGTTATAACGTTCAACCTCGACCTCATAATCAATCGTTTTTGCCGTTGAGGTAATGGCGAGAATATCCAGCTTTACCGGAATCGGCGTCGCATCGCCATCCAACAATTCAAGGCGCGGCGCGGCATCAAAATGGTTAGCTTCCCGCTCATTCTCCAGGCGAGGCAGGCGAAAATTGACCTGGTTGATGAGCTGGGTATTAAAACTGACCACTAGTGGTGGGGAGATATACAGCCGTTCTTCACTATTGGAAAGATGAATCGTCTTCTCAACGCGAAACACTAACTGATGTGGTCCATTATCCAGTTCAATGCTGTCCGCACCGCGCAGCAGAGAGCTGGAAACCTTCTTGCCGTCGAGTACCAGAAGATCGACATCGGTTGAAAGCCGCAGCGTGGTGGCAAAAACGGATACCGGCAAACATAATGCAATCAAGGTGGTCACGATGCCGGTTTTCATAGGTAGCTCCTGTCAAAAGACCGCCCGAATAATAATGTGTCAAAATTTTTCTTTAATCATACTTACTAACATATAGACATAATTCCCGCTTTTGCTCTCATTCATTCGTATTAGCTGCATGGTTGGCATGTCGGCTTTGTCGTACACTTTGTTAAACAGTCTGGAGGAAATAATGAAAGAAACCGATATTGCAGGCATTTTAACGTCCACTCACACCATTGCGCTGGTGGGGGCAAGCGACAAACCCGATCGTCCCAGCTATCGCGTGATGAAATATCTACTCGACCAGGGGTATCACGTCATTCCGGTTTCACCAAAAGTTGCCGGCAAAACGCTGCTGGGCCAGCAGGGGTATGGCACGCTGGCAGAAGTTCCGGAAAAAGTCGATATGGTCGATGTTTTCCGTAATTCAGAAGCGGCGTGGGGCGTGGCGCAGGAAGCGATCGCCATTGGCGCGAAAACCCTCTGGATGCAACTGGGGGTGATTAATGAGCAAGCGGCAGTACTGGCACGGGATGCCGGGTTAAATGTGGTGATGGATCGCTGCCCGGCTATTGAGATCCCTCGCCTGGGCCTGGCCAAATAAAAAATCCCCGGAAGGCCAAAACCTTCCGGGGATTTGTTCAGGGATTAGTTACGCAGACGCGGGGCCTGAAGTTGTTTGCGGATGGTCTGCGCCAGCTCATCCATGGATGGCTGTTCAGGATGTTCATCCTGCAATTCGCTACTTAGCTGGGCTTCAGCCAGGTAGGTATGAACCGGTAGGCCGTTATCGTCCTCCATCACCACGTGATACCACGGAGCGGCGCGAAGCTCGTCATTCACCGCCAGCTCATCAGGCGACGGTTCAGAGAGCGAATAAACCGGGTCGATATCCACGACCACTCCGAGATAACCTAACAGGGAATGGCGGACCTGCTGGCCGATACCGAATTTGCTGGCAATCATAGTCACCTCCCGGGAAATCTTTACCTTTGATATAAGGGTAAAATTCCACATTTCAAGTTACATGACGCGACAGGCAAACCCTTTCAGATATAGCCCTTCCGGGTAGGTAGCGATCACCGGATGATCGGCTGCCTGACGGAACTGCTCTATAAATTGTACATCACGACCGGCATCAATTGCGGCATCCGCGATGATTTTCTGAAATAAATCGCTGGTCATCAGACCGGAACAGGAGAAAGTCAGGAGAACCCCGCCTTCATTCAGCAACTGAATCGCCAGCATGTTGATGTCTTTATAGCCACGACACGCGCCCATCAACTGGCTTTTATTCTCAACAAACTTCGGCGGGTCCATCACGATAACGTCAAATTTTTCACCGCGATCGCGATAAGTACGCAGCAATTTAAAGACATCATCACGGACAAACTCAGCCTTGCTCAGATCCAGTTTGTTCAGCTCAACATTCTGCCGTGCAATATCCAGCGCTTCCTGGGAGGTATCAACGCTGACCACCTGGCTGCAACCGCCCATCAATGCCGATACGGCGAAACCACCGGTATAGGAAAAACAGTTCAGTACGCGTTTATTTTCAACGTAGCGGCGGGTAGCCAGGCGGCTATCACGCTGGTCCAGGTAGTAACCCGTTTTGTGCCCGTGCTGAATGTCCACCAGCAGCTTCATGCCGTGTTCTTCAATCGGCAGCAGGGCAGGCGGTAGCTCTCCGGTAACGGGGCCCTGGGTCAGTTCCATCCCTTCTTTTTTACGTACCGCAACGTCGCTGCGATCGTAAATTGCACATTCCGGGTAGAGCGTTTGCAGGGCGCTAATTAATGCCGCACGCTGGTATTCCGCGCCTGCGCTTAGCAGTTGCAGTACCAGAAAATTACCGAAACGATCGATAGTAATACCCGGCAGGCCATCAGATTCTCCGGCGATTAAACGATAGCTGTCGAGGCCATCTTTTTGCGCCAGCCAGTCACGCCATTTTTGTGCTTGTTGCAAACGGCGGGTAAAAAAAGCAATGTCAATGGATTCAGAGGGGTCAAACGTCCAGACGCGCGCCCGGATTTGCGAAGCTGGCGAATAAGCGCCGCGTGCTAACCATTTTCCCTGATGATCAACAATATCGATGGTTTCACCGAGGCTGGCTTTACCTTCCATGCGGGCAACGGCCCCGGAAAAGACCCACGGATGGCGACGAAGTAATGATTTTTCGCGCCCTTTGGCTAACACTAAACGTACACTCATAATTTACTTTTCTGTCGATGCAAAGAAATGGGCGTCATTGTCCGGAGTTTTCCATGGATTTGCAACGCGTCCATTAAGGATAAGGAGAGCAGCAATGTCGAAAGTCTGCATAATTGCCTGGGTTTACGGGCGAGTTCAGGGCGTAGGATTTCGCTATACCACGCAGTACGAAGCGAAAAAACTCGGGTTAAGCGGCTACGCCAAAAATCTTGACGATGGCAGCGTGGAAGTGGTTGCCTGCGGTGAAGAAGGGCAGGTGGAAAAATTAATGCAGTGGTTAAAGAGTGGCGGCCCGCGTTCTGCACGTGTGGAACGGGTGCTCAGCGAGCCGCATCATCCCTCGGGGGAATTAACCGATTTTCGTATTCGTTAGATACATTTTACCGGTTTTGGCAGGCCAGCAATTTTGGTGGCTTGCTTAGCCGGACCTTTCGGAAACAGTCGGTATAAATAGCGGCTGTTACCTTTTTCTTCGCCAAATTTATTCGCCATCGCTTTTACCAGCATACGAATCGCCGGAGAAGTATTGAATTCCAGATAGAAATCACGCACAAAACGCACCACTTCCCAGTGTTCTGGTGACAGCGTAATCCCTTCGTTCTCTGCAATCACCACTGCCAGCGGCTCACTCCACTGGCTGCTTTCTTTGAGATAGCCTTCGGTATCCGTTTCTATCTCTTTACCTTCGAAGATCAGCATAATTATTACTACCTTAATCAGACTGGCGGCAGTGTAACAAAAAACAAAGCCCCGCATAAAGCGAGGCTATGAAAGTGTTAGCGGGTGAGATTAATCGCGGCTGGCGAAGCCCAGAATGCTCAGCAGGCTGACGAAGATGTTGTACAGCGAAACATACAGGCTAACCGTGGCACGAATATAGTTCGTTTCACCGCCATGAATGATGTTGCTGGTTTCAAACAAGATAGCGCCAGAGGAGATCAGAATGAAGACCGCGCTGATCGCCAGATGCAGGGCAGGCAGCTGCAGGAAGATATTAGCAACCATACCAATCAGCACCACCACAATACCCGCCATCAGCATACCGCCAAGGAACGACATATCTTTGCGGGTGGTCAGCACATACGCAGAGCAGCAGAAGAACACTAACGCCGTTCCGCCCAGTGCCATAGCGATTACGTCACCCATTCCGGCAGACAGATAGGTATTCAGAATTGGTCCGAGGATATAACCCAGAAAACCGGTAAAGGCGAATGCGGAGATAATTCCGGTCGGCTTATTCGCCGTTTTATAGGTCAGGAACATCAAACCATACATACCCACCAGCGTCAGAATCAGACCCGGAGATGGCAGCATCAGCACCGTACTGGCAGTTGCGGTAATCGCCGAAAAGGCCAGCGTCAGGCTCAGCAGAAAATAGGTATTACGCAGCACCTTATGGGTGCTAAGCAGCGATGTACGGTCATGTGAAGAACTAACAATACGATCCATTGAGTCACTCTCTATGACAGATGTAATTAATTAAGCAGCATAATGATAATGCGTAAGGGCACCCAGAAGTTTTACCCATCTTTACGCATTTGATCTGGAACAGGTTTAACAGCGGATTATCAGGTCATTAAGCAAATATAACGCCCTGAGAATTTCGACAGGCAAAAGAAAAAGGGGTTAGCATTTAGCTAACCCCTTATCTTATTTGGCGGAAGCGCAGAGATTCGAACTCTGGAACCCTTTCGGGTCGCCGGTTTTCAAGACCGGTGCCTTCAACCGCTCGGCCACACTTCCGGAATGACGCGCACTATAAACATCCCGATGCGGCGTGTAAACCCCTAATTTGTTTGTTTGCCTGAAAAACAGCCAAAAGTGCATTGATAGCGTGAAATAACAGCAGATTGATCATTTCATCACCATGAATTCCTTCTCTTTTACTCGTTTAGCAACTGGCTAAACGTCCCCAATGCCCTGCAAAAGAAAAATAGGTCCATTTTTATCGCTAAAAGATAAAACCATATGGTTTGTATTGTTTTGTGCAAAAGTTTCACTACGCTTTATTAACAATACTATCTGGCGACGTGCGCCAGTGCAGAAGGATGAGCTTTCGTTTTCAGCATCTCACGTGAAGCGATGGTTTGCCTTGCTACAGGGACGTCGCTTGCCGACCATAAGCGCCCGGTGTCCTGCCGGTGTCGCAAGGAGAAGAGACGTGCGATATGAATAACGAGGAAACATTTTACCAGGCCATGCGGCGTCAGGGCGTTACCCGGCGCAGCTTTCTCAAATATTGCAGTCTGGCTGCCACCTCGCTGGGATTAGGCGCGGGAATGGCTCCGAAGATTGCCTGGGCGCTGGAGAACAAACCGCGCATTCCTGTGGTGTGGATCCACGGTCTTGAATGCACCTGCTGTACCGAATCTTTTATCCGCTCCGCTCACCCACTGGCGAAGGACGTCATTCTTTCTCTTATTTCCCTCGATTACGACGATACCTTGATGGCTGCTGCCGGTACCCAGGCGGAAGAAGTCTTTGAAGACATCATCACGCAATACAATGGCAAATATATCCTCGCAGTAGAAGGTAATCCACCGCTGGGTGAGCAGGGGATGTTCTGTATCAGCAGTGGTCGACCGTTTATTGAAAAACTCAAACGCGCCGCCGCCGGAGCCAGTGCGATTATCGCCTGGGGAACCTGTGCTTCCTGGGGATGCGTGCAGGCCGCGCGGCCCAATCCAACGCAGGCCACACCAATCGACAAAGTGATCACCGACAAACCGATCATTAAAGTGCCGGGCTGCCCGCCGATCCCGGATGTGATGAGCGCCATCATTACTTACATGGTGACGTTTGATCGTCTGCCGGATGTCGACAGAATGGGCCGTCCATTGATGTTCTATGGTCAGCGTATTCACGATAAATGTTATCGCCGCGCTCACTTTGACGCCGGAGAGTTCGTCCAGAGTTGGGATGATGACGCTGCCCGCAAAGGTTACTGCCTGTACAAAATGGGCTGCAAAGGGCCTACCACCTATAACGCCTGTTCCTCCACACGCTGGAATGATGGCGTTTCTTTCCCAATCCAGTCTGGTCACGGCTGCCTGGGCTGTGCGGAAAATGGTTTCTGGGATCGCGGTTCGTTCTACAGTCGCGTAGTCGATATTCCACAAATGGGTACCCATTCCACCGCTGATACCGTCGGCTTAACCGCGCTTGGCGTGGTGGCTGCGGCTGTTGGTGTACATGCGGTCGCCAGCGCCGTTGATCAGCGCAGACGTCATAACCAGCAACCTACAGAAACCGAACAACAGCCAGGCAATGAGGATAAACAGGCATGAGCACTCAGTACGAAACTCAGGGATACACCATCAACAATGCCGGACGCCGCCTGGTGGTCGACCCGATTACGCGCATTGAAGGCCACATGCGCTGCGAAGTGAATATTAACGATCAAAATGTGATCACCAATGCCGTTTCTTGCGGCACCATGTTTCGCGGGCTGGAGATCATCCTGCAAGGCCGCGATCCACGCGATGCGTGGGCGTTCGTTGAACGTATCTGCGGCGTCTGTACTGGCGTACACGCCCTGGCTTCGGTTTACGCCATCGAAGATGCCATCGGTATTAAAGTGCCGGACAACGCCAATATCATCCGCAATATTATGTTGGCAACGCTGTGGTGCCACGATCATCTGGTGCACTTCTATCAGCTTGCCGGGATGGACTGGATTGATGTGTTAGATGCGCTGAAAGCCGACCCGCGGAAAACCTCCGAACTGGCGCAAAGCCTCTCCTCATGGCCGAAATCATCCCCTGGCTATTTCTTCGACGTACAAAACCGCCTGAAGAAATTCGTTGAAGGCGGGCAGTTGGGGATCTTCCGTAACGGTTACTGGGGGCATCCGCAGTATAAACTGCCGCCAGAAGCCAACCTGATGGGCTTTGCTCACTATCTCGAAGCTCTCGATTTCCAGCGTGAAATTGTCAAAATCCACGCGGTCTTTGGTGGTAAAAACCCACATCCAAACTGGATTGTTGGCGGGATGCCGTGCGCTATCAACATTGACGAAAGTGGCGCGGTCGGGGCGGTCAATATGGAGCGCCTGAATCTGGTGCAGTCGATCATTACCCGCACGGCGGATTTCATTAATAACGTGATGATCCCCGACGCTTTAGCCATCGGTCAGTTCAACAAACCGTGGAGCGAAATCGGCACTGGTCTTTCTGATAAATGTGTCCTCAGTTACGGGGCGTTCCCGGATATTGCCAACGACTTTGGCGAGAAAAGTCTGCTAATGCCTGGCGGCGCGGTGATTAACGGCGACTTCAACAATGTGCTGCCAGTGGATTTGGTTGATCCGCAGCAGGTGCAGGAGTTTGTCGATCACGCCTGGTATCGTTATCCCAACGATCAGGTCGGGCGTCATCCGTTCGATGGTATTACCGACCCGTGGTACAACCCCGGCGATGTCAAAGGCAGCGATACCAACATTCAGCAGCTGAATGAACAGGAACGCTACTCGTGGATCAAAGCGCCACGCTGGCGCGGTAACGCGATGGAAGTGGGGCCGCTGGCACGCACATTGATCGCTTATCACAAAGGCGATGCTGCGACTGTTGAGTCGGTCGATCGCATGATGTCGGCGTTGAACCTGCCGCTTTCCGGCATCCAGTCAACGTTAGGCCGCATTTTGTGTCGCGCGCACGAAGCGCAGTGGGCCGCAGGTAAGTTGCAGTATTTCTTCGACAAGCTGATGACCAACCTGAAAAACGGCAATCTTGCCACCGCCTCCACTGAAAAATGGGAACCTGCAACCTGGCCGACAGAGTGCCGTGGTGTCGGTTTTACCGAAGCGCCGCGCGGGGCGTTAGGCCACTGGGCTGCCATTCGTGACGGCAAGATTGATCTCTACCAGTGTGTGGTGCCGACCACCTGGAACGCCAGCCCGCGCGACCCCAAAGGGCAAATTGGCGCTTATGAAGCCGCGCTGATGAACACCAAAATGGCGATCCCCGAGCAACCGCTGGAGATCCTGCGTACTCTGCACAGCTTTGACCCGTGCCTCGCCTGTTCAACACACGTGCTGGGCGACGACGGTAGCGAGCTGATCTCCGTGCAGGTGCGTTAACAGCGAAGGAGAATCATCATGCAACAGAAAAGCGACAACGTTGTCAGTCACTATGTCTTTGAAGCACCCGTGCGGATATGGCACTGGCTGACGGTGTTATGCATGGCGGTGTTGATGGTCACCGGTTACTTTATCGGCAAGCCGCTGCCTTCGGTCAGCGGTGAGGCGACGTATCTGTTTTATATGGGCTACATCAGGTTAATTCACTTCAGCGCCGGGATGGTTTTTACCGTGGTCTTGCTGATGCGGATCTACTGGGCTTTTGTCGGCAATCGCTACTCACGCGAGCTGTTTATCGTGCCGGTATGGCGTAAAAGCTGGTGGCAGGGCGTGTGGTATGAAATCCGCTGGTATCTGTTTCTGGCAAAACGTCCGAGTGCCGATATAGGCCATAACCCCATCGCTCAGGCGGCAATGTTCGGCTATTTCCTGATGTCCGTCTTTATGATCATCACCGGTTTTGCGTTGTACAGCGAACACAGCCAGTACGCTATTTTCGCGCCGTTCCGTTATGTGGTGGAGTTTTTCTACTGGACGGGCGGCAACTCAATGGACATTCACAGCTGGCATCGGCTGGGGATGTGGCTGATTGGCGCGTTTGTTATCGGTCATGTCTACATGGCGCTGCGTGAAGACATCATGTCCGACGACACAGTGATCTCCACCATGGTCAACGGCTACCGTAGCCACAAATTTGGCAAAATAAGTAACAAGGAGCGTTCATGAGCGAGCAACGCGTGGTGGTAATGGGGCTGGGCAATCTGCTGTGGGCCGATGAAGGCTTCGGCGTGCGGGTGGCGGAACGCCTGTATGCTCATTACCACTGGCCCGATGAAGTCGAGATTGTTGATGGCGGCACTCAGGGACTGAACTTGCTGGGGTATGTCGAAAGCGCCAGCCACTTGCTGATTCTCGACGCCATTGATTACGGGCTGGAACCCGGAACGCTACGAACGTATGCCGGAGAACGCATTCCGGCCTATCTCAGCGCGAAGAAAATGAGCCTGCACCAGAACAGTTTCTCCGAAGTACTGGCGCTGGCAGATATCCGCGGAAATCTGCCAGCACATATTGCCCTCGTCGGCCTGCAACCCGCGATGCTCGACGACTACGGCGGTAGCCTGAGCGAACTGGCTCGGGAGCAACTGCCCGCCGCGGAACAGGGGGCGCTGGCGCAACTGGCTGCGTGGGGAATTGAGCCGCAACCGGCTAATGAATCGCGCTGTCTCAATTATGACTGTCTGTCGATGGAAAACTACGAAGGCGTTCGCTTGCGCCAGTACCGGATGACGCTGGAGGAGCAGGAATGAGCAACGACACGCCATTTGATGCGTTGTGGCAACGTATGCTGGCGCGCGGCTGGACGCCGATCAGTGAATCCCGTCTTGACGACTGGCTTACGCAAGCGCCAGACGGTGTGGTGTTATTAAGCAGTGACCCGAAACGCACGCCAGAGGTCAGCGATAATCCGGTAATGATTGGCGAATTACTGCGCGAGTTTCCTGATTATACATGGCAGGTAGCGATTGCCGACCTTGAGCAAAGCGAAGCCATCGGTGATCGTTTTGGCGTATTTCGTTTTCCCGCCACACTGGTTTTTACCGGTGGTAGCTATCGCGGCGTGCTGAATGGTATTCACCCGTGGGCGGAACTGATAAACCTGATGCGCGGGCTTATTGAACCGCAACAGGAGCGTGCCTCATGAGCGAAACTTTTTTCCATCTACTGGGGCCCGGAACGCAGCCTGATGATGATAGTTTTAGCATGAATCCACTGCCGATTACCTGTCAGGTGAATGATGAACCGAGCATGGCTGCCCTGGAACAGTGTGTGCATAGCCCGCAGGTGATTGCGCTGTTAAACGAGTTGCAACATCAACTAAGCGAGCGCCAGCCGCCGCTGGGCGAGGTGCTGGCAGTCGATCTGTTCAATCTCAACGCCGACGATCGTCACTTTATCAATACGCTTCTCGGGGAAGGGGAAGTGTCAGTGCGCATTCAGCAGGCTGATGGTAGTGAAAGTGAAATTCAGGAGGCGATCTTCTGCGGATTATGGCGGGTTCGCAGACGTCGCGGTGAACAGTTGCTGGAGGACAAACTGGAGGCTGGCTGCGCGCCGCTGGCATTGTGGCAGGCGGCAACGCAAAACGTCTTGCCGACAGATTCGCTGTTACCGCCGCCCATTGATGGCCTGATGAATGGCCTACCGTTGGCTCATGAATTACTAGCCCATGTACGTAATCCTGACGCGCAGCCGCACAGCATTAATCTGACGCAATTACCTATCAGCGAGGCTGATCGGCTTTTTCTCTCACGTCTCTGTGGGCCGGGAAATATTCAGATTCGCACCATTGGCTACGGCGAGAGCTATATCAACGCGACCGGCCTGCGGCATGTCTGGCATTTACGTTGTACGGACACCTTAAAAGGCCCGTTACTTGAGAGTTATGAAATCTGCCCAATACCGGAAGTGGTGCTGGCAGCGCCAGAAGATTTGGTCGACTCTGCGCAGCGGCTTAGTGAGGTATGTCAGTGGCTGGCGGAAGGTGCACCGACGTAAAAAGACGGTAAGTATCGCTTTCAGGCTTATGAATATCGCAATCGGCGAATACCTCTGGTCGTAGAGTTTCAGGATAAAGAGGGAGATCTACCATTAACGGGTTATTTTTCTCTCTTCGCCTACAGGAGTGCGCATGTGGGATGTCATTGATTTATCGCGCTGGCAGTTTGCTCTGACCGCGCTGTATCACTTTTTATTTGTACCCCTTACCCTGGGGCTGATTTTTTTGCTGGCTATCATGGAAACCATTTACGTGGTCACCGGCAAAACAATCTACCGCGATATGACGCGCTTCTGGGGTAAGCTCTTCGGTATCAACTTTGCTCTTGGCGTGGCTACCGGCCTGACCATGGAGTTTCAGTTTGGTACTAACTGGTCATTCTATTCCAACTATGTGGGCGATATTTTTGGCGCACCGCTGGCGATGGAAGCATTAATGGCCTTCTTCCTCGAATCCACCTTTGTCGGGCTGTTCTTCTTCGGCTGGCAACGGCTGAATAAATACCAGCACCTGCTGGTAACGTGGCTGGTGGCGTTCGGTTCAAATCTCTCTGCGTTGTGGATATTGAATGCCAACGGTTGGATGCAATATCCGACCGGTGCGCATTTTGATATCGACACCCTTCGTATGGAAATGACCAGCTTCAGCGAGCTGGTCTTTAACCCGGTCAGCCAGGTGAAATTTGTGCACACCGTAATGGCGGGCTACGTGACCGGGGCCATGTTTATTATGGCGATCAGCGCCTGGTATTTACTGCGCGGACGGGAGCGCGATGTTGCATTACGCTCGTTTGCCATCGGTTCCGTCTTCGGTACTCTGGCGATTATCGGTACGCTGCAACTCGGAGACAGTTCTGCGTATGAAGTCGCGCAAGTACAACCGGTAAAACTGGCGGCAATGGAAGGGGAGTGGCAAACGGAACCTGCACCTGCACCGTTCCATGTAGTTGCCTGGCCGGAACAGGATCAAGAGCGTAACGCCTTTGCCATCAAAATTCCTGCGCTGCTAGGGATCCTCGCCACTCACTCATTAGATAAACCCGTGCCGGGTCTGAAGAATTTGATGGCTGAAACCTACCCACGCTTGCAACGCGGACGTATGGCCTGGCTGTTAATGCAGGAAATATCGCAAGGCAATCGTGAGCCGCATGTGTTGCAGGCATTCCGGGAGCTGGAAGGCGACCTTGGTTACGGCATGTTGCTCTCCCGCTATGCGCCGGATATGAACCATGTCACAGCTGCACAGTACCAGGCGGCGATGCGTGGCGCGATACCTCAGGTTGCGCCGGTATTCTGGAGTTTCCGCATCATGGTGGGCTGTGGTTCTCTGCTGCTACTGGTGATGCTGATTGCGCTTTTCCAGACGCTGCGTGGCAAAATCGACCAGCATCGCTGGGTACTGAAAATGGCGCTCTGGAGTTTGCCGCTGCCGTGGATTGCGATTGAAGCCGGGTGGTTTATGACCGAGTTTGGTCGTCAGCCGTGGGCGATACAGGACATCTTACCGACATACTCCGCGCACTCCGCCTTAACCACAGGACAACTGGCTTTCTCACTGATCATGATCGTAGGGCTTTACACCCTGTTCTTAATCGCCGAAGTCTACCTGATGCAGAAATATGCCCGTCTGGGGCCGAGCGCGATGCAGAGTGAACAACCGACGCAGCAACAGGGGTAAAGGAGAAAATCATGTTTGATTATGAAACATTGCGCTTCATCTGGTGGCTGCTGATTGGCGTGATCCTGGTGGTCTTTATGATCTCCGATGGATTTGACATGGGGATTGGCTGTTTGCTGCCGCTGGTGGCGCGTAATGATGATGAACGCCGGATAGTGATAAACAGCGTTGGCGCGCACTGGGAAGGCAATCAGGTCTGGTTAATCCTCGCAGGTGGGGCATTATTTGCCGCCTGGCCCAGAGTGTATGCAGCGGCGTTTTCCGGCTTTTATGTGGCGATGATTCTGGTGCTGTGCTCGTTGTTCTTCCGCCCGCTGGCCTTTGATTATCGCGGAAAAATCGCCGATGCACGCTGGCGTAAAATGTGGGATGCCGGACTGGTCATCGGCAGTCTGGTGCCGCCGGTAGTCTTCGGTATTGCCTTCGGCAACTTGCTGCTCGGCGTGCCGTTTGCCTTCACACCGCAATTACGCGTGGAATATCTCGGCAGTTTTTGGCAACTGCTGACGCCATTCCCTTTATTGTGCGGATTGCTCAGCCTTGGGATGGTGATTTTGCAAGGTGGCGTCTGGTTACAACTAAAAACTGTTGGTGTGATTCATCTGCGTTCACAGCTGGCGACCAAACGCGCCGCACTGCTGGTGATGCTGTGCTTTTTGCTGGCGGGTTACTGGCTGTGGGTCGGTATTGATGGCTTTGTACTGCTCGCCCAGGATGCTAACGGTCCTTCCAATCCGTTAATGAAACTGGTGGCAGTGCTACCTGGTGCCTGGATGAATAATTTCGTCGAATCGCCCGTTTTGTGGATCTTCCCGCTGCTGGGGTTCTTCTGCCCATTGCTGACGGTGATGGCGATTTATCGTGGTCGCCCGGGTTGGGGATTTTTGATGGCATCATTGATGCAATTTGGCGTGATTTTCACGGCAGGCATCACGCTGTTCCCTTTTGTCATGCCTTCGAGCGTAAGTCCGATCTCCAGCCTGACGTTGTGGGACAGCACTTCCAGCCAGCTGACGCTGAGCATTATGTTGGTAATCGTGCTGATATTTTTGCCCATTGTGTTGCTCTACACTTTCTGGAGCTACTACAAAATGTGGGGGCGCATGACGACAGAAACTCTCCGCCGTAACGAAAACGAGCTGTACTAAGGAGCAGGAACAATGTGGTATTTACTTTGGTTCGTCGGCATTTTGTTGATGTGTTCGCTCTCCACCCTTGTGTTGGTATGGCTGGACCCGCGTCTGAAAAGTTAACGAATGTAAGCCTGATGAGGCACATTAGCGTCGCATCAGGCAATCAATAATGTCGGATATGAAAAGCGGAAACATATCGATGAAAGCGATCTTGATCCCATTCTTATCTCTTCTGATTCCGTTCACCCCGCAATCTGCATTCGCTCAGAGTGAGCCGGAGCTGAAGCTGGAAAGTGTGGTGATTGTCAGTCGTCATGGTGTGCGTGCCCCAACCAAGGCCACGCAACTGATGCAGGATGTCACCCCAGACGCATGGCCAACATGGCCGGTAAAACTGGGGTGGCTGACACCGCGCGGTGGTGAGCTAATCGCTTATCTCGGGCATTACCAACGCCAGCGTCTGGTGGCTGACGGATTGCTGGCGAAAAAGGGCTGCCCGCAGCCTGGTCAGGTCGCGATTATTGCTGATGTCGACGAGCGTACCCGTAAAACAGGCGAAGCCTTCGCCGCCGGGCTGGCACCTGACTGCGCAATAACCGTACATACCCAGGCAGATACGTCCAGTCCCGATCCGTTATTTAATCCTCTAAAAACTGGCATTTGCCAACTGGATAACGCGAACGTGACTGACGCGATCCTCAGCAGGGCAGGAGGGTCAATTGCTGACTTTACCGGGCATCGGCAAACGGCGTTTCGCGAACTGGAACAGGTGCTTAATTTCCCACAATCAAACTTGTGCCTTAACCGTGAGAAACAGGACGAAAGCTGTTCATTAACGCAGGTATTACCATCGGAACTCAAGGTGAGCGCCGACAATGTCTCATTAACCGGTGCGGTAAGCCTGGCGTCAATGCTGACGGAGATATTTCTCCTGCAACAAGCACAGGGAATGCCGGAGCCGGGGTGGGGAAGGATCACCGATTCACACCAGTGGAACACCTTGCTAAGCCTGCATAACGCGCAGTTTTATTTGCTACAACGCACGCCAGAGGTTGCCCGCAGTCGCGCCACCCCGTTATTAGATTTGATCACGACGGCGTTGACGCCACATCCTCAGCAAAAGCAGGTGTATGGTGTGACATTACCCACTTCAGTGCTGTTTATCGCCGGACACGATACTAATCTGGCAAATCTCGGCGGCGCACTGGAGCTCAACTGGACGCTTCCCGGTCAGCCGGATAACACACCGCCAGGGGGTGAACTGGTGTTTGAACGCTGGCGTAGGCTAAGTGATAACAGCCATTGGATTCAGGTTTCGCTGGTCTTCCAGACTTTACAGCAGATGCGTGATAAAACGCCGCTATCATTAAATACGCCGCCCGGAGAGGTGAAACTGACCCTGGCAGGATGTGAAGAGCGAAACGTGCAGGGCATGTGTTCGTTGGCCGGTTTTACGCAAATCGTGAATGAAGCACGCATACCTGCGTGCAGTTTGTAATGCATAAAAAAAGAGCATTCAGTTACCTGAATGCTCTGAAGCTGATGACAAACGAAGAACTGTCTGATGCGTAGGCCGGAAAAGGCGTTCACGCCGCATCCGGCCACCTTACCTTCAGTTTTACTCTTTCTCGGAGTAACTATAACCGTAATAGTTATAGCCATAACTGTAAGCGGTGCTGGCGCGTTTAATCACACCATTGAGGATTGCGCCTTTAATATTAACGCCAGCCTGCTCCAGACGCTGCATTGACAAGCTCACCTCTTTGGCGGTGTTCAAGCCAAAACGCGCAACCAGCAGGCTGGTGCCGACAGAGCGCCCCACGACCGCAGCATCGCTCACCGCCAGCATCGGCGGCGTATCGACAATCACCAGATCGTAATGGTCGTTCGCCCATTCCAGTAATTGACGCATCCGATCGCGCATCAGCAGTTCAGACGGGTTAGGTGGCACCTGACCGCGAGTAATCACATCAAAGCCTCCTTTGCCAAAATGCTGGATCACTTTGTTGAGCTCATCTTTCCCTGCCAGATATTCCGACAAGCCATGTTCATTACTCACGGTAAACAGGTTATGCGAATAACCACGACGTAAGTCGGCATCAATAAATAACACTTTTTGATCGGACTGGGCGATCACCGCCGCCAGAGTTGAACTGACGAACGTTTTACCACTGTCTGGCGTCGCACCGGTGATCATCAGAATGTTATTCTCTGTCTCCATCATAGCGAAGTGCAGACTGGTTCGTAGCGCACGTACGGCTTCCACAGCAGAATCCGCCGGGTTATCCACCGCCAGGAAGGGGATATTTTTAGTACGATGGCGCTGCTGATTAGAAAATAAATTTTTCTTACGCAGACGGGTACGCTTATCCAGCCACTCGGACATCGGGATAGTGGCATAAACGCTGATGCCGTGCTCTTCCAGTTGTTCCGGTGCTTCTACACCACGACGCAACATCGCACGCGCCAGCACGGCACCCACCGAAATAAACAGGCCAAGAATAAAACCAAGCACCACATTCAACGCTTTTTTCGGTTTCACTGGCTGCGGCTGAGTGACTGCCGGGTCGATAATCCGCACGTTACCAATCGCACTGGATTTCGAAATACTCAACTCCTGCTGGCGGTTAAGTAATTGCAGATATACCGCACGGCCCGCTTCTACGTCACGGCTTAAACGCAATACTTCCTGTTGAGTGGAAGGCATTGCCGATACCCGCTTATTCAGGCGTTTGCGTTCTTGCTCCAGCGTCTGGCGTTTTTCCAGCAGCGCACGATAAGTTGGGTGATCTTTCTTATACAGCTGGGAGATCTCGGCCTCGCGGAAGGTCAGCTCATTGAGTTGATTATCAACGTTAACAATCTGCTCAAGAACGGCTTTGGCTTCCAGGTTAAGGTCAACCGAATCGCGCTGCTGGCGATAAACGTTGAGTTTTTCTTCCGCCTGGTCCAGCTCGCTGCGCACTTCTGGCAACTGGCGCTGTAAGAATTCAAGGCTTTGTGAATCCTGCGCCGCCTGGCGAGCGATATTCTGTTGCAAATAGTTGTTAGCGATGCTGTTCAGAATACGGGTAATCAACTGGGGATCATCACCGGTCATGGTAAGTTCCAGCATCCCGCTTTCTTTACTGCGTTCGCTAACGGTAAAGGTTTCCTGCAACGCGTTAATCGCTTCCAGTTCGGTACGCTGGCTCAGGACAAACTGCGTTCCTGGTTTGGCCTTAATGTCCGCGATAGTCAGCGCAACGCCGTCTTTTTCCAGACGCTGGCCGACCATACCATTGACGGTGAACCCTTCACCTTCCAGCGTATAGTGGCCGTTTTCCCCAACTGTGAGTGTAAGTTGCTGATCCTGACCATTCAGTTGTGGAATATGCATCCAGCTGATCGCCAGCTCACCTGGTTTCTCTTTGGTTAATCTCGCCCAGCCGCGACCCACAATCGGAAAATACTTCTGCTCAACCATGTCGCGCAGATTCAGTTCAGCAATGGTTTTACCGAGAATCATGCGCGATTGCAGCAGTTGGATCTCCGGTGCTGACTCGGGCGATGAGTTAGGGATCATATCGCTCAGGCCGCTGAGAATGGCGTTGCCCTGTTTCTGCTCAACCTGGACCAGCGTATCTGCCTGATAAATTGGCGTGCTTAACAGCGAGTAAGCGACAGCGATCAGCGTGAACAACGCGGTTACGCTGATAATAAACTTACGGTGATCCCATAACTCGCCGACCAGACGAAGCAGATCGATCTCATTTTCCTGAGTGCTGCCTGGTGGCGTATTCATATTTTTAGTTGTCATCGTATTTTATAAACTCAAATTACCGGCTGAGGCGCTTCGCCCATTCCTGACTGGCGCGCTCCAACATACCGTAGACATGCTCAAATGCGTCCTGACTTTTACGATAGGGATCCGGGATCTCTTTCTGTTCCAGCCATTGCCCAAACAGCATTGTCTTCCCGCGGACCTCGGGAGCGATTGCCGTAACCTGAGCAATATGTTCCGACTCCATTGCCAGAATCAGATCGTAATTTCGTGCCATCTCAGCAGTAAGCTTACGTCCGGCATGTCCTTCAAGAGATACGCCATGATTAGCGGCAACATCTGCCGCTGTTGCATCTGCAGGGTGCTTTACCAGACCATGAACACCTGCCGATTTGACTTTTACGCCTGGCAGACGTTTACGCAGCAAGCGCTCGCCAATGGGCGAACGGCAAATGTTGCCGGTACAAACCACCAGGATTGAGTTAAATTTTAGTTGGGCCATGTTTGAATCCACCGTGAAGTCTCTGTCAGGTCATGCACCCCGGAAATCGTCGGTACCAGCAGAGAAATCACACGGTTCCAACGAGCCAGCGGCGCGGTAGTGACATAAACAATGTCGTAAGGTTCAAGCTGGAATTCCGTTCCGAGTATCATTGCCGATGCGTCCTTCGCATTCAGCTGATAAATATTGGCGATTTTGCCATTCTGCTTGTTTTGCGTTGCACGAATAACAAAAATCCCCGTCGCATCAGCGACATCCTGATTCATACCCTCAGCGTTACCCAGTGCTTCCGCCAGGGTCATACCGCTGCGGTCCATTTTCAACGTGCTCTGTTTACCCACTTCACCCATCACGAAGACTTTCAGATCATCGTTGCGCGGAATAAATAAAATATCGCCCGGGTGCAGCAGTTTGTTCTGGCGCAAGTCGCCACGCTGCATCAGCGCATAGAGGTTCACTTTGGTCTTTACGCCATTCTGGGTGAGCACCACGTTGCGCCAGTCTGCATCTGCGGTCAGACCGCCCGCGGCGTTAATCGCATCCATGATGGTCAGAGGAATATTGGTAATCGGCTGCTGACCCGATTTGCTGACTTCGCCGGTGACGTACGCTTTTTGCGATCGGAACGCCGCGACGCTGACATCGACTTGCGGACTTTCAATGACTGAGTCCAGACGCGCTGTAATCTCGTTGCGTACTTGGGTAAGCGTTTTCCCGGCCACTTTCAGGCGACCAATATAAGGGTAGAAAATTGCACCATCAGCGTTAACCCAGTTGCCAGTATCACTGGCGCTACGATATTGCCCTGCGGGTGTGGTTAGTTCCGGGTGATCCCAGACCGTCACCATCAACACATCACCAATGCCGATACGATACTCATAGTTCGCGATTTGCTGCTCCAGCTCCGGGTTAGCCTGCGACATAATCGGTTTGGCGCGCAGCTGATCAATCAATCCTGGCGTGACGGGATAGATATTGACCATTTTGTCCAGGTCATACTGATTGTCAGGTAGTTCAATGACATCCTTGTTACTGGTCGATAAATTCTGACCAGGAACAAGGGTACATGCTGTCAAAGACAGAACAGCCAATGTCAGTACCGAAAACTTAAAAATGTTCTTTTTCATTGGTTTATATTTATCAGTCAATGTAATGTTATGAATTACGTCAGGTTATTGTCCAACCGGTACTTCTCGCTCTGCCGTCATTGGATAGAGCTGGTATTTACGTGACAGCATTTGTCCACCGTCACGCGTCAATGGTGTCCACGAAACCACCGCGCGGTTGCGGTTAGGTCCAATGGTCATCAAGTCGAACGGAATCGAGATATAAAACCCTTTACTAAAGCCGCCTTCGCCGTAGTCATCTTTAGATACGTTACTGATTGCCGCCCATACTCCTACTGCCACGCCGCTGTCAAAGCGTTTGGCGACGTCGATCGTTGCGCCTTTATCTTTTGCCAGATATTGCCCAACGCTAAGTTTCATCAGTACGCCATTGAGCGTCGGCGGGTTCCAGTAAGCCGTCACGAAACCTGTTGGCGTGGAATAATCGGTGAAGCGCATCATGTTGTCCCAGTCACGCTGCTTCACGTAGTTAACGTCCACCCCCAGCGCCCAGCTGGCATCGAGCGGGCGATAAAGCAGCTCGGAACCAACACCGGCATACATCGTTTCCAGATAACCGCCGTACACCTGGCCATAGAAACCGTTGCCTAAGTCGGCAAAATAGTTCGCCTGCAAGTTGTTGAGATAAACGTCATTGCGAACGTAGTCACGGATATGCGTGCGCACGCGGGGGAGGGTAGAGTCCGCGGGTAACAGCGAAGACTTAAACTTGTCGTAGTTGTTGTAAATATTGGTGAAAATACCGCCATCAAGCAGCAGGTGATCGGTAAACCAGTAGCGGGCGCTGGACATCAGCCCCAACTGGAACATATAGAAATCTTCCGGGCCGCCCAGTGACTGTGAAAGTGTTGGGTTGAAAGAGTAGCTAAAGCGATCTTCACGAATACGGTAGCCCCGACCAAAGGCAGAAAGATCTTCAGCTTCAACACGTTGTTGTTGCAGTGGCTCTGCTTTACCAGGCGCGGTACCGGCGAGCTGTTTGCGCAGGCTGGCTACGTCGGTTTCGGTCGTCACCATCGCCATATGCTCGCGCTTTTGCGTCACGCTAATCTTCTCAACGCCTTGCGGCAGGTTATTCACCAGAATCCGGTTGGCACGATCGACCGCTTCGCGAGAATCACGGTATTTGTATTGTTGACCAGACATATACAGCGTCTTATCGCGCAGCTGAATTTCCGGTGCTTCAAAACCTGCGTTGTACTTCAGCGCGGTAAGTTGGTTCGCTACTGTGGTGTACTGCAATCCTTCAGATTCCGGCGCAGGTTGATATGCCGGTTTTGGCGTATCGCGCAGGGCAGGGCGCAGATCGTTGAAATTGGTCCGTAACGTGAAGCCAAACATCAACGTGTTACCGCGTTCATAACTCAGGTTGAGATCTGCCCAGCTGGCAGCGCGATAAACTGCGCCGACGTTGAAATGGCTTGCCTGAGGCAGTTTGCCAGCGAAATCATTCTGGTAATTGTTGCCGTCGTATTCGAGTTTCAGACGCAGGGGATTCCACGGCGTTTGATACTCAATGCCGCCAAAGATGGAAGCCGGGCCACGAAAGATATCGCTAAAGCTGATATCGCCCGCATCGTGAGACTCTGCACGATGACAATATTTATCGCTCACCCGGCAAAACGGGTTGGTAATATTGCCCGCATTACCGGCGTAGCCCCATGCCATCCCGAGGGTGAAATCAAATGGCCCCGCTTGCTTGCTGGCCACCAAATATTCACCGTCAAACAGACCCGTACCAGCAATATCACGTTTACCAAACGCCACTTGCGGTAGCCAGTAACCTTCTTCCCACAGGCGAAGTTTAAAATCGAAAGATTTGTCTTTGTATGACTGATCGCCGCTGAAATCTTCCCACTGGCTATATTTGCGTGTGCGCACATCCGTATAACGAATGGTGCCTTCCAGCCATGGGAACAGCGCCACGGACGTGGAGTAGAAACGGTATTGATCGTTATCCCGGTAGTTGACGCTGAATTCACCTTCCGGTGCGATGCGCGCATTTGGCATCTGCAACAATCCTGTGCCGCCAAAGTCTGATTGCGACGACCCCAGCGGATCCGGGTAGGTTAATACTTCAGCATGACAGGCACTGGAGACGGCAATGGCCAGGCAGCTTAAAAGATAAGAGTTCTTCTTCATCAGTCAGGAACACGTTGCGTTAAAACAGACACAATCTGGTCATTTAAATCAGCATATTTTTCGGGCAGTACATGCGCAGAAAAGCCCAACCAAAGCTGGCTGCCAGGCGGTGGTTCCACATGTCTTTTATTCCACAGGGCAACAGGGGCGACGACAGTCTCACCCTCAGGCGTAATCACCATAACGTTATTCTTGTCCGCGCCTGCAAGGCGGGGGTGATCTTGCAGATAATCGGTAACGCTACGGCCTGCCTGCCAGGGCAATTGCCCAGCCCCAGAAACCGCACCCAGCAGAGTAATAGTCACCGGACGCTGTACGGTATAGAGCGTATAGTCCCCGACCAGCGGGGGATTGCTGTTCTCATCCACTCGTACAAAATCAGGGTCCAGTTTGACCGGTAAGCGACCAGTGATATTGAGATTGAGTAACTGCTGGCGCACGGATTTAATCGTTGCCACCACATCGTCGTCAGCTTCTGCTTCCCAGGAAGCAAGCTGTGCCAAGACATGTTGGTAGTCTTTAAGCGCTTTAGCTTTCGCCGCAGAGTCGGTCAGCAAGGCACCAGGCCACCAGAGGCGATCGCGCAGTTGCGGTTGTGTCACCAACTGGACAATATTTTCCACGGGGCCAACGGAAAGGGGCTGTTGTTCGCCAGGCAGATAAATAGTCACCGTTCCTTGCGCAAAGGCATGGGGTGTCATTACGTAAAGTACGCTGGCAATGAAATACGACTGTAATTTATTCATGGTGCGGGTTTAAGAAACGTCATTTCTACGGGAATAACCCCTGCGCCTAACATTTGCCGACTTTGACGAACCTGGCCAGTAGCCGAATCGACCCAGAATGTGTTTTGCCACTGTTTTTCTGGCAGCGTGGAAGTCACCTCTTCCTGCCAGACATTACACAGCACATCGCGACCCGCAATATTCAGCGTCTCTAATCCAGCAAAGGAAAAAGTGGAACTCAGGGTCGCAGAGCGAAAATGATTGTCTTCACTCCAGAGAATATCGCGCGTCCAGCGGCTGCCGTCTTTTATTGCCAGCGCGTTACGCAGAGGGTCCTGCCCGGAATTTGTCACTTCCAGCAGATTATTATTAAGTTTGACGGTTTTTAAAAGACGTCCATTGTGGGTAACCAGCATGGCGTTATCCTGGGATAACCATTTGCTTTGTTCTTGTTCTATATATCCCAGTACCACAAAGATTCGTTGCCCTTCATTAAGGCGTAAATACATCGTGGAATAAGGCAACGCCTGGATCTGCTGATCCGCTACGGTGATATCCTGATTATCGAAAAGGCTGGCGCGAAATGTATCGACCATACTTTGCTGGCTGTGTGTACATCCCGTAAGAAATAGTGCGAAAATCGATAAAATAAGAGGGCGCACCTTTAATCCTTGAAAGGTTAATTAAAAAAATGCAAATCTCTAAAGCCCGGTACGAATATCGCAACCGGGTATCATTTAACTTTAATTTTGACGCGTTAAAGCAGTATTAGCGCGTAGTGGACGTGGTGGTCGAGGTGTTATGAGAACCGCCATCGCCATTGTCATTTGCTGCAACTACTGCCAAAGTCGCCACACCAACAGCCGTTGCCACACCGACAACCGTCGCCGTGCCGACAGCGCCAGCAGCTACGCCACCGGTGGTAGCAGCAGTCGTAGTGGCACCAGTAGTGGTCGTTGTGGTGCCAGTAGTACCCGTCGTTGCCTCGGTCCCGTTTGCTACTTCTGGTGCAGCAAACGCAGCTGGCGTCGTCAACATGAAGGCCATAAGGATTGCAGAAAGCTTGTGTTTCATAACTTTTCCTTTATTCATCGCATGGACAATACGTACGCTTGAGATCAGGATTGTCTACTTTGAGTATAACATCCTTGTGAAATCTCCCTTTCCGCATACCGTCGGTACTATATACCGCGAGTGGGAAAGGCGCGCAGAGAGAAATATAAGATTGTTAACGATTTCCCTCTGGAAATACGACTTGTGAGCATAAGATAAATCTTAGAAAAATACAAATTAAAGATAAGAAAATTGTTAAGAAAGCTATTAACTATTGTTGGTGATATAGTTTCAAGCGGTACTATGATTGACTGTTAAGTAGCATTTATAACTATTAGGTGCAGAGATATTCGGCTAAATGGATTTGTTTTCCGGGGTGAAAGTAACTTTTGTTATAATGTGCGATGTTGACTATTGAGCTTTTTTAATAAAAACAGCCAGCTTTAAACAAGCTGCGTCATCTTAAGAGAGATAAACATTTGCCGCTGTTGGTCCGCGTAGGCCATTTACGCGGCAAAATTCCACGCGTAATCCTGGTATAAGCACTTCTGCGTCGCGGGGAGTGAATGCGGAAATATGGACCTGGACTTCTTTACGACCGTCGGAGGGGATAATGAATCCTTTGCCGCTTTTGCGATCAAAGGTTTTGACAATTCCTGTCATTTTACGGGACAAACAAATTCCTTACTGAAAATACTGCGCTGCACTATACGGGGTTAATAAAATAAAGCCAGCGATATTTAAGACCGCCGGACGGCTAAAATAAAAATTGCTTAATCTCAATTATCATGCGTTAATAGCTGCGTCGGTTTGAAAGACAGACAGCATACAAAGTAGTTTACTAAAGTAGTTCTCATTATCAGGCATTATCCCCTTCTTTTGAGTCTCTCTCCTGAACACTAAGTAGTTTCTGTATTAAAGCCCTGTTTGCCGAAAGGCCCAAAATGAAGGAAGTAAAATATGTCTAATAAAATGACTGGTTTAGTAAAATGGTTTAACGCAGATAAAGGTTTTGGCTTTATCACTCCTGATGATGGCAGCAAAGACGTTTTCGTCCATTTCACCGCCATCCAGAGCAATGAATTCCGCACGCTGAACGAAAATCAGAAAGTTGAATTTTCTATTGAGCAGGGGCAACGTGGTCCCGCGGCAGCGAACGTTGTTACGCTCTAAGGTTGCCGTTATTACTCAACATCTCCATTTCCGCTGTCCATGTTGTCATGGTTCACAGTACCGCACATCGGCATTCGATGTGACGGAGCGAAATCCTTTAGGGGCAAAGTGTATTTTTTGTAAATCGACGATGATCACCTTTGATAACGTCGCGCTGCAAATACGCACTGACCATGCGCCGCTGGATTTCACAAAATAAGATCAGGCTCCCTCGTGGAGCCTTTTTTATATCTGCCTTATTTTTCTTCAACGCTGTATGTATAGTAAGCGATAACCTGTTGATTATTGAATCTTTAGGGGAGATAGCTTATAACATTTCTTACCTGACCAGGGTACCGGGAACCAACACCTTACTGGCGTGTTGCTGTCTTTTAAGACCAGAAGAGGTTAACAGTGAATATTGAAGAGTTAAAAAAACAAGCCGAAACGGAAATCGCTGACTTTATCGCGCAAAAAATCGCCGAGCTGAACAAGAATACAGGGAAAGAAGTCTCTGAAATTCGCTTCACCGCACGAGAAAAAATGACCGGGCTTGAAAGCTATGATGTCAAAATCAAAATAATGTGATTTTGTGAACATCACCCCGTGCGAGGTGATGTTCCGCTTGTTGCTAATTTAGTGACCAATCATTGGCGCTTGCGGAATTAAGCGTCGGTACAATTCCTCCGGCACCGGGCTTTGCCATACTCCCGCATACATTGCGTAACCAATCACCGCAAACATAATCCCCAGAACCAGTAGCGTCATTAACCAGCCAGACAACGCAAAGGCTTTTTTATTTGCCGCAGGTTTTTGCAGTGAAAAGGTCAATGTTGAGGCTACCGGACATGACTCTACGCAAGTCATACAACCGGTACATTCCACGGTTCGTACCTGAATTAATTTATCGACCGGGATCCGCGATGGGCAATTTTTTGCGCATTTGCCACAGTCGATACAACTTTCGGCATTGCGACGAATCTTAAACGGCGACAATAGCGAAACCACGCCCATCAGCGCGCCATATGGGCAAAGATAACGACACCAGGCATGGCGAATAAACAGACTGACAATCAGCAAAACGGTCACGCTGATTAATGTCGCGGTCCCCATATGACGAAAGAAATCGAGCATTTTAACGTCCATCACCACGCTGTAGGGCGACAACATAAAATAGTGAATAGCCTGAGCGGGCATCAATAACGCGATATAGAGAAAAAAACTCAACAGCAAATACTTCACGCCGCGCAGAGGAATATCCAGACAGCGGGGAAGGACAAATTGCCGACCAAACAGTTTGTTACCGAGATCGCCGATGAATTCAGAAAGCGTACCAACCGGGCATAACCATGAACAAAAGGCCTTTTTTAGTAATAGACTGATGACGATAAAAGCGACCAATAACAGCATCGCGGCGGCGTGGACGGACGGTAACTGGCCTGTTGCAAGGCTATATTTCAGATTCATCAGACCGGCAATCGGTAGCCAGCCTTCGATGCCTCCTGGCCTGGCGACAAATGTCGTACTACCTGCCGTTTCGTAATAGCGCACCCAATACCAGAACGTGATGGCAATATAAATATTAATTGCCAACAGTAATAATTGCGTCGCTTTACGCCAGGTCGTGGCATTGCGCCAGTCATTCCACGGTAATTTGCCGCCCGTCGTGCCTGGCCGCCGCTGCCAGCGGGTTCTTCTTTTCTCTGCCATGATTTTGCCAGTCCGTTAAGTTGCATACCAAATGCCACTATTCTAGTTGTTCTTAACTGGCTGATATTGATTCAAATCGCGTTCAGGTCTTTCTTATTCAACCATGCTTCCAGAGCGGCAACACTGCGTGTAATTTCTTCGTGTGGAAGGGGGGCAGATAATGGCTGCTGCTCCAGTTGTGCGCATAGCTGGCTGGCGCTACGCATTCCCAGACTCGAGCAACTGCTTTTTAGCTGATGTGCGGCACGCTTTATTTTCTCGCTTTCCTGACTGGCGCGGGCAATGTCGATGTCATCGAGAAGCGGCAGGGCATGTTGTTTAAATAATGTCAGCCATTCGTGGATCTTCTCCGTCCCCATCAACTGCGCATCTTCATTGAGTTGCGATACATCCAGCGGTTGATCGTTATTGACTTGCAGTTGAAGATAGTGCGCCAGTAACTGACCGAGCACTTCACGCGGCACCGGTTTAGGGATAATCCCGCGAAATAATGAACTGGTACGCTGGCGCAACGTTTCGTCGATGACATGAGCGCTAAAGCCAATCAAAACCAGCGACGGATATTGCTGTACCAGTTGTCGGGCAAGGGTAATACCGTCGATATCCGGCAGATCAAAATCCACCAGTGCGGCAGCAAACGGTTCGCTATTTTGCAACGTCTCTATCGCGTGCGCGGCATTGCCAACAGCAACGACCTGCGCACCACTGTTGTTCAGCATCTCAACGGTAATTCGCTGGGTTAGCGGGTTATCTTCAATTAACAGCAAACGTAAACCGTCCAGATGCACCGCCTGATTGACTGTTTTTGGCACGGGTGCCGTGGCAATACGTAACGGCAAGCGTAAACAAAAACAGCTTCCAACCTCCGGCGTGCTGGTGGCGCTGAGTTCGCCGCCCATCGCCTGGGCCAGACGGCTACTGATAGTCAGCCCCAGCCCGGTGCCGCCGCGTTTGCCGCTAACCTGAACAAATGGCTGGAAGATTTCAGCCAGTTTCGAGGGATCAATACCGCAGCCGCTGTCTTCCACTTCGACCAGCCATTGTTCGCCATCAGTGCGACTACGCAGGATAATGTGCCCTTCGTCGGTGAAACGCAGGGCGTTGCTCAACAGGTTGGTTATAACCTGACGAATACGCCGCGGATCGCCCATTAACGCAGTCGGTACATCGTCGGCAATTTCAGTTACCAGGCGAATCGGACGACCTTTCACCCGTCCGCTCATTAATTGCAGGGTACTTTCCAGCAGCGGGCGCGGTTCAAAGGGCTCATCGCTGACCGAAACATTCTTGCCGCCTGCTTCGATAGCCGAATAATCGAGAATATCGTTGAGGATGGTCAGCAACGATTCACCAGAGTCAGTAATTGCCCGCAAATCATCACGCTGGGCATTAAGTGCGGGGTTATCTGCCAGCAGTTGCGCGGTGCCGAGAATACCGTACAGCGGTGTGCGGATCTCATGGCTCATCGCCGCCAGAAACGCCGATTTTGCCTGGCTGGCTTTTTCTGCTTCCGCCCGTGCCTGTCGGTGTTCTATCACCAGCTCCTGCAATTCAGCTGTACGCGCTTTGACCTGCGCCGCCAGCTGTTCGCGGTGGCGATTCAGTGCATGAACACTGCTGCGAAACGCATCCATCAGCCGCCCGATGGTGTCCAGCTCCCGCACGCCAGCGGTTTCCGGAAAAGGGGAGTTGATATCACCGTCCAGCAGTCGTTGCAGCGCCTGCGTTTGTTCGGCAAGGGGACGCGTGACTGAGCGATAAACCACGCGCCAGAGGATCAGAATCAGTGCGCAAAGAGAAACTATCCCCAGCAATAACAGGCTGTATTGCCCGCGTGCACTGGCTTTTTCCAGATGCGCCAGGCCATGCTGATTACGCAGCTCAATGGTGTCGACCAGTTGACTGACTTCGCTACTAAACTGCGCGAACTGGGCGATGTTATTTTGGGCGAGAGTTTGCAGGCGATGACTGATTTCACTGTCCTGCTGATACAGTGCCAGCAAATCGCTATATTGGCTAACGGTAGTTAACGTTGTCGCGACCTGTGCACGAACACCGGGATCTTCAATGCGTATTTGCCGACGTTGCAGAATTTTAACCGCATTCTTGAGTTGCTTTTCCAGCGTTGACGCATTTTTCTGGATCTGTTCCAGCCCCAGATTCATCACCATTTGCTGCACCCGCAGGGCGCTAAGGCGCAGTTCATTCATCTGGTTAACGTACTCAAGATCGATATCAATCAGCCGATCAAGTGCGTTTTCTGCGGCCTGACGCTGATGTTGTTCGATCAAATCGTAAATCCCGGCCTGGGTCGCTCCGGCAGAGGTCGCCGCATTATTCGCCTGACCTTGTGCCAGGCGTGCGATCTCATCGGCAGCAGCGACTATCTGCTGGCTGAGTTGCTGTTGTTGCTGGCGCAGTTGCAAACGCTGCCCCACCAGTTCCCCTTGTTGACGTAACGAACGGGAGATCTCCTGCTCCTGTTGTTCAATAGCGGTAGTGTCAAACCCTTGTTCCCGTAACGCTTGCAGCAACGCGTTAATCTTCAGGCTTTGTGCGGTGAGCATTCGCCCCTGCGCCTGCCACATCTTTTCGTTATCGGCACTCGTCAGGTTCTGTGCGGCGAAAAGTTCCCAGGCGCTGGCTTCGCTCAACTGGCGCGCCATATTCATGGTAGGAATCAATGCCTGAGTATTGTCTTTTTCCACCTGGCTGATAAAGCGCAGGTTGTACCATCCCACCAGGGTACTGGTCAGGGTTAACAGCGCCATCAGGGCAAAGCCCATCCACAGTCTTCGGGTCAGGGTTAAATTCACGGTCAGTGTACTTAAGGTGAAAAAGGTTGAGTCGCAAAGCGGAATGCATCTAGCATAAAGCCTTATTATTGATGAGGCTATCATGCGCGTACTGCTATTGTTACTTCTTTCCCTTTTCATGTTGCCTGGATTTTCGGCTGATAACTTGTTGCGCTGGCATGATGCGCAGCATTTCTCGGTGCAACCCTCTACACCGCTTAAAGCCAAACGTTCATGGAAACTGTGCGCGCTTTATCCCAGCCTGAAAGATTCATATTGGTTATCGTTGAACTATGGTATGCAGGAGGCTGCTCGCCGCTACGGTGTGGATTTAAAAGTGCTGGAGGCAGGCGGCTACAGCCAGTTGGCTACCCAGCAAGCACAAATCGACCAGTGCAAACAGTGGGGGGCAGAGGCCATTTTGCTCGGTAGTAGCACGACGTCATTTCCCGACCTGCAAAAGCAGGTAGCAAGTCTGCCGGTGATCGAACTGGTAAATGCTATTGATGCTCCCCAGGTGAAAAGCCGCGTTGGTGTGCCGTGGTTTCAGATGGGCTATCAACCAGGGCGATATCTGGTGCAATGGAGTCACGGAAAACCACTGAACGTGCTGTTGATGCCCGGCCCCGATAACGCCGGGGGCAGTAAGGAGATGGTAGAGGGTTTCCGCGCCGCCATTGCCGGAAGCCCGGTGCGTATTGTCGATATTGCGCTCGGCGACAACGATATTGAAATCCAGCGTAACCTGTTGCAGGAGATGTTGGAGCGCCATCCAGAAATCGACGTTGTGGCCGGAACGGCGATTGCGGCAGAGGCGGCAATGGGTGAAGGGCGTAACCTGAAAACGCCGCTTACCGTGGTGTCGTTTTATCTTTCACATCAGGTGTATCGCGGGTTGAAGCGGGGAAGAGTGATTATGGCTGCCAGCGATCAAATGGTCTGGCAGGGGGAGCTGGCGGTTGAGCAAGCGATCAGGCAATTACAGGGACTATCGGTGTCTGATAATGTCAGCCCACCGATTTTAGTCCTGACGCCGAAAAATGCCGACCGCGAACATATCCGCCGCTCGCTGTCACCAGGGGGATTTCGTCCGGTCTATTTTTATCAGCACACATCAGCGGCTAAGAAATAACCTTCGCCATGTTGTGTCACCAGTAAATCCGCGCTGAGTTTATGACGTAAACGACGAATTAACACATCGACGGTGCGCAGGTCGGGGTTTTCCACCCGGCGCGCAGAAAGCATACGCAGCAGACGTTCACGGCTGAGAATTTCGCCCGGATTGGTCACAAATGCCACCAACATTTCATACTCTGCGCGGGTTAGTTTTATCGGTTCGCCATCAAGCTCCAGCGTATGGCGCGACACATTCAGGCAATAACCGGCAAAGCGATAGCAGTTGTCCTGAGTGAGCGGTTGAGCTTGTCGCGCGAGGTCGATTCGCCAGAGCAGATTTTTCACTCGTACCACCAGTTCGCGCAGTTCCAGCGGTTTGGTGACGTAATCGTCTGCGCCCATTTCCAGCCCAACAATACGGTCAATCCGATCGCTGCGTCCGGTAACCAGAATAATACCCACCGTCGAACGTTCCCGCAGGGCGCGGGTTAACATCAGGCCATTTTCATCGGGCAAATTGATATCCAGCAGAATTAAATCCACTGGCTGGTTTTGCATAATTTCACGCAGTCCGGCACCGCTCGCCGTAACGGAAACCGTATACCCCTCCTGAGTGAAGTAGGTTTGTAATCGCGCCTGGGTAACCGGCTCATCTTCAACAATAACAATGTGATGTGGCATCAGAGAGTTTTACTCATTCTGTTCATATCTGTTCATATTCTGCCGTAAGCCGTTCATCCTGACCAGTGCCGCTGTTCATATTTGCTTATTAAGATCGCTTCACTAAACCATAATTTTACAGGGGCTATTATGCGGAAACTCTGGAACGCGTTACGCCGACCCAGTGCTCGTTGGTCGGTACTGGCGCTGGTCGCTATTGGGATTGTGATTGGCATTGCGCTGATTGTGTTACCTCACGTGGGGATCAAAGTCACCAGCACAACCGAATTTTGTGTCAGTTGCCACAGTATGCAACCGGTGTATGAAGAATATAAACAGTCGGTGCATTTCCAGAACGCCTCCGGCGTGCGAGCTGAATGCCATGACTGCCATATCCCGCCGGATATTCCAGGCATGGTGAAGCGTAAACTGGAAGCGAGCAACGACATCTACCAGACCTTTATTGCCCACTCCATTGATACACCTGAGAAATTCGAAGCCAAACGCGCGGAACTTGCCGAGCGTGAATGGGCGCGAATGAAAGAAAACAACTCGGCAACCTGCCGCTCCTGCCATAACTACGACGCGATGGATCATGCGAAGCAGCATCCTGAAGCGGCACGTCAGATGAAGGTGGCAGCGAAAGATAATCAATCCTGCATCGACTGTCATAAAGGTATTGCCCACCAGTTGCCGGATATGAGTAGCGGCTTCCGTAAGCAGTTCGATGAGCTGCGCGCCAGTGCAAATGATAGTGGTGATACGCTGTACTCCATTGATATTAAGCCAATTTATGCGGCGAAAGGCGATAAAGAAGCCTCTGGTTCTCTGCTGCCTGCTTCGGAAGTGAAAGTCCTTAAACGTGACGGCGACTGGCTGCAAATTGAAATCACTGGCTGGACGGAAAGCGCAGGACGTCAGCGTGTACTCACCCAGTTCCCTGGCAAACGCATCTTTGTTGCCTCGATTCGTGGCGATGTTCAGCAGCAGGTGAAAACGCTGGAGAAAACCACCGTTACCGATACCAATACCGAGTGGAGCAAATTGCAGGCCACCGCGTGGATGAAGAAAGGCGACATGGTGAACGATATCAAACCGATCTGGGCTTATGCGGATTCGCTGTACAACGGCACCTGTAATCAATGCCACGGCGCACCGGAAATCGCCCACTTTGACGCTAATGGTTGGATTGGCACGCTCAACGGCATGATTGGCTTTACCAGCCTCGATAAACGTGAAGAACGGACCTTGCTGAAATATCTGCAAATGAATGCGTCTGATACCGCAGGTAAGGCTCACGGCGATAAGAAGGATGAAAAATAATGAACAATAACGATCTCTTTCAGGCATCACGTCGACGTTTTCTGGCACAACTCGGCGGCTTAACTGTCGCCGGGATGCTGGGGCCGTCACTGTTAACGCCGCGCCGTGCGACTGCGGCGCAAGCGGCGACCGAGGCTGTCACCTCGAAAGAGGGCATTCTGACCGGGTCGCACTGGGGGGCTATCCGCGCGACGGTGAAGGATGGTCGCTTTGTGGCCGCAAAACCGTTCGAACTGGATAAATATCCGTCGAAAATGATCGCCGGATTGCCGGAGCACGTACACAACGCGGCGCGTATTCGTTACCCGATGGTACGCGTGGACTGGCTACGTAAGCGCCATCTGAGCGACACCTCCCAGCGAGGTGATAACCGATTTGTGCGCGTGAGCTGGGATGAAGCCCTCGACATGTTCTATGAAGAACTGGAACGTGTGCAGAAAACGCACGGGCCGAGTGCCTTACTGACCGCCAGTGGTTGGCAGTCGACGGGGATGTTCCATAACGCGTCGGGGATGTTGGCGAAAGCGATTGCCTTACATGGTAATAGCGTTGGTACGGGTGGGGATTACTCCACCGGTGCTGCGCAGGTGATCCTGCCGCGTGTAGTTGGCTCAATGGAAGTGTATGAACAGCAAACCTCCTGGCCGCTGGTATTGCAGAACAGCAAAACCATTGTGCTGTGGGGCTCCGATTTGCTGAAAAACCAGCAAGCGAACTGGTGGTGCCCGGATCACGATGTTTATGAATATTACGCGCAGTTGAAAGCGAAAGTCGCCGCCGGTGAAATTCAGGTCATCAGCATCGATCCGGTTGTTACATCCACTCATGAGTATCTGGGACGCGAGCATGTGAAGCACATTGCGGTTAACCCGCAAACTGACGTGCCGCTGCAACTGGCGCTGGCGCATACGTTGTACAGCGAAAACCTGTACGACAAAAACTTCCTCGCTAACTACTGTGTGGGTTTTGAGCAGTTCCTGCCCTATCTGCTGGGCAAGAAAGACGGTCAGCCGAAAGATGCCGCATGGGCTGAAAAACTGACTGGCATTGATGCCGAAACCATTCGTGCTCTGGCGCGGCAGATGGCGGCGAACAGAACGCAGATTATTGCTGGTTGGTGCGTACAGCGTATGCAGCACGGTGAACAGTGGGCGTGGATGATTGTGGTTCTGGCGGCGATGCTGGGGCAAATTGGCCTGCCGGGTGGTGGCTTTGGTTTTGGCTGGCACTATAACGGCGCAGGCACGCCGGGACGTAAAGGCGTTATTCTGAGTGGTTTCTCCGGCTCTTCGTCGATTCCGCCTGTTCACGACAACAGTGATTACAAAGGCTACAGCAGCACCATTCCGATTGCCCGTTTTGTCGATGCGATCCTCGAACCGGGAAAAGTGATCAACTGGAATGGTAAATCGGTAAAACTGCCGCCGCTGAAAATGTGTATTATTGCCGGAACTAACCCGTTCCATCGCCATCAGCAGATCAACCGCATTATTGAAGGCTGGCGCAAGCTGGAAACGGTTATCGCCATAGATAACCAGTGGACCTCAACCTGCCGCTTTGCCGATATCGTGCTGCCTGCGACCACGCAGTTTGAGCGTAACGATCTCGACCAGTATGGCAACCACTCCAACCGTGGCATTATCGCCATGAAACAGGTCGTGCCGCCGCAGTTCGAGGCGCGCAACGACTTTGATATTTTCCGCGAGCTGTGCCGCCGCTTTAATCGCGAAGAAGCCTTTACCGAAGGGCTGGACGAAATGGGCTGGCTGAAACGCATCTGGCAGGAAGGTGTACAACAGGGCAAAGGACGCGGCGTTCATCTGCCAGCGTTTGATGACTTCTGGAATAACAAAGAGTACGTCGAGTTTGACCATCCGCAGATGTTTGTTCGCCACCAGGCATTCCGCGAAGATCCGGATCTCGAACCGCTGGGCACGCCGAGTGGCCTGATTGAGATCTACTCGAAAACCATCGCTGATATGAACTACGACGATTGTCAGGGGCATCCGATGTGGTTTGAGAAAATCGAACGCTCCCACGGTGGGCCCGGCTCGCAGAAGTATCCGTTGCATCTGCAATCTGTGCATCCGGATTTCCGACTTCACTCGCAGTTATGTGAATCAGAAACGTTGCGTCAGCAATATACGGTAGCGGGCAAAGAGCCAGTATTTATTAGCCCGCAGGATGCCAGTGCGCGCGGTATTCGTAACGGTGATGTGGTGCGCGTCTTTAACGCTCGTGGTCAGGTGTTGGCTGGAGCAGTGGTTTCTGACCGCTATGCACCCGGCGTGGCACGAATTCACGAAGGGGCATGGTACGATCCAGATAAAGGCGGTGAGCCTGGTGCGCTGTGCAAATACGGTAACCCCAACGTGTTGACCATCGACATCGGTACTTCGCAGCTGGCGCAGGCGACCAGTGCGCATACCACGCTGGTGGAAATTGAGAAGTACAACGGAACAGTGGAGCAGGTGACGGCGTTTAATGGCCCCGTTGAGATGGTGGCGCAGTGCGAATATGTTCCCGCGTCGCAGGTGAAATCATGACCACGCTGACAGCACAACAGATTGCCTGTGTCTACGCCTGGCTGGCGCAGTTGTTCACCCGTGAGCTGGACGATGAACAACTGACGCAGATCGCCAGTGCGCAGATGGCTGAATGGTTTTCGTTGCTAAAAAGCGAACCGCCGCTCACTGCGGCGGTGAACGAGCTGGAAACTAAAATTGCCGCTCTGACAGAGCGTGACGACGCTCGTCTGGAACTGGCCGCTGACTTTTGCGGCCTGTTTCTGATGACCGACAAACAAGCGGCGCTGCCGTATGCATCGGCCTACAAACAGGACGAGCAAGAGATTAAACGCTTGTTAGTTGAGGCAGGGATGGAAACCAGCGGCAATTTCAACGAACCGGCAGATCATCTGGCGATCTATCTCGAGTTGTTGAGTCATCTGTATTTTTCGCTGGGTGAGGAAACTATCCCTGCGCGAAGAATCGACAGTTTGCGGCAAAAAACACTGATGGCGCTGCGGCAATGGTTACCGGAGTTTGCGGCGCGTTGCCATCAGTATGATAGCTTTGGTTTTTACGCGGCACTAAGCCAGTTATTGCTGGCGTTAGTGGAGTGCGACAACCAAAACAGATAATGCCGTTTGTAGGCCAGATAAGACGCGTTGAGCGTCGCATTAGACATTAAGGCAGATCCGCCGGATGCGGCATGAACCTTATCCGGCCTACGGGGACAGTGCGCTTTGTAGGCCTGATAAGACGCGTTAAGCGTCGCATCAGGCAACAAACTCACGGATGAGCCACAAATCGGGAAAGCCGCTGGCGCAGCAGGCGGTTTTCCTGCTTCAGGTGCGCAATATCATCCATTAACGTCAGCGCCACCGCGATCCCCGGCCAGTCCAGAGCCAGTTCATGACGCAGGCGTACCGCACGTTGCACCACAATGGCGGCATGGTCGTCAAATACCCAGGTTGTTTCCAGGCGCTCTCGCGGTTCAACCACCCCCAAACCGACAATTTCATTCAATTCCTCTTCAGAGATGCCGGTATGTAGGCAAAATTCGGTAATAGTAAAAGTCACCGTAACATTAGCCATCATGCTTTCCCCCAATCTTTACGTGGATCAAAAGACGACTGGGCGTCTGCCAGTTGCTGCCACAGCGCGGCCGTATTTTCATCCGGTTTCGGCGGCATCACGATTTTCAGTACCGCATACAGATCGCCGGTCTGTTTTTTGCTCACCAGGCCTTTGCCTTTAACGCGTAATCGTTGCCCGGCCTGACTGCCCGGCGGGATAGTTAGCAAAATGCTTTCTTTCAGTGTTGGAACGGTGACTTTAGCACCCAGCGCCGCTTCCCACGGGCTAACCGGCACCACAATTTCCAGATCCTGGCCGACAATATCAAACAATGGATGCGGCGCAATATGAATCACCAGCCACAAATCGCCATTTGGGCCGCCATTTTCCCCCGGCGTTCCCTGGCCTTTCAGGCGGATGCGTTGACCATTGCCGACGCCCGCCGGGATCTTCACATTCAGCGTTTTCGGGATTTCCTGTTCGATCATGCCAAAGGCGTTATAAACCGGCAGGTTATAGCTGATGGTACGCTTGTGCTCAGTAAGCGTTTCTTCCAGGAATACCGCCACTTCGATTTCAATATCGTGGCCGCGGGTGGCGGGGCGTTGACGGCTCTGGCGGGCATGCTGACCGAAAATTGACGAGAAGATATCGTCAAAATCTTCGGCGTTAAAACTCTGACCGTCGTCATGATGGAATTGACGGTTAAATTGCGGATCGTTGCGATGTTGCCACATCTGATCATACTCAGCGCGACGTTGTTCATCACTTAACACTTCCCAGGCTTCAGCGACCTCTTTGAAGCGGGCTTCGGCATCCGGTTCTTTGCTGACGTCTGGATGGTATTTGCGGGCCAGTCGACGATAGGCGGTCTTGATTGTCTTGAGATCGTCCGTCGGTTTCACGCCCATGATGGCGTAATAATCCTTTAGTTCCATAGCGTTATCTCGCGTAAATCAACACAAATTGAAGGAACCCCTGTAAGGTAACTCCTATAAGTGTAGGGTAATCCTCAAAATTTCATATGCCAACACAGAATATGTTATTGAAATCATCGTGGAGAGGAGGTGGCGTCAAGATGGATTGCTGAGCATAGTTTAAACAGGTAAAAGGGTGAGCGATTTTTGATAGTTAAATCAGGCACTTTAAGCTTAACTAGGACGTCATTATTTATTAAATTTTATAGGCGCTATATATGGGTAGTAATATACATGGAGTAAGTTGCAGTGCTAATAATTATTTGAAAACAGCCTGGGCCGATATAAAAACCAGGCGCGAAGAAAATCAAAAATGTTCAATCACGCTTTTTGAACAAAAACTAGAGTGTTTTATGCGGTTGTACAATGAAATCATGCGGAAAGAAGAAAGTATTTCATGCCTGGTGTGTGAATCACTAGAAACAGAATTAGAGGAAATGCAAAATGATAATGATTTATCTTCATTTATGAAAACATTACGTACTCATGATACAAACACTTATTCAGGGGATTCAGGAGGCATTACCTATACTATACAATATTTTCAAGAAAGAGAGCTTGTTAATATATCCTTGCCGGGTATGTTTTCACAGGCTATTGCAGGCTTTAAAAGTAGCTGTTGGTATAAATTTATAGCATATGTTGATATCTTAAATGAGTGTAATGATGTTTTTTCTGAGTATTGCTTTGATGATGATGAAATTACGAGTGTCCAGCCAAAACGGATAAATACGCCGGGAATATATGATTCAGTTACTGGTATTGATTTGTCTGGTATATCTTTTATTCAGAGTGAAATTAATCAAGCGCATGGATTAAAATACGCGCCTGTAGATGGCGATGGATATTGTTTGTTAAGAGCCATACTGGTTATAAAACACGTTGATTATTCATGGGCGCTTGGCAGTCAAAAGACGCAAAAAGAAGTATACGACGAATTTATTAAAATTGTTGATAAACAAGTGATTGAGTCTTTTGTTGATGCAGCATTCTTTAATCTCAGGGAAGATATTAAGACATTATTTGGCGTTGATCTGCATTCTGACAACCAAATTCAGGACATGGGTAATTCTTTAGCGTCGAATTTTATTAAGTTTAAAAAAGAATTCATTGGTAGTTGCTTGAATGACGAAAGATGCATATTGCATTTACCCGAGTTTATATTTAATGATAACAAGGGTTCGCTTGTTTTAAATACCGACTCTCCGGAAAAGGTTAAAGCGGTGAAGAATTTTCTTGCTGTGCTTTCAGATAGCATTTGTTCATTGTTTATTGTTACCTGTAATGTGGGATCAATCTCCTTGGGGAGTGAATCCTTTTCAACAGATGAAGATCTTGAGTATGGTTATTTAATAAATACTGGCAATCATTATGACGTTTACCTCCCTACTGAACTTTTTGCTCAGTCATACCAGTTAAACCATAAGGAAATGAAAGCGCAACTGGACTATTTAAATCGTTATGCCATCTAATGATAAAGACATGTGCTAAAATAGTTTTTATTAGTCTCACATTCTCTTTTTACTAGTAAATATTGCCCCTGTATCGATAACGTCGGTGATATTCTGTCTAGCCCATGGTGAAATCATCAACGGCGTACACGAGGCAGGGGCCAATCATGCATAGGTTGCGTCAAATCTTGCCTTTTTTTAATGACAAATATAGAAAAACAGGCACTCAACAAGCCATTTTGCGAACCTGTTCCCGGAAAAATGTCATATTTCTGTCACACTCTTTGGTGATTGATAACAAAAGAGGTGCCAGGAATGAACAAAACGCTAATCGCCGCAGCTGTGGCAGGGATAGTTTTACTCGCTTCAAATGCTCAGGCACAAACCGTACCGGAAGGCTATCAGTTGCAGCAAGTGCTCATGATGAGCCGCCATAACTTACGTGCGCCGCTGGCGAACAATGGCAGTGTGCTGGAACAATCCACACCGAATAAATGGCCAGGATGGGACGTCCCTGGTGGGCAGCTCACCACCAAAGGCGGTGTGCTGGAAGTGTATATGGGCCACTATATGCGTGAGTGGCTGGCAGAGCAGGGGATGGTGAAATCGGGTGAATGCCCGCCGCCGGACACCGTTTATGCCTATGCCAACAGCCTGCAACGTACCGTCGCAACCGCGCAGTTCTTTATTACTGGCGCATTCCCTGGGTGTGACATTCCAGTCCACCACCAGGAAAAAATGGGCACCATGGACCCAACCTTTAACCCAGTGATCACCGATGATTCCGCCGCATTCAGTGAACAGGCGGTGGCGGCAATGGAGAAAGAGCTCGGCAAACTCCAGCTTACCGACAGCTACAAGCTACTGGAAAAAATCGTTAACTATAAAGATTCTCCTGCCTGTAAAGAGAAGCAACAGTGTTCGCTTGTAGATGGAAAAAACACCTTTAGCGCGAAGTATCAACAAGAACCGGGCGTTTCCGGGCCGCTGAAAGTCGGCAACTCGCTGGTAGATGCGTTTACTTTGCAATACTACGAAGGTTTTCCGATGGATCAGGTGGCGTGGGGAGAAATCAAATCTGACCAGCAGTGGAAAGTGTTGTCGAAGCTGAAAAACGGTTACCAGGATAGCCTGTTTACCTCACCGGAAGTGGCGCGCAATGTTGCGAAACCACTGGTCAGTTATATCGACAAAGCGCTGGTGACAGATCGCGCCAGTGCACCGAAAATCACGGTGCTGGTGGGGCACGACTCAAACATTGCCTCTCTGTTAACGGCACTGGATTTCAAACCGTATCAGTTGCATGACCAGAACGAACGCACGCCGATTGGCGGTAAAATCGTTTTCCAGCGTTGGCATGACAGCAAAGCTAATCGCGATTTGATGAAAATTGAATATGTGTACCAGAGTGCGGAACAGTTGCGTAATGCTGATGCGTTAACGTTGCAGGCTCCGGCTCAGCGCGTGACGCTGGAATTAACCGGCTGCCCGATAGACGCTGATGGTTTCTGCCCAATGGATAAGTTTGATAGCGTGTTGAATGAAGCGGTGAAATAACAGAAAACTCCCCCGCGTGAAGCGGGGGAGTCGCTGGTTAAACGTTTTTACGTTCGATGGTCTGTTCGCCCCAAAAAAGCGAATCTTTATCGGTTTTAGCAAAGGCTTTAACTAACACTTCATCGCTACCTTCTTCCCAAATCTTTTCCGCCATTTTTTCGTCGTACCCGGCGACTTCGAAAATGGCCTCGGCTATTTCCGGCGACGTATTGCGCAGAGATGCCCATTCACCGACGTGATGAGCTTTCGCTTCTTGAGTTGGCATGCGTATCCTCCTGTTGAAGATTAGCCGTTAAGTTTAACTGCCAGACCTGCGACATATTCCCCTTGATAACGAGCAATAGACAGTTCTTCCTGGCTGGGCTGGCGTGAACCGTCACCGCCTGCGATGGTGGTTGCGCCGTACGGCGTACCGCCGCGAACCTGTGAAACGTCAAATAATTCCTGCGCTGCGTAGCCAATGGGGACAATCACCATGCCGTGATGCGCAAGGGTCGTCCAGGTGGATGTGATGGTTTGTTCCTGACCACCGCCAGTACCTGTGGAGCTAAAGACGCTCGCCAGTTTGCCGTACAGCGCGCCGGAAGCCCACAGGCCGCCCGTCTGGTCGAGGAAGGTACGCATTTGACCGGACATGTTACCAAAGCGGGTAGGTGTACCAAAAATAATGGCGTCGTAATCGGCCAGTTCTTGCGGGGTTGCAACCGGTGCAGTTTGCGTTTTACCGCCTGCTTTTTCAAATAATTGCGGCGGCATGGTTTCCGGTACACGCTTAACGACAACTTCTGCGCCATCCACTTTGCTTGCACCTTCAGCAACTGCGCGCGCCATCGTTTCAATATGTCCGTACATGGAATAATAAAGCACCAGAACTTTAGCCATTTCTAACCACTCCTCGTGTTATCTCTATTCCGTAGCGATTCGCTACCACTTATTTAAAGATAAGACGTCCTTTTCAGAGTGCAAATTTCACAACCACTTATTTGATTTATAACAACTTTCACAAGCACGCAATTTTGTCGCAAAATGACACATTTTTATCTCATCGCGTTTTTTTAATCATAAGAGCGGCTTATAGATAATTATTGGAGATGATATCTATTCTCGCTAAGAAGCTGTTGCAGGATATTACCAAACGCGGGTCTGCCCGCGTCAGTTCACTAAGCTTAGTCCCACGTAGCGAAAATATGGCAGCCGCCATACGCCGCGTTAATTCTATGCAATATGATGTCTATACCCAGACGGAGGTCAGTAATGGCAAACCATCGAGGCGGTTCCGGCAATTTTGCAGAAGACCGCGAAAGAGCATCAGAAGCAGGTAAAAAAGGTGGACAGCACAGCGGGGGTAATTTCAAAAATGACCCGCAGCGCGCATCTGAAGCAGGTAAAAAAGGTGGCAAGAGCAGTCACGGTAAAAGCGACAACTAGCCGGGCTAATCAATGACGTATGCATTTTTGTCTGTAGCTCGTCAAAAAGCCATCGCCGCCGGTTACCCCGGCGGTTGATACTTATGACAAATGTAAGCTTGCCTGATGCGCGATGCTTATCAGGCCTACCAGAAGATTGCAATATATTGAATTTGCACTGTTTTGTAGGCCGGATAAGGCGTTCACGCCGCATCCGGCATGAACAATGCGCACGTTGTCAACAATCTGCACCGCCGGTAATCCCGGCGGTTTTCTGTTTATGGTTCCTGATGAACAACTTCTGGCGGAGGAACGTCAACCAACCTTCTGCTCAACAACGCATTGAGTAAAATCGCGCCAAAGGTTGCTGTACCGATCCCTCCCAACGTAAAACCGCCCAGCGTGAGAGCAAAATCACCCGCGCCCAGCACTAAGGTTACTGCGACCATAATCAAATTACCGTTCTGGCTTAAATCGACACGGTTTTGTACCCAGATCCGTGCGCCTGCGACGGCAATCAGCCCGAACACAACAATTGAAGCACCACCAATCACCGGTGCAGGAATGGTATGGATCAGCGCGCCAAATTTCGGCGAAAAGCCCAACAGCAAGGCGATGACGGCAGCAGCAACAAACACCAGCGTCGAGTAGACTTTTGTCACAGCCATCACACCGATATTTTCAGCATAGGTGGTTACGCCGCTACCGCCGACAGAGCCGGAAAGCATTGTTGCCAGCCCATCGCCCACGAATGCCCGCCCCATATATGGATCCATATTGCGTCCGGTCATCCCGGCGACCGCCTTGAGATGACCTAAGTTTTCCGCCACCAGAATCACCGCCACGGGCGCAATCAGCATCATTGCCTGACCATTAAAAGCAGGAGTGGAAAAATGTGGCAGACCGAACCAGGCAGCATGGCTGACGAGCGTAAAATCGACGGCTTTTCCCAGCCCTAAAACGTTGGTCATCACGCCATACAGCAGACAGGCGACAATTAATCCTACGAGAATCAATAATCGCTGGATCATGCCACGGGTAAACACCGCCACCAGCCCAATACACAGCACCGTCATTACCGCCATCCAACTATCAAAGGCCGAAGCCGATACACTTTTCACTGCGATAGGCGCTAAGTTCAGGCCAATCGCCATCACCACCGCACCCGTCACAACCGGCGGCATTAGTCGTTCAATCCAGCGCGTACCGATTTTCATCACCACCAGGCCAATGACGGTATAAACCAGCCCACAGGCGATAATCCCGCCCAGCGCGATGCTGATATTCGGATTAATTCCCTGACCATTAAAGCCCGTCGCGGCGATCACCACGCCGACAAAAGCCGCGCTGGAACCGAGATAACTGGGGACGCGCCCGCCGGTAATAAAGAAAAACAGTAACGTGCCGATCCCCGACATTAAAATGGAAAGGTTGGGATCCAGCCCCATCAGAATCGGCATTAACACCGTCGCGCCAAACATCGCCACCGCGTGTTGAACGCCCATTATTGCCGTCTGAGCAAACGGCAATCGTTCATCCGGCGCGACCACGCCGCTCTCTGTAGAGGTCGATTTTAACTGCCAGTGAGGAAAACCGAACATTGCCATCAGCAGTCTCCTTAAGGAGGTTAACAAGCAGGGCGCATTAGCGCGTGATAACTGCGATCGAACCACACCAGTCCGTAGGGAGTAGCGTGACGATGAATCGCCTCGATGGCGCAAAACAGGATGTCGTGGGTGCCGATGCTCACCACCTGGCTGATGCGGCAGTCAAACGAAACCAGTGCTTCTTCCAGTTGCGGGCATCCGGTCACACCAGTCTGCCAGCGGGCGGCGGCAAAGCGGTGTTCCATGGGCGTTTTGCCGCCAAAAAGGTTTGAAAGCGGCTCCTGCCCGGCGCTAAGTGTATTTACACACAGCGTTCGATTTTCATTGAATACCGGCCAGACGGACGCCCCACGATTCAGGCACACCAGTAATGTGGGCGGTGTGTCGGTTACGCTACAGACGGCGCTGGCGGTGAAGCCAGCACGCCCGGCGGGACCGTCCGTGGTGATGATATTGACTGCCGCACCCATACAGGACATCGCATCGCGAAAGGTTTGTTGATCGACAATGTTCATGGTTTGCTCCTTACAACAGCCCGCAGGCCTCTTCAAAGGACAGACGCGGAAGACGCGCATATAGTTTGCTGCTATCGCCATAGCCGATGTTAATCAGCAGGTTGCTTTTCAGCGAGCTACCCGCAAAAAAGGCGTCGTCCACGTGTTGACGGTCAAAACCCGACATCGGGCCGGTATCCAGCCCCAGCGCACGGCAGGCGACGATCAGATAGGCCGCCTGCATGGAACTGTTGCGAAACGCCGTTTCTTCAGCAAGTTTTGGGCTGGAGGTAAACCAACTGCGGGCATCGCCGTGGGGAAACAGTTGCGGTAACCGTTCATAAAATTCGCTATCCCAGGCGACGATAGCAGTGACGGGCGCGGTCAGGGATTTTTGCAGATTGCCGCTGGAAAGCGCCGGGCGCAGACGTTCTTTTGCTTCTGCAGTGCGGATAAATACGATGCGCGCCGGAGAACAGTTGGCTGACGTTGGCCCCCATTTCATCAGGGCATAAATCTCCCGTAACGTCTCATCGCTGACGGGTGTCTCCCGCCAGCCGTTGTGAGTTCGGGCGTCGGTAAACAGGGTGCTAAGCGCACCAGGGCTAACGGCTTCGTTCATAGCAATTCCTTACAGGCGGCTTCACGATGATGTAACAGGCTGGCAAGCCCGTTGAGTAACAGAGCATTAAACGTTTCGGGATCGGTCACGTTGCAGGCGTGTCCGCCATAGCGCATCACCATTTTCTGGCTATCGGGCAGGGCGGCATGAAGTTCACTGGAACAGGCTGAGGGCACCAGCAGATCATCACTGGCGCAGATGATTTGCACCGGGCAGCGGATGCGATCCGTATGGCGACTAAAGTCAGCACGTTTGAGGGCGTTAAGTCGACGCAGTAAATTGTTTTTGCCCTGAAAATGCGCCAGTGCCAGCGCGTCCTCCGCTTCAAGGCGAGGGGCGCGGGCCGCCATCCAGTCGGAGGGGTAGAGGAACAACGGCTGCGCTTCCACCCATGCCTGCGCGCCGCCGCTATGCAGTAATCGTTCGCGAACCTGAAAACAGCGGCGGGTATGGGCGTTTATTCGTAGCCAGCCGTTAACGCTGACCAGTGCAGTGACCGATGCGGGATAATCCAGCGCCAGCTGCATTCCCACCAGCGCCCCGAGCGCATGGCCGATCACCGCATAACGCTCAATCCCCACACTCATCAGCGCCTGATGCAGTTCCTCTGCCATCTGCGCCAAACTGTAGTCTTCCGCCAGCGTATCTGGATTATTTCCGGTACCGCGCTGGTCGTAACAGACTACCTGATACTCCTGCTCCAGCACCGCCAGTTGCGGCAACCAGTAATTGCCGCTGCCGCCAAGACCCGAAATCAATACCACTACGGGCGCATCAGCATAAGGGGGAGGTGAGAGTGAAAGTTTCATCGCCACCTCACTTAGCGATATGCGCAATCGTGGCGATTTCCACCAGCGCGTCAGGCTTTACCAGTCCGCACTGAATGCAGAATCGCGCCGGTTTATCATCAGGGAAAAACTCGGCGTAGATTTCGTTAATCGCGGCGTAATTTTTCCAGTCGGTAATAAAGATGCTGTTGAAGGTCACGTCCGCCATCGTGCCACCCGCCGTCTCGATAACCTTGCGGATGGTCTCCAGAACGTGGCGGGTTTGCGCCTTTGGGTCATCGGCAAACAGCACGTTATTATGTTGATCAAAAGCCAGCGTGCCGGAGACATACACCACGCCATCAGCCAGCGTGCCGGGAACGAAGGGGGCCAGCGGTGCGCTGCTGCCAGCAGGAATAATTACGGATTTCGGCATCATTAAACTCCTTAAGCGATACGGGCAAAGGACGTGGGAGAAAGCGCGTCGCAGAACGTTTCGACGTCGCTCACCCAGCCAAAAAAGGTTTCGATATTGAACAACGCGGCTTTCTGCGCAAACTCCGGCCCCGCCTGGTGGGTTGCGTCTTCCAGCACCACGCCGAAATACTCCAGAAAAAAGCCGTCGCGCAGCGTCGATTCGACGCAGACGTTGGTAGCGATACCGGTGAAAATCAGGTGGCGAATTCCGCGGCTGCGCAAAATGCTGTCCAGCGGTGTATTGAAGAAACCGCTATAGCGCGGCTTCGGCAGCACAATATCGCCAGGCTGCGGCACCAGCTCATCCACCAGTTGATAATCCCATGAGCCTTTCGCCAGTAATTTTCCCTGCAACTGCGGCTGCTTACGCATGGTCTTCAGGGCGTTCGATTTATGAAAATTAGGTGAGCCGGGGCCGCCAGCCTCGACATACTGTTCATCCCAGCCATTTTGAAACCAGATGATCAACATCCCTGCCGCTCGCGCTGCGGTCACGGCGGTTTGAATGTTGGCAATGACCGGGCGAGTGGTTGAGACATCAAAACCGGCGAGATCTAAGTAGCCGCCTGGTGTGGCATAAGCGTTTTGCATATCCACCACGATCAGCGCACTTTGCTGCGGATCGAAGGTAATGGCTTCCGGTCGAGCGGTTAAGGTTTTCATCACGCGACCTCCTGAGTAAGCGCGGGGAGATGGGCGCGGCACTGCATTAGCGGCTGAATGCGCTCACCGAAGGTTTCGATTCCCGACAGAAAATCATCGAAGGTCAACAGCACGCCTTCGGCACCAGGTACGCTTGCGACTTCATCTAACATGCGCGCGACACTGGCGTAAGAACCGACTAACGTCCCCATATTGATGTTTACCGCCGAAGTGGGATCGGCCATCTGACGGACGTTGGTGTCAGTACCGGAGCGGGTATCTTTCTGACTTTGTTCGGTTAGCCAGCTTAACGCCTCTTCATCCGCGCCCGCTTTGTAGTGTTCCCATTTTGCACGAGCGGCATCGTCGGTTTCGTCGGCAATCACCATAAACAACACATAAGAGCCAACGTCGCGCCCGGTTTGCGCTGCGGCCTGTTTCATCCGCGCAGCGGTCGGGGCGAAAGCCGTGGGTGTATTTACGCCTTTGCCGAAACAGAAGTTGAAATCGGCATACTGGGCGGAGAACGCCATGCCAGCGTCGCTTTGCCCGGCACAGATCACTTTCATGGGTACACTCGGTTGTGGACTGACGCGGCAATCGTTCATGGTGAAAAAATCGCCTTTAAAATCGCTTTTCCCCGAGCCCCACAGGTCGCGCAGCACCTGAACATATTCGGTGAGATAGTCGTAACGACGGGAGAAATAGTCATCGCCAGGCCAGATACCCATCTGCTCATACTCGGGCTTTTGCCAGCCAGTCACGAGGTTGACGCCAAAACGCCCGCCAGAGATGGAGTCAATGGTTGCGGCCATACGGGCGACGATTGCCGGAGGTAACGTTAAGGTGGCGGCAGTGGCGTAAATCTGAATGCGTGAGGTCACGGCTGCCAGCCCCGCCATCAAAGTGAACGACTCCAGGTTGTGATCCCAGAACTCAGTTTTGCCGCCAAAACCACGCAGTTTGATCATCGACAGGGCGAAATCGAAATGGTAGTGCTCCGCTTTTTGCACGATGGCTTTATTCAGTTCAAAGGTCGGCATGTACTGCGGCGCGTGGGTCGAAATGAGCCAGCCGTTGTTGCCGATAGGTACGAATACGCCAATTTTCATCATCAACCTCTCTTCGTCTCGTAAAGTGAAAGTCAGACGGGGCGCTGCATCCTGCATATCCTTTTCAGCCGCGTAATGGTTTGTTTGCAAAACGGATGCCAGTTTTTAAAAAAGTGAATGTTATTAATGTGTTAATGTTAAGTTGTCTAAAATGTCTGGAAAAAAGTGGACTAAACGGTCAAAACAGTTGCACATAAAACATGCATCCGTGCGCGATGAGAGTGCAGAAGGTCGAGGCCGGGCAGGGGTTTTGCTATCCTGTTGCCAATCTACAAGAGGGGAGAGCGCATGACGCAAGGCGCAGTGAAAACAACGGGTAAACGTTCGCGCGCAGTGAGCGCGAAGAAAAAAGCGATTCTTAGCGCAGCACTGGACACTTTTTCACAATTCGGTTTTCATGGCACAAGTCTGGAGCAGATCGCAGAGTTGGCAGGCGTTTCTAAAACCAATCTGCTGTATTACTTCCCGTCTAAAGAGGCGCTGTATATTGCCGTGCTGCGACAAATTCTGGATATCTGGTTGGCACCATTGAAGGCGTTTCGTGAAGATTTCGCCCCACTGGCAGCGATTAAAGAGTACATCCGTCTGAAGCTGGAAGTCTCCCGCGATTATCCGCAGGCTTCGCGCCTGTTCTGTATGGAGATGCTGGCAGGCGCACCGCTGTTAATGGATGAACTGACGGGCGATTTGAAGGCATTAATTGATGAGAAATCCGCGCTGATTGCCGGTTGGGTTAAAAGCGGCAAACTCGCGCCGATTGACCCGCAGCATTTGATTTTTATGATTTGGGCTTCCACTCAACATTACGCCGATTTCGCCCCTCAGGTGGAGGCGGTGACAGGCGCAACGTTGCGCGATGAGGTGTTTTTCAATCAAACGGTTGAAAACGTGCAGCGGATTATTATTGAGGGGATTCGACCACGTTAAAGATGCCGGAGGAGGTTGTAACATCCTCCGGCTACCTATTTAACCGATCGTCATTAAACTGGCGTTACCGCCAGCGGCAGCGGTATTCACGCTCAGCGAACGCTCGATATACAACCGTTCCAGCAGGATATTGCTTTCGCCACGGGCAAAACCCTGCACTGAAACAATTGCACCATCCCGTGCGGCAACCGCTTCACACAATGCGCGAAGCTGATCTGAATCACCGTGGAAGATCACCGAATCAAACGGTTGAGCGGTTATATTCTCCGCTTTCGCCAGTTGAATACGTTCGCTGACTGCCGATGGTAATGCTTTCACTAACTGACGATGCAGCGCATCATCAGGCCACAGCACCTGGCTACCCACTGCCAGCACGGCGGAGAGCTGAGTCAGCGCATCCTGTTCATCATCCGCAATACACAACACGCGCTCACGCGGCAGCAGCGTCCAGGTGTTGCGTTCACCCGTCGGCCCTGGCAGCAATCGTTGTGTTCCTGCCTGCGCCAGTTCGCTATATTGCGTACATAACGCCTGCAATTCTGGACGGTTTGCCGCCCATTCCCGCAGTGCATTTAGCGGCTGAGTCAATGCGGCTTTCAACTGCGCATCGACCGGATACTCTGCATCCTGACGCGCCAGTGTCACCGCCAGCGCACTTTCCGGGCGATTCGCCAGCAGACGGTAGAGATAGAGCGGGCCGCCAGCTTTCGGCCCGGTGCCGGACAACCCTTCGCCGCCGAATGGTTGCACCCCAACCACTGCGCCCACCATATTACGGTTAACATACAGATTACCGACATGGGCCGAGCCAGTGACCTGGGCAATGGTTTCATCAATGCGCGTATGGACGCCAAGCGTCAGACCATAACCGGAAGCGTTAATCTGTTCGATCAGTTCCGGCAACTGGTTACGGTTGTAACGCACCACATGCAGCACCGGACCAAAGACCTCTTTTTGCAATTCGGCAAAATCATCCAGTTCGATCAGCGTCGGGGCGACAAAGGTGCCACTTTGCCATTCGCGGGCATCTTCACTGTTTTCCCGCACCGCCTGGAACACCGGACGGCCTTTGCTACGCATGGTCTGAATATGGCGCTCAATATTGGTCTTCGCTTCGCCATCAATCACCGGACCGATATCGGTGGTCAGGCGACCCGGATTACCCATCCGGCATTCGGCCATTGCACCGCGCAGCATTTTTAACGTGTGGTCGGCAATTTCATCTTGCAGACACAGCACGCGCAGCGCCGAACAACGCTGACCTGCACTGTCGAAGGCCGAGGCCAGTACATCCACGACGACCTGTTCGGTCAGGGCGGAGGAATCGACAATCATCGCGTTCATGCCGCCGGTTTCCGCAATGAGTGGAATTGGGCGGCCCTGAGCGTCCAGGCGGCTGGCGATATTGCGTTGCAGTAACGTAGCGACTTCGGTTGAACCGGTAAACATCACCCCGCGCACGCGATCATCACCCGTCAGTTGCGCGCCTACGGTTTCACCCTGACCGGGCAACAACTGCACCACGCCTGGCGGTACACCCGCTTCCAGCAAAATGGCAATCCCTTGTGCGGCAATCAGCGGCGTTTGTTCTGCCGGTTTTGCCAGTACGCTGTTACCTGCCGCCAGTGCGGCAGCGATTTGCCCGGTGAAAATCGCCAGCGGGAAATTCCACGGGCTGATACATACCACTGGCCCTAATGGACGGTGGGTTTCGTTAGCGAAATCATCCCGCACCTGTCCCGCGTAGTAGTGGAGAAAATCGACGGCTTCACGCACTTCGGCAATGGCGTTACTGAAGGTTTTTCCGGCTTCACGCACCAGAATACCAATCAGTTGCTGCATCTGGCTTTCCATCAGTACGGCAGCGCGATGCAAAATCGCCGCGCGTTCGGCCGGAGGCGTGGCAAACCAGATTGGCGCGTTATTAACTGCACTTTCCAGCGCCTGTTCTACTTCACGCGGCGTGGCTTCACGCACATAGCCCACAATATCTTTCGGTTCTGCCGGGTTGATAACGGGTGACATTTCACCAGCCGCTACCGGTTGTTCCAGCATTGGCAAGGCCTGCCATTTTTGCAGTGCACTGTTGAGCAGGGCTGAGGAGAGCGAGGCCAGTCGGTGTTCGTTGGCAAGATCTAACCCTGCCGAGTTGTCGCGCCCGTGACCGTAAAGATCGCGCGGCAGGGGAATTTTCGGATGCGGTAATCCAGTTTGCCCTTCCTGTTGCGCCAGTTTTTCTACAGCAGTGACTGGATCGGCAACCAGTTCATCCAGCGGCAAAGAAGTGTCAGCAATACGGTTAACAAACGAGGTGTTAGCACCGTTTTCCAGCAGGCGACGCACCAGATATGCCAGCAGTGTTTCATGGGTACCGACCGGAGCATAAATACGACACGGTCGGTTAAGTTTACCGTCGGCAACTTTCCCGGTGACCTGCTCATACAGTGGCTCGCCCATACCATGCAGGCACTGGAACTCGTACTGACCCGGATAGTAGTTTTGACCCGCCAGTTGATAAATTGCCGCCAGCGTGTGGGCGTTGTGCGTTGCAAACTGCGGGTAAATGAGATTTGGCACCGCCAGCAGCTTTTTCGCACAAGCGAGATAAGAAACATCGGTATACACCTTGCGGGTATAAACCGGATAACCTTCAAGGCCGTCCATTTGCGCACGTTTGATTTCACTATCCCAGTACGCGCCTTTCACCAGGCGAATCATCAGACGACGACGGCTGCGGGTGGCGAGATCAATCAGGTAATCGATCACCAGCGGGCAGCGTTTTTGATAAGCCTGAATAACAAAACCGATGCCGTTCCAGCCTGCCAGTTCAGGCTCGAAACAAAGCTTTTCCAACAGATCGAGGGAGATCTCCAGACGATCGGCCTCTTCGGCATCAATGTTAATACCAATATCGTACTGACGCGCCAGCAAGGTTAATGATTTCAGACGTGGGTAAAGCTCTTCCATTACCCGATCGTACTGGGCGCGGCTGTAGCGCGGATGCAGCGCCGACAGCTTGATTGAAATGCCCGGACCTTCATAAATGCCGCGACCATTGGAGGCTTTACCAATGGCGTGAATCGCCTGCTGATAGGAAACCATATACGCCTGCGCGTCTGCTGCGGTCAGTGCGGCTTCGCCCAGCATATCGTATGAGTAACGGAAACCTTTCTCTTCCAGCTTGCGGGCATTGGCTAACGCTTCCGCGATGGTTTCACCAGTGACGAACTGCTCGCCCATCAGGCGCATCGCCATATCCACACCTTTGCGGATTAGCGGTTCGCCACTCTTACTGATAATGCGATTCAGCGAACGGGAGAGGCTGGCTTCGTTATGGGTAGAAACCAGTTTGCCGGTAAAGAGAAGCCCCCAGGTGGCGGCATTAACAAACAGCGACGGGCTACGACCAATGTGTGACTGCCAGTTACCGTTGCTGATTTTGTCGCGTATTAACGCATCACGGGTGGCTTTGTCGGGAATACGCAATAGCGCTTCCGCCAGACACATCAGCGCCACGCCTTCCTGCGATGACAGCGAAAACTCCTGCAATAATCCCTGAACCATGCCTGCGCGACCACTGGCATTTTTTTGATTACGCAGTTTATCGGCCAGTTGATACGCCAGTTTATGCGCCTGTTCAGCAACCGGCTGCGGCAGGCGAGCTTGTTCCAGCAGCATAGAAACCGCTTCGGTTTCCGGGCGGCGATAGGCGGCGGTGATAGCCGCACGGGAAACCGACTGTGGCAAAATTTGCTCGGCAAAGTCGAGGAATGGCTGGTGTGGTTCCTCTGCCGGATTCGGTACTTCATCGCTCTCATTGGCCGCGCCAGAAAGCAGCGCAGGTAGCTCCGGCAGAGTATCGCTGTTTTCCAGTTGTTCAAGATAAGAAAAAATCGCCTGCTTAATTAACCAGTGCGGTGTGCGATCGATACGTGTCGCGGCAGACTTAATGCGTTCACGCGTCGCGTCGTCCAGCTTAACCCCCATGGTGGTGGTTCCCATGCCATTACTCCTGTTGTTCTGAAAGGTGCAACTTAACGTTATCGTGAAATATCCATGATGTTGCAACTTTGTGCAACCATGTTAAATGTGACCTGCGTAGCAAGCTTAAAAATGAATGAAATGTTAATAAAAGAAATCGATATGACAGGGATTAAAAAAATAACTCAGACTTTTTCTCTGCGGCAGTTAACATTTTTGAAAGGTGCAACCGCAAAAAATGTGAGGGAGTGCAACCTGATGAAAAATAGTATCGCTGAGCACTAAAATTTAATGTAAATGGTGTGTTAAATCGATTGTGAATAACCAGCGCTTCCGGCAGGATACGGTCGCCCTGGGAAAACATAAACTCTGTTACCCCGTTCCGGTGGCAGATATAACGGCAAGTTTCGACATTGCCGATAATAATTTTTTGGAGACTTTAGATGGCTATTAGCACACCGATGTTGGTGACATTCTGTGTCTATATTTTTGGCATGATATTGATTGGGTTCATCGCCTGGCGATCAACCAAAAACTTCGACGACTATATTCTTGGCGGTCGCAGCCTTGGGCCATTCGTGACGGCATTATCGGCAGGTGCGTCGGATATGAGCGGCTGGCTGTTAATGGGATTACCGGGTGCAGTCTTTCTTTCCGGGATTTCCGAAAGCTGGATCGCCATTGGCCTGACATTAGGCGCGTGGATTAACTGGAAGCTGGTGGCCGGGCGCTTGCGTGTGCATACCGAATACAATAATAACGCCTTAACATTGCCGGATTATTTTACCGGGCGTTTTGAAGATAAAAGCCGTATTTTGCGCATTATCTCCGCGCTGGTAATTTTGCTGTTCTTCACCATTTATTGTGCTTCGGGCATTGTGGCTGGCGCGCGTCTGTTTGAAAGCACCTTCGGCATGAGCTACGAAACGGCTCTGTGGGCGGGAGCTGCGGCGACGATCCTTTACACCTTTATTGGCGGCTTCCTTGCGGTGAGCTGGACTGACACTGTACAGGCCAGCCTGATGATTTTTGCCCTGATCCTGACGCCGGTTATCGTGATCATTAGCGTCGGTGGGTTTGGCGACTCGCTGGAAGTGATCAAACAAAAGAGCATTGAAAACGTGGATATGCTCAAAGGGTTGAATTTTGTCGCCATTATCTCGCTGATGGGCTGGGGGCTGGGTTACTTCGGTCAGCCGCATATTCTGGCGCGTTTTATGGCGGCGGATTCTCACTATAGCATTGTCCATGCGCGTCGTATCAGCATGACCTGGATGATCCTCTGTCTGGCAGGCGCGGTGGCGGTCGGTTTCTTCGGCATTGCATACTTTAACAATAATCCAGCGGTTGCCGGTGCGGTAAACCAGAACTCTGAGCGCGTGTTTATCGAACTGGCACAAATATTGTTTAACCCGTGGATTGCCGGGATTCTGTTGTCGGCGATTCTGGCGGCGGTGATGTCGACGTTAAGTTGCCAGCTGCTGGTGTGCTCCAGTGCGATTACCGAAGATCTGTACAAAGCATTTCTGCGTAAACATGCCAGCCAGAAAGAACTGGTGTGGGTAGGGCGTGTGATGGTGTTGGTGGTGGCGCTGGTGGCAATTGCGCTGGCGGCGAATCCTGAAAACCGTGTGCTGGGCTTAGTAAGCTACGCGTGGGCAGGCTTCGGTGCGGCGTTTGGTCCGGTGGTGCTGTTCTCAGTGATGTGGTCACGCATGACGCGTAACGGTGCACTGGCGGGGATGATCATTGGCGCGCTGACGGTTATTGTCTGGAAACAGTTCGGTTGGCTGGGTCTGTACGAAATTATTCCGGGCTTTATCTTCGGTAGCATTGGGATTGTGGTGTTTAGTTTACTGGGTAAAGCACCGTCAGCGGCGATGCAAAAACGCTTTGCTGACGCCGATGCGCACTATCATTCAGCGCCGCCGTCACGGTTGCAGGAAGGGTAAGGGAAGGCGTTTTACCGAAAATTCCACGCCATAATCAGAAGCAGGCAGAGGGCAATCAGTGATTGCCCTCTGCATTTTCTCTCAAAAAAAATTTACATTTCCTCATCATTATCACTACATTCCGCTTGTGTTTTTCTTCACCGTAATGATAATCGCTATCACTGCGATTTACTTTTCTTTGCATAGATTGACTCAGAAAAACGTTTAAGGGTGGGTGGCATGTTTGTTCCGTTTCTCATTATGTTGCGCGAAGGACTTGAAGCCGCGCTGATTGTCAGCCTGATTGCCAGCTATCTTAAGCGTACCCAGCGAGGTCGATGGATTGGTGTCATGTGGATTGGCGTGTTGCTAGCCGCTGCGTTGTGCCTGGGGCTGGGTATCTTCATTAATGAAACCACCGGCGAATTTCCGCAAAAAGAGCAGGAATTGTTCGAAGGTATCGTGGCAGTGATTGCCGTGGTGATCCTCACCTGGATGGTTTTCTGGATGCGTAAAGTGTCGCGCAACGTCAAAGTGCAACTGGAACAGGCAGTCGATAGCGCATTGCAGCGTGGGAATCATCATGGCTGGGCGCTGGTGATGATGGTCTTTTTTGCCGTTGCAAGGGAAGGGCTGGAGTCGGTCTTTTTCCTGCTGGCGGCGTTTCAACAAGATGTCGGGATCTGGCCTCCGCTGGGTGCAATGCTCGGTCTTGCTACAGCCGTGGTGCTCGGCTTCCTGCTCTACTGGGGCGGTATTCGCCTCAATCTTGGCGCGTTTTTTAAATGGACCAGCCTGTTTATTCTCTTCGTCGCCGCAGGGCTGGCGGCAGGTGCTATTCGCGCGTTTCATGAAGCCGGGCTGTGGAACCACTTTCAGGAAATCGCCTTCGATATGAGCGCGGTGCTCTCAACTCACTCGCTGTTCGGTACGCTGATGGAAGGTATCTTTGGTTATCAGGAAGCGCCGAGCGTCAGCGAAGTCGCCGTCTGGTTTATTTATCTCATCCCGGCGCTGGTGGCATTTGCTCTGCCGCCGCGCGCAGGGGCGACAGCGTCTCGCTCCGCGTAACGAAAATGACGCAAACTCTTGCTTAGTTACAACATACTTTAAAGGGATAGTCTCGTCATGACCATTAACTTCCGCCATAGTGCACTGCAATTAAGCGTGGCTGCGCTGTTCTCCTCTGCTTTTATGGCTAACGCTGCTGATATTCCGCAGGTCAAAGTCACTGTGACAGATAAACAGTGCGAACCGATGACCATTACGGTTAACGCCGGGAAAACACAGTTCATTATTCAGAACCACAGCCAGAAGGCGCTGGAGTGGGAGATCCTCAAAGGCGTGATGGTGGTGGAAGAGCGGGAAAATATCGCCCCTGGTTTTAGCCAGAAAATGACGGCGAATTTACAGCCTGGCGCATACGATATGACCTGCGGTCTGCTGACTAACCCGAAAGGGAAGTTGATCGTCAAAGGTGAAGCAACGGCGGATGCGGCGCAAAGTGATGCGCTGTTAAGTCTTGGTGGTGCAATTACTGCATATAAAGCGTATGTCATGGCGGAAACCACGCAACTGGTGACCGACACCAAAGCCTTTACCGACGCTATTAAAGCAGGCGATATCGAAAAAGCGAAAGCACTGTATGCGCCGACGCGCCAGCACTATGAGCGCATCGAACCGATTGCTGAGCTGTTCTCTGATCTGGATGGTAGCATTGACGCCCGTGAAGATGATTACGAGCAAAAAGCCGCCGATCCGAAATTCACCGGTTTCCACCGTCTGGAAAAAGCATTGTTTGGCGACAATACCACCAAAGGAATGGATCAGTATGCTGACCAGCTTTATACCGATGTGGTCGATTTGCAAAAACGCATCAGTGAACTGGCTTTCCCACCTTCAAAAGTGGTCGGCGGCGCAGCCGGACTGATTGAGGAAGTGGCAGCCAGCAAAATCAGCGGTGAAGAAGATCGCTACAGCCACACCGATCTGTGGGACTTCCAGGCTAACGTTGAAGGCTCGCAGAAAATTGTCGATCTGCTGCGTCCACAACTACAAAAAGCCAACCCGGAACTGCTGGCAAAAGTCGATGCTAACTTCAAAAAGGTCGATACCATTCTGGCGAAATACCGTACCAAAGACGGTTTTGAAACCTACGACAAATTGACCGATGCCGATCGTAATGCGCTGAAAGGGCCGATTACTGCGCTAGCGGAAGATCTGGCGCAACTTCGCGGTGTGCTGGGGCTGGATTAAGCGTTATGCAGTATGAAGATGAAAACGGCGTGAATGAACCGTCACGCCGACGTTTACTGAAAGGGATTGGCGCGCTGGCACTGGCGGGAAGTTGCCCGGTAGCGCATGCGCAAAAACCACTAAGTGCGCCGGGGACGCTTTCACCGGATGCGCGCAGTGAAGCGCAGCCGTTTTATGGCGAACATCAGGCGGGTATTCTGACGCCGCAGCAGGCGGCAATGATGCTGGTGGCGTTTGATGTGCTTGCCAGCGATAAAGCTGATCTTGAGCGATTGTTTCGCTTGTTGACTCAGCGTTTTGCTTTTCTGACTCAGGGCGGAGCGGCACCAGAAACGTCAAATCCACGCCTGCCGCCACGCGATTCCGGCATTCTTGGCGGCTACATTGCGCCCGATAATCTCACCATCACGTTATCGGTGGGCCACTCATTGTTTGATGAGCGTTTTGGCCTTGCGCAGCAGATGCCGAAAAAGTTGCAGAAGATGACACGTTTCCCTAACGACTCGCTTGATGCGGCGTTATGTCATGGTGATGTGTTGCTACAGATTTGCGCCAATACCCAGGACACGGTGATCCATGCACTGCGCGATATCATCAAACACACGCCGGATTTGCTCAGTGTGCGCTGGAAGCGGGAAGGGTTTATTTCCGACCACGCAGCGCGTAGTAAAGGCAAAGAGACGCCGATAAATTTGCTGGGTTTCAAAGACGGCACTGCTAATCCTGACAGCCAAAATGCGAAATTGATGCAAAAAGTAGTGTGGGTGACGGCAGATCAGCAGGAGCCTGCGTGGGCTATCGGCGGCAGCTACCAGGCGGTGCGTTTGATTCAGTTTCGAGTGGAATTTTGGGACAGAACGCCGCTGAAAGAACAGCAGACAATTTTTGGTCGCGACAAACAAACCGGTGCGCCGCTGGGAATGCAGCATGAGCATGATGTTCCCGATTACGCCAGTGATCCGGAAGGGAAGGTGATCGCGCTGGACAGCCATATCCGGCTGGCGAATCCCCGCACGACGGAGAGCGAGTCTAGTCTGATGCTGCGTCGTGGCTACAGTTATTCGTTGGGTGTTACCAACTCCGGGCAACTGGATATGGGGTTGCTGTTTGTCTGCTACCAACACGATCTGGAAAAGGGCTTCCTGACAGTACAAAAAAGGTTGAATGGCGAGGCGCTGGAGGAATACGTTAAACCCATCGGCGGCGGTTATTTTTTTGCGCTGCCGGGGGTGAAGGACGCGAACGATTATCTCGGAAGCGCATTACTGCGGGTTTAATGTTTTTAGGCGTATAAGGCGTTTACGCCGTACCAGGCGTTCGTGCGTTCGTGCGCTGATGCCTGATGCGACGTTTGCGCGTCTTATCATGCCTACAATCGGTGCGGGTTCGGTAGGCAGGATAAGGCGTTCACGCCGCATCCGGCGTTCGTGCGTTGATGCCTGATGCGACGCTTGCGCGTCTTATCATGCCTACAATCGGTGCGGGTTCGGTAGGCTGGATCAGGCGGTCACGCCGCATCCGGCGTTCGTGCGTTGATGCCTGATGCGAATCCTGCTGAAAGCACACAGCTTTTTTCATCACTGTCATCACTCTGTCATCTTTCCAGTAGAAACTAATGTCACTGAAATGGTGTTTTATAGTTAAATATAAGTGAATATATTGTTGCAATGAATGCGAGATCTGTTGTACTTATTAAGTAGCAGCGGAAGTTCCCGGCAGTGATAGTCAGTCACTATGGAGATCGCGGATGGTAACGTCCTGTTCTGGACAATGTTTTGTTAAGCAAGGCTCCACCACTCGCGGAGATTTCTCCTCCGGTAGCAACTTCGTCACTCTGTATTTTTCTCACTTCCTCTCTTTACTCGTGTTACCGACGCCGCAAACGGTGTGCGTAGCCGTTTTTCGGCATTTTATCCAACAGCAAACTATGGCTTACAAGGAAGCCAACCCTCTGATGTTCGTGCGCATAATCGCGCTGCCAACGGCGCGTGTGATGAATACAAACAACTCAAGGTGCTCTCCATGGGAAGACAAAAAGCAGTGATCAAAGCTCGTCGCGAGGCAAAACGTGTGCTGAGACGGGATTCGCGCAGCCATAAGCAGCGTGAAGAAGAATCGGTCACCTCGCTTGTGCAGATGAGCGGCGTAGAAGCCATTGGTATGGCCCGCGACAGTCGCGATACCTCGCCCATCCTCGCGCGTAATGAAGCGCAATTGCACTATCTGAAGGCTATTGAGAGTAAGCAGCTGATATTCGCTACGGGCGAAGCCGGGTGCGGAAAAACCTGGATCAGTGCTGCAAAAGCGGCAGAGGCCCTGATACATAAGGATGTCGACAGGATTATCGTCACCCGTCCAGTTCTGCAAGCCGATGAAGATCTTGGTTTCTTACCTGGTGATATCGCAGAAAAGTTTGCTCCCTATTTTCGCCCGGTCTACGACGTGCTGGTCCGTCGCTTAGGGGCTTCCTTTATGCAGTACTGCCTGCGACCGGAAATAGGGAAGGTGGAAATTGCGCCGTTCGCCTATATGCGTGGACGTACCTTTGAAAATGCAGTCGTCATTCTTGACGAGGCGCAGAATGTGACTGCCGCGCAAATGAAAATGTTTTTAACCCGCCTCGGGGAGAACGTGACGGTTATCGTCAACGGTGATATCACGCAATGCGATTTGCCTCGCGGCGTGCGCTCCGGATTAAGTGACGCGCTGGAACGTTTCGAAGAGGATGAAATGGTCGGGATCGTCCGATTCGGTAAAGAGGATTGCGTACGTTCGGCACTTTGCCAACGTACGCTACATGCATACAGTTAAGTATATTATAAGCGCAGAGCCCGGGTAAACCGGGCTTTGTTTTATTTCATTAACAGCAAAGATTTTCACTTCAGGTTAACGTTCAGGGGGCGACTTTGAGCGTGTTGATAAGCTGAAATGAATTCAGGTTTAGATACTCTTACCGGGCATTTGTCGTCATAGCACCAGACCAGTGTAATACCGCCAGTGCGGAGAGTTTTTCTTCCAGAAGCCCAAAAAGCGAGCATCTGCTTATCTTTTTTCAGCCATTCAACCTGTACAGGAGGTCTGGTGCCAATTTTGCGTATGAGGTTCCATCAATAATGGACCATAATTTGGCTGATTGATTAACACCGAATACATTCCCCTGATTATATTTTTTAGGGATAACATTAAAAATGTCAGGTTAATCTTAATTAATTCTTTGGCTAATATTTTGTGTTGTTATTTTTTGTGGACGGCAAGCCGCAATGGCAAAATAGGTATGGTTGTAATAATCAAAACATGATACTAACTATATATGGATCGTTGAATTGTTGGCATGTAACTCGCTACAGCGAGTAGCGTTAGTAATGAAATATAATCAACATGGATAGGTGAAGATTAATTATGAGCTTTATGGTTTTTGTAACTTGTTTGACAATTGCATTTGTCGCCGGTTTTGCTGTTGCCAGAAAATTGACACTCCGAAAAGGTGCCTCATCGGTAATCATCACTAACTCGCAACCAGTCCCTTCCTCTGCAACTTCCCCTGCTGTTAAGGCGTCGACAAGGAGCTATACACCGCAGAAAACCTATCGTGACTCTCGTTGGCAAGAACGAGATGAGTTATTTCAGGGAATGGTTGCCGAAGGTATTTTATTGGAAGGAAAAGAGTGGTTAATTACGCGTTGTGAAAAAATCTATTTTGATAATCTGGAGAAATGGTTTGGACATTATTGTCATATCCATTGCCAGGTCTCTCTGGGGCGCTTGATCAACTTTCCAGAACAACCCGAGTTTAGCGAAGAAGAAAGAAAGCGTTTCTTTGCAATTTATAATGGAATGGCAATGGATTATGTTCTGGTTTCAAAGAAGAACAATAAAATAGTCTGTGTTATTGAGCTGGATGATCCGAGTCATGAAAGGGCAGATCGCATTATTCGTGACCGTTGGTTGAATACGATTATGACTATTGCACGGGTGCCTTTTGTACGAGCTTCTGTCACTAAATTGGATGAAATCCCTCCGGTCTGGGATACCCGTGACAAAATTCGCCCATTAGCCGCGGCGACAAAGGGTGAACCGTTGCATTAACTAAGTACCCCGGTCGGGGCTTTTCATCCCCCGGTGTGTGCAATATACGAAAAAAAAGCCCGTACCTTCGTACGAGCTCTTCTTTAAAGATGGCGGTGAGGGGGGGATTGACTCGCTTCGCTCGCCCTGCGGGCAGTCCGCTCACTGCGTTCACGGTCTGTCCAACTGGCTGTCGCCAGTTGTCGAACCCCTGTCGGGGCTTCTCATCCCCCGGTGTGTGCAATATACGAAAAAAAAGCCCGTACTTTCGTACGGGCTCTTCTTTAAAGATGGCGGTGAGGGGGGGATTGACTCGCTTCGCTCGCCCTGCGGGCAGCCCGCTCACTGCGTTCACGGTCTGTCCAACTGGCTGTCGCCAGTTGTCGAACCCCTGTCGGGGCTTCTCATCCCCCCGGTGTGTGCAATATACGAAAAAAAAGCTCGTACTTTCGTACGAGCTCTTCTTTAAATATGGCGGTGAGGGGGGGATTCGAACCCCCGATACGTTACCGTATACACACTTTCCAGGCGTGCTCCTTCAGCCACTCGGACACCTCACCAAATTGTCGTTCCTGTCTTGCTGGAACGGGCGCTAATTTAGGGAAATCATGACCTGAGGTCAACAAACTTTTTAAAAAAATCGCGCGTTTATTCAAACTTCAATCAATATGCAGTTTTAATAAGCGAAATCTGCTTTTTTTGCCACCGACCACGGATTTGTTATGCTGGTGGCCTTTGTAGATCATAACGATAAGTGCGAATAAATTTCGCGCAACGCTTTTCGGGAGTCAGTATGGACATCATCTTTTATCACCCAACGTTCGATACCCAATGGTGGATTGAGGCACTGCGCAAAGCGATTCCTCAGGCAAGAGTCAGAGCATGGAAAAGCGGAGATAATGACTCTGCTGATTATGCTTTAGTCTGGCATCCTCCTGTTGAAATGCTGGCAGGGCGAGATCTTAAAGCGGTGTTTGCACTCGGGGCCGGTGTTGATTCTATTTTGAGCAAGTTACAGGCTCACCCTGATATGCTGAAACCTTCTGTTCCACTTTTTCGCCTGGAAGATACCGGTATGGGCGAGCAAATGCAGGAATATGCTGTCAGTCAGGTGCTGCATTGGTTTCGACGTTTTGACGATTATCGCATCCAGCAAAATAGTTCGCATTGGCAACCGCTGCCTGAATATCATCGGGAAGATTTTACCATCGGCATTTTGGGCGCAGGCGTACTGGGCAGTAAAGTTGCACAGAGTCTGCAAACCTGGCGCTTCCCGCTGCGTTGCTGGAGTCGAACCCGTAAATCGTGGCCTGGCGTGCAAAGCTTTGCCGGACGGGAAGAACTTTCTGCATTTCTGAGCCAATGCCGGGTATTGATTAATTTGTTACCGAATACCCCTGAAACCGTCGGCATTATTAATCAACAATTAATCGAAAAATTACCGGATGGCGCGTATCTCCTCAACTTGGCGCGTGGTGTTCATGTCGTGGAAGATGACCTGCTCGCGGCGCTGGATAGCGGCAAAGTTAAAGGTGCAATGCTGGATGTTTTTAATCGCGAACCCTTACCGCCGGAAAGTCCGCTCTGGCAACATCCACGCGTGACGATAACACCACATGTCGCCGCGATTACCCGTCCCGCTGAAGCTGTGGATTACATTTCGCGCACCATTGCCCAGCTCGAAAAAGGGGAGAGGGTCTGCGGGCAAGTCGACCGCGCACGCGGCTACTAATAAAGCATCAGGTTTCCTGCTATCCTTGGCGGGAATTGAATACAGGAGAGAGTTATGTATCCCGTCGACCTTCATATGCATACCGTTGCCAGCACGCATGCATATAGCACATTGAGTGATTACATTGCCCAGGCCAAACAAAAGGGCATTAAACTTTTTGCGATCACCGATCATGGCCCGGATATGGAAGATGCGCCGCATCACTGGCACTTCATTAACATGCGTATCTGGCCGCGAGTGGTTGATGGGGTTGGGATCCTGCGCGGCATCGAAGCTAACATTAAAAATGTTGACGGTGAAATTGACTGCAGTGGCAAAATGTTTGATTCGCTGGATCTGATTATTGCCGGTTTTCATGAGCCGGTGTTTGCGCCGCATGACAAAGCGACCAATACGCAAGCGATGATCGCCACTATCGCCAGCGGCAATGTGCATATAATAAGCCATCCCGGAAATCCGAAATATGAAATAGATGTTAAAGCCGTTGCTGAAGCAGCTGCGAAACATCAGGTGGCGCTGGAAATCAATAATTCCTCATTTTTACACTCACGTAAGGGCAGTGAAGACAACTGTCGTGCGGTAGCCGCAGCGGTACGTGACGCTGGAGGTTGGGTGGCATTAGGCTCGGATTCTCACACTGCGTTTACCATGGGGGAATTTGAAGAGTGTCTTAAAATCCTCGACGCGGTAGATTTTCCGCCAGAGCGCATTTTGAATGTTTCTCCGCGCCGCTTACTGAACTTCCTTGAATCTCGCGGTATGGCACCGATTGCGGAATTTGCAGACCTTTAATTACTAGTAATGGAAATATATTAATGAACGAGTTTTCTATCCTCTGTCGTGTGCTGGGTTCGCTCTATTACCGCCAACCGCAAGATCCTTTACTGGTGCCGCTGTTTACCCTGATTCGTGAAGGGAAACTGGCTGCGAACTGGCCACTGGAGCAGGATGAGTTACTAACACGTTTACAGAAAAGCTGTGATATGGCGCAAGTCTCTGCCGATTACAATGCGTTGTTTATTGGCGATGAATGTGCTGTGCCGCCATATCGTAGCGCATGGGTTGAGGGCGCGACGGAAGCGGAAGTGCGCGCTTTTCTTTCCGAACGAGGGATGCCATTAGCGGATACGCCAGCCGATCACATCGGTACATTGCTGCTCGCGGCTTCCTGGCTGGAAGATCAGTCAACGGAAGATGAGAGCGAAGCACTGGAAACACTGTTCAGTGAGTATCTGTTACCCTGGTGTGGTGCGTTCCTTGGCAAAGTGGAGGCCCATGCAACTACGCCTTTCTGGCGCACCATGGCACCGCTAACCCGCGATGCTATTAGTGCAATGTGGGACGAGCTTGAAGAAGATTCTGAAGAGTAAATGTGATCTCCATCACTCATAACTGCAACAGATAATTTGTTGTTGCATAAAATGTGTGCTCGATCTCATTCATGGCCGCGTTTTCTGCTATCATGCGCGGCATGAACATACTTCTCTCTATTGCAATCACAACAGGCATTCTCTCCGGTATCTGGGGATGGGTGGCTGTTTCCCTGGGCTTACTAAGCTGGGCGGGTTTCCTGGGCTGTACGGCCTACTTTGCCTGCCCGCAAGGTGGGCTGAAAGGGCTGGCGATCTCCGCTGCAACCCTGCTTAGTGGCGTGGTGTGGGCGATGGTCATTATTTACGGTAGTGCACTGGCACCACATCTGGAAATTCTCGGTTATGTCATAACCGGTATTGTCGCGTTTCTGATGTGTATTCAGGCGAAACAGCTGCTGCTTTCATTTGTTCCGGGGACGTTTATAGGCGCATGCGCGACGTTTGCCGGGCAGGGTGACTGGAAACTGGTGTTACCTTCGCTGGCGCTTGGACTGGTATTTGGTTACGCAATGAAAAACAGCGGCTTGTGGCTGGCGGCGCGTAGTGCAAAGACGGCTCACCGTGAGCAGCAAATCAAAAATAAAGCGTGAGGGGCACTCACGCTTTCGCTTGAACAGTAAAATGCCGGATGATAATTCCGGCATTTTTATCTATCAGGATTCCGGTGGAACCGACATATGGCGGTATTTCACCAGAATGTCATTCTGCCGTTCTGCTTTGTTCTGCAAATCCCAAAGACCGCGGTCGATACCATCATTAATCAGGAAAATGACGCCTGTTTCGATAGCCGACATCAGGCACAGCATAACGGGTTCGTTCGAGGTGTAACCTACTTCCCCTTCCAGCAAGCGCTGGTAGTCAATAAAGCGGAAGACCCCCGCCTGAACTTCATAGGAAAGTATCGTCTTACTGGTGTTCACCGAGGAGAGGATCTCACCGGTACTCACATTGACGACACGCAGGTTCACGGCAATCTGATCGAGCTGGTATTGCGTGTCGGCACCGATCCCAAAATATCTTGCCCCAACACCGCCCGATTTAACGTTGCTTTCATAACCGATAATCGAACCTTCAACCATGATATTTGCCGCCGTTAAAGATTGCAGCGGGATTCGGTTATTAATGGCAACCGTGCCGTTTTCTTGTGCTGCACGAATAATCTTGCGCTCGTTAAGCAGGTTTTGTAAGCCCTGGCGCTCCAGCGGTATAAACCAGCGAGAATCTTTCAATGCCGTGACCAGCATTGCCGTGGCGCTTTGCGGAACAGCAGTGGAGAAGTTACTTGCCGGGTAGGGTTTAAATTGCCCGGTTTCGTCCTGAATGTTGTATACCGAAACAAAGATCTTACCCGTCGGCGCTGGCAGATGGGTCAAATCTTTGTAGCTCTGAGCACGAGGCATTAATGTCGGTCTGGCGGCTTCTTTAGGCGGGGCGGTTAAGCATCCGCTCAGTAACATGACGGCAACCAAAAGAAATAAGCGCTGCATGATTATTTTCCTTATGAAGCTGGGGCTTAAAAATCGGTTGAGTTATTTTGTAAACCCGAAACCTGGATGGTCGAGGTTTGTCCGGTTTTGCGATCCGTCACATTCAACTGCAATTGACCATCGCGGTTAGCGATATCGACAATATAATCGTTGGTCACCATGCGACCCGGTTTACCGGTATTAATATTCGACAGTAGCCCACCTAAAATTTGTGACTGGATGGCCTGGGTAAAGTTATCTAACGCTGATGGCGTTTCAATACCAAAGTCGTCGTTATAGCTCGGATCTTTATAAGAGTTTTGTGCCTGGGCGCTATTTAATAAAAAAGCACCGTTATTTGGGTTACCACCAAAGTTTGGATTACGGAACTGGAAAGTCATGGTTCCAGCCCAACTTAAAGGCGAAATAAGCATGAGTAGAACTACTGCATGTTTGACACGCATTGCAGCCTCCGAACAATTTTTTATTTAGAATTCATCATGCGCCAAATCGCCCGTACTCAATAACGCCTGATTTATCTGGCGACGATTTAGTGCTTCTTCAGTTTGAATCAGTGCAAAGACGACAGTTTTTTCGAAGTCTCTTTTCAACGGGAATAAAAAAGTCTGGAAAATAACGTCCTGATTGACCGTTATTGTGATCCAACTTCCCCATCGTGCACTGGGCCTTTCATTAATCGTTAAGTTACCCGTATAGTCACTTTCCCATTTATCACTAAAGGCTCGGTAAAAATCATGGCCAATAGATGAAACAGTATGGTCAGTTAACAAGCCCGGGACTTCTACCTCAACGGCGTGAAGATTCCCTGCGGCGAACAGGAATTCTGCCGCCACAATCCAGCGTAAATAACGTTTCATGGCTTTATCGCCTGAGGTTATCGTTTGCCCAGGAAACCGCTTGAGTCCGGTTTTTTACGGCTATCTTCTTGAAAAGATTATAAAGATGCGTTTTAACCGTATTTTCGCTGATGAACAACGAACGAGCGATCTCGTTATTAGACGCGCCGATACGCAGCTTATTCAGGATCTCTTTTTCCCGATGAGTAAGGAGGGCTGATTCCGTGCTGTTATAACGATAGTTACCTGAATGCGTAATCAGGTAACTGGCAAGCTTTTGCGTAAAGTAGCATTCGCCGCGCAGGACGCCTTGCAACCCATTGACAACACGTTCTTGATCCTCCATGGCATAAAAAACGCCGTTGATATGAGGCCAGTTTTCAATGTCGCGGTACGGGTAATCTTCAGGCGTATTTAGCAACAATATTTTGATATTGTTGTTTTTCCTGCTCAAAGTATCCTGCCAATAATGGATAAGCTTTTTATCCGCTTCCATCATATCCAGAAGAATAATAGAGCCTGAAGATATATCGTCCAGAGAACGTTGAATATTATGTAATTTTCCTGTAATTGCCAGCGATTGTTTAAGGTGCTGCAAGAGAGCTGTCGCCTGCAAAGAAGGTTTAGTGATCAACAATAATGTATGACCATGGATACTATGGACTTCATTAAACATGATGAAACCCCGCTTTTTTATTGATCGCACACCTGACAGCTGCCTCTAAAATAGAAGCACCAGAAGTACTGACAGATGTTGCACTGCTGTGTGTAGTAATAAATCAGCCCTAAATGGGTAAAATATAAAACTAATGGATTACATCTGATTTCAATCTAGCCATTACAAATCTTAAATCAAGTGTTAAACATGTAACCAAATGTAACTCGTTATATTAAAATGTTAATCTTAAGGTTTTATTAAGTTTAGAAATGATAGAAAAGTTGTACATTTGGTTTTTATTGCACAATTTTAAAAAATCATACAAATGGTGCTAACTTGCTAATAATGCATATAAAAAATATTTCGGTGTAGTCCTTTTGTCATGTAAAACGTTCTTGTTTTTTCTCCACACCTCCGTGGACAATTTTTTACTGCAAAAAGACGAGGTTTGTCACGGCTTGTGCGCAAGACATATCGCAGCAATCAGCGACGGGCAAGAAGAATGACTGTCTGGTGATTTTTGATTGCGGAAAACCGAAATTTAAAAGAAAACAAAATATTTTTTTGCGTAGATAACAGCGTATTTACGTGGGTTTTAATACTTTGGTATGAACAAAAAAAGAAAAATACAACGCGCGGGTGAGTTATTAAAAATATTTCCGCAGACATACTTTCCATCGTAACGCGGCGTTAACAAAATACAGGTTGCGTTAACAACCAAGTTGAAATGATTTAATTTCTTAAATGTACGACCAGGTCCAGGGTGACAACATGAAAAACAAATTGTTATTTATGATGTTAACAATACTGGGTGCGCCTGGGATTGCAGCCGCAGCAGGTTATGATTTAGCTAATTCAGAATATAACTTCGCGGTAAATGAATTGAGTAAGTCTTCATTTAATCAGGCAGCCATAATTGGTCAAGCTGGGACTAATAATAGTGCTCAGTTACGGCAGGGAGGTTCAAAACTTTTGGCGGTTGTTGCGCAAGAAGGTAGTAGCAACCGGGCAAAGATTGACCAGACAGGAGATTATAACCTTGCATATATTGATCAGGCGGGCAATGCCAACGATGCCAGTATTTCGCAAGGTGCTTATGGTAATACTGCGATGATTATCCAGAAAGGTTCTGGTAATAAAGCAAATATTACACAGTATGGTACTCAAAAAACGGCAATTGTAGTGCAGAGACAGTCGCAAATGGCTATTCGCGTGACACAACGTTAATTTCCATTCGACTTTTAAATCAATCCGATGGGGGTTTTACATGAAACTTTTAAAAGTAGCAGCAATTGCAGCAATCGTATTCTCTGGTAGCGCTCTGGCAGGTGTTGTTCCTCAGTATGGCGGTGGTGGTCACCATGGCGGTGGCGGTAATAATAGCGGCCCAAATTCAGAGCTGAATATTTACCAGTACGGTGGTGGTAACTCTGCACTTGCTCTGCAAACTGATGCTCGTAACTCTGACTTGACGATTACCCAGCACGGTGGCGGTAACGGTGCAGATGTTGGTCAGGGCTCTGATGACAGCTCAATCGATCTGACCCAACGTGGCTTCGGTAACAGTGCCACTCTTGATCAGTGGAACGGTAAAAACTCTGAAATGACTGTTAAACAGTTTGGTGGTGGTAACGGTGCAGCGGTTGACCAGACTGCATCTAACTCCAGCGTTAACGTCACTCAGGTTGGTTTTGGCAACAACGCGACCGCTCATCAGTACTAATTTATATTTCGTATTACAGAAACAGGGCGTAAGCCCTGTTTTTTTTCGGGAGATGAATATGAATGCGTTATTACTCCTTGCGGCACTTTCCAGTCAGATAACCTTTAATACGACCCAGCAAGGGGATATGTACACCATTATTCCTGAAGTCACTCTTACTCAATCTTGTCTATGCAGAGTACAAATATTGTCCCTACGTGAAGGCAGTTCAGGACAAAGTCAGACGAAGCAAGAAAAGACCCTCTCATTGCCTGCTAATCAACCCATTGCTTTGACGAAGTTGAGTTTAAATATTTCCCCGGACGATCGGGTGAAAATAGTTGTTACTGTTTCTGATGGACAGTCACTTCATTTATCACAACAATGGCCGCCCTCTTCAGAAAAGTCTTAATTTGTTGAAATATCGAGCATAAGATGAATCTGGAGAGAATGGTCTGCTGCGGATCAGCCAACCTGAAAGTATGGATAACACAACCCTCAAGGATGACTAATCATTGAGGAAATAGAATAAATGTTCAGACCTTTTTTAAACTCTCTTATGCTCGGCAGTTTGTTTTTTCCTTTTATTGCCATCGCAGGAAGCACCGCGCAAGGGGGCGTGATCCATTTTTATGGCCAAATTGTGGAACCGGCATGTGACGTCAGCACCCAGTCATCACCCGTAGAAATGAACTGCCCACAGAATGGCTCTGTTCCGGGCAGAACCTATTCCAGCAAAGCGTTAATGAGCGGCAATGTCAAAAACGCGCAAATAGCCTCAGTAAAAGTGCAGTATCTTGATAAACAGAAAAAGCTGGCTGTAATGAACATCGAATATAACTAAGTTTCTGAACAACTCACCTTGCTGAGCAGAAAAATGCGATTTAACCAAAAAGCCTGCTGTACACTTAAGAAACAAGAAGGTGTAAGGAGGCATTATGAAAACGCGTATTCATGTTGTGCAGGGTGATATTACCAAACTGGCCGTTGATGTGATTGTGAATGCGGCTAATCCGTCATTAATGGGAGGCGGCGGCGTCGATGGGGCCATTCATCGCGCAGCGGGTCCGGCCCTGCTGGATGCCTGTTTAAAAGTCAGGCAGCAGCAGGGCGATTGCCCTACGGGGCATGCCGTTATTACGCTTGCAGGCGATCTTCCCGCGAAAGCCGTAGTGCACACCGTCGGGCCAGTCTGGCGTGGTGGTGAACAAAACGAAGACCAGCTTTTGCAGGATGCCTATCTCAATAGCCTACGACTGGTGGCGGCAAACAGCTATACGTCAGTGGCTTTTCCTGCAATTAGTACTGGGGTTTATGGTTACCCTCGTGCGGCAGCGGCTGAAATCGCAGTAAAAACCGTTTCAGAATTTATTACCCGTCACGCTTTACCCGAACAGGTATACTTTGTCTGTTATGATGAAGAAAACGCCCACCTCTACGAAAGACTCCTTACCCAACAAGGAGATGAATGATTTGCCCCGGCTGGCGAGCGCGGTGCTGCCACTGTGTTCGCAACATCCCGGTCAGTGTGGCCTTTTCCCTCTGGAGAAAAGTCTGGATGCGTTTGCCGCCCGGTATCGTCTGGCCGAAATGGCAGAGCATACGCTGGATGTTCAGTATTACATCTGGCAGGACGATATGTCGGGTCGGTTACTGTTTTCCGCCCTGTTAGCCGCAGCAAAGCGTGGCGTTCGCGTCCGTTTGTTGCTGGACGACAACAATACACCCGGACTTGACGACATTTTACGCTTGCTTGACAGTCATCCCCGCATTGAAGTCCGGCTTTTTAATCCTTTCTCGTTTCGCTTGCTACGTCCGCTTGGTTATATCACCGACTTTTCCCGTCTCAATCGCCGTATGCACAATAAAAGTTTCACTGTCGATGGCGTGGTGACGCTGGTAGGAGGGCGAAATATTGGTGATGCCTATTTTGGTGCAGGGGAAGAGCCACTTTTTTCGGATTTAGATGTCATGGCAATAGGACCAGTTGTAGAGGACGTTGCCGATGATTTCGCCCGCTACTGGTATTGTAAATCGGTTTCACCCTTACAGCAGGTGCTGGATGTCCCGGAAGGTGAAATGGCGGATCGCATCGAGTTACCCGCCTCCTGGCATGACGATGCCATGACGCATCGTTATTTACGCAAAATGGAATCCAGCCCGTTTATAAATCATCTGGTTGATGGAACGTTGCCGCTTATCTGGGCGAAAACACGTTTATTAAGTGATGATCCGGCGAAAGGGGAAGGCAAGGCAAAACGGCATTCACTGTTACCGCAACGCCTGTTCGATATCATGGGCTCACCCAGTGAACGCATCGATATTATCTCTTCCTATTTTGTACCGACACGCGCAGGTGTGGCGCAACTCTTACGGATGGTGAGAAAAGGGGTAAAGATTGCGATCCTAACCAATTCTCTTGCCGCTAACGATGTTGCTGTCGTCCATGCCGGATACGCGCGCTGGCGCAAAAAATTGCTCCGCTACGGCGTGGAATTATATGAACTCAAGCCGACGCGTGAACAAAGTAGTACGTTACACGATCGCGGCATAACCGGTAATTCCGGTGCCAGCCTGCATGCTAAAACCTTTAGCATCGATGGTAAAACGGTGTTTATTGGCTCTTTCAATTTCGATCCACGTTCGACATTGCTCAATACTGAAATGGGGTTCGTGATAGAGAGCGAAACGCTGGCACAGTTAATTGATAAACGCTTTATTCAGAGCCAGTATGATGCGGCCTGGCAGCTCCGTCTGGACAGGTGGGGGCGGATCAACTGGGTTGATCGTCATGCAAAGAAAGAAATTGTTCTCAAAAAAGAACCCGCTACCAGTTTCTGGAAGCGGGTTATGGTCAGACTGGCGTCGATATTGCCTGTGGAATGGTTATTGTAAACGCGGCTTAACGGGCTGGTGCTTTATCGTTCTCACGCTTAACAACCGGTTTACCAGAGAACAAAAACTTCAGTAACGGGATGCGTAAATGAATTTCATACAGAATTATCGCAATCCCTACTACGAATATCAGGCCACAGAGAAAACCAAGCCAGTTGGAGGTGATGTGCGGTGTAATGTACGCGCCGAAAAACAGCGTTAACGGGTGGTGAACCAGATAGATAAATAGCGATGCGTTAACAAAGTAAGTCACCCGCGCTGACTGGAAGTTAAGCAAACGGTGGCCGAAGGAGAAGACCACATTCACCATCCACAGACCGAGGACCATGGTAATCACCGACTCGGTTTCGTACATCCAGGCATCGCCACTGCCATAGCGCTGGTTGAGTAAATAAGCGACAAACGCCAATGCTGCTGCAAGGGTACAGCCACGAGACGGCGTGGTAAACAAGGCTTTAAGATGAGGGAAAATGAAAGCCAGTGCGCCGAGGATAAAGAACGGCAAATAAAATAACGTTTGCATGACAATAAAATTGAACATGCCGTTACTCAGAATGGGTGGATACACAATAAAAATCGTTCTTCTTATTACCGCATAACCGATGCCGAGGCACAAAAAAATCACCGATAATTTTACCATCGAGAATTTTTTATTCGTTTTATCAGAATTTTCTAAATTATTTCTGATGCGTTTAAATATCCATACGCACAGCGTCGTCATGACCACTAACACCAGTAAAAACCACAGGTGTGATATTAATTCCCAGGCCAACGTATTATATTTGTCATACAATGACAGCCCAGGCCAACTTTCCGCTTTCCCTTTGACGTATTGCAGCATAATAAATTGCGGCAATGTCAGTAAGGGGATGGCTGTTAACATCGGGATCCCTACACGTTCGACACGTACTTTCCACCATTTTTTCAAGGGATAGCGTAAAAAAAGCATGTAGGAAAAGTACCCGGATATAACGAAAAATACCTGCATGCGGAACGAGTGGATGAAGTCATTAAAAAGGGTCAGCCACAATGACGGTTCGGCGCTATTCACATGCCATGTATGGCTCGAATAGATTAAAGAAATATGAAAAGGGATCCCTAACAACATCAGCCAGGCGCGGATGGAGTCGAGGAAATATTCACGTTGCGCGGGTACTGGATTCATATATGGTTAACTAATCTCGGATTTTTCGTCTTATCCCTGTCGGGTTATGCCTTTAGGCTTGTTGCCATAGCGACACCGACCTGACCGCGCCAGACGCAGGCTTCAAGGTTTTTATGCATAGCATCATCGCTACCACTAACCAGAATGGAAGCGTCTGTAAGACGGTTGATAAATAAATTTGCTGGCAAACCCTACACGAAGTCGATGCTTCTGTCTTTAGGAGAAGCACGGAAAGTGAAAACGGTTGCAACCAGGTGCTTAATCCATGAGCCAGCGTGCTGAACGATACCGGGATTCTGTTGTCGGAATGGCTGGTTATCCATTAAAATAGATCGGATCGATATAAGCACACAAAGGGGGAAGTGCTTACTAATTATGAAACATAAACTACAAATGATGAAAATGCGTTGGTTGAGTGCTGCAGTAATGTTAACCCTGTATACATCTTCAAGCTGGGCTTTCAGTATTGATGATGTCGCAAAGCAAGCTCAATCCTTAGCCGGGAAAGGCTATGAGGCGCCTAAAAGCAACTTGCCCTCCGTTTTCCGCGACATGAAATACGCGGACTATCAGCAGATCCAGTTTAATCATGACAAAGCGTACTGGAACAATCTGAAGACCCCATTCAAACTCGAGTTCTACCATCAGGGTATGTACTTCGATACCCCGGTCAAAATAAATGAAGTGACTGCCACCGCAGTCAAACGAATCAAATACAGCCCGGATTATTTCACTTTCGGCGATGTTCAGCATGATAAAGACACGGTAAAAGACCTTGGTTTTGCCGGTTTTAAAGTGCTTTACCCGATCAACAGCAAAGATAAAAACGATGAAATCGTCAGCATGCTCGGGGCCAGCTATTTCCGCGTGATTGGCGCAGGTCAGGTTTATGGCCTTTCTGCCCGCGGCCTGGCAATTGATACCGCCTTGCCATCGGGTGAAGAATTTCCACGTTTCAAAGAGTTCTGGATCGAGCGTCCAAAACCGACTGATAAACGTTTAACCATTTATGCATTGCTTGACTCGCCGCGTGCGACAGGTGCTTACAAATTCGTGGTTATGCCAGGGCGTGACACGGTTGTGGATGTGCAGTCGAAAATCTATCTGCGCGATAAAGTCGGCAAACTGGGGGTTGCACCATTAACCAGTATGTTCCTGTTTGGGCCGAACCAACCTTCGCCTGCAAATAACTATCGCCCGGAGTTGCACGACTCTAACGGTCTCTCTATCCATGCCGGTAATGGTGAGTGGATCTGGCGTCCGTTGAATAACCCGAAACATTTAGCGGTCAGCAGCTTCTCGATGGAAAATCCGCAAGGCTTCGGTCTGTTGCAGCGCGGTCGTGATTTCTCCCGCTTCGAAGATCTCGATGATCGTTACGACCTCCGTCCAAGCGCATGGGTGACTCCGAAAGGGGAGTGGGGCAAAGGCAGCGTTGAGCTGGTGGAAATTCCAACCAACGATGAAACCAACGATAACATCGTCGCTTACTGGACTCCGGATCAGCTGCCGGAGCCGGGTAAAGAGATGAACTTTAAATACACCATCACCTTTAGCCGTGATGAAGACAAACTGCATGCACCAGATAACGCATGGGTGCAACAAACGCGTCGTTCAACGGGGGATGTGAAGCAGTCGAACCTGATTCGCCAGCCTGACGGTACTATCGCCTTTGTGGTCGATTTTACCGGCGCAGAGATGAAAAAACTGCCAGAGGATACCCCGGTCACAGCGCAAACCAGCATTGGTGATAATGGTGAGATAGTTGAAAGCACGGTGCGCTATAACCCGGTTACCAAAGGCTGGCGTCTGGTGATGCGTGTGAAAGTGAAAGATGCCAAGAAAACCACTGAAATGCGTGCTGCGCTGGTGAATGCCGATCAGACGTTGAGTGAAACCTGGAGCTACCAGTTACCTGCCAATGAATAAGACAACTGAGTACATTGACGCAATGCCCATCGCCGCAAGCGAGAAAGCGGCATTGCCGAAGACTGATATCCGCGCCGTTCATCAGGCGCTGGATGCCGAACACCGCACCTGGGCGCGGGAGGATGACTCCCCGCAAGGCTCGGTAAAGGCGCGTCTGGAACAAGCCTGGCCAGATTCACTTGCTGATGGACAGTTAATTAAAGACGATGAAGGGCGCGATCAGCTTAAGGCGATGCCAGAAGCAAAACGCTCCTCGATGTTTCCCGATCCGTGGCGTACCAACCCGGTAGGCCGTTTCTGGGATCGTCTGCGTGGACGCGATGTGACGCCGCGCTATCTGGCTCGTTTGACCAAAGAAGAGCAGGAGAGCGAGCAAAAGTGGCGTACCGTCGGCACCATCCGCCGTTACATTCTGTTAATCCTGACGCTCGCGCAAACTGTTGTCGCGACCTGGTATATGAAGACCATTCTTCCATATCAGGGGTGGGCGCTGATTAATCCTATGGATATGGTTGGTCAGGATCTGTGGGTTTCCTTTATGCAGCTTCTGCCTTATATGCTGCAAACCGGTATCCTGATCCTCTTTGCGGTGCTGTTCTGTTGGGTGTCCGCCGGATTCTGGACGGCGTTGATGGGCTTCCTGCAACTGCTTATTGGTCGCGATAAATACAGTATATCTGCGTCGACAGTTGGCGATGAACCATTAAACCCGGAGCATCGCACGGCGTTGATCATGCCTATCTGTAACGAAGACGTGAACCGTGTTTTTGCTGGCCTGCGTGCAACGTGGGAATCAGTAAAAGCCACCGGGAATGCCAAACACTTTGATGTCTACATTCTGAGTGACAGTTATAACCCGGATATCTGCGTCGCAGAGCAAAAAGCGTGGATGGAGCTGATCGCTGAAGTCGGTGGCGAAGGTCAGATTTTCTATCGCCGCCGCCGTCGTCGCGTGAAGCGTAAAAGCGGTAATATCGATGACTTCTGCCGTCGCTGGGGCAGCCAGTACAGCTACATGGTGGTGCTGGATGCTGACTCGGTAATGACCGGTGATTGTTTGTGCGGGCTGGTGCGCCTGATGGAAGCCAACCCGAACGCCGGGATCATTCAGTCGTCGCCGAAAGCGTCCGGTATGGATACGCTGTATGCGCGCTGTCAGCAGTTCGCGACCCGCGTGTATGGGCCACTGTTTACAGCCGGTTTGCACTTCTGGCAACTTGGCGAGTCGCACTACTGGGGACATAACGCGATTATCCGCGTGAAACCGTTTATCGAGCACTGCGCACTGGCTCCGCTGCCGGGCGAAGGTTCCTTTGCCGGTTCAATCCTGTCACATGACTTCGTGGAAGCGGCGTTGATGCGCCGTGCTGGTTGGGGGGTGTGGATTGCTTACGATCTCCCGGGTTCTTATGAAGAATTGCCGCCTAACTTGCTTGATGAGCTAAAACGTGACCGCCGCTGGTGCCACGGTAACCTGATGAACTTCCGTCTGTTCCTGGTTAAGGGTATGCACCCGGTTCACCGTGCGGTATTCCTGACGGGCGTGATGTCTTATCTCTCCGCTCCGCTGTGGTTTATGTTCCTCGCGCTCTCTACTGCATTGCAGGTAGTGCATGCGTTGACCGAACCGCAATACTTCCTGCAACCACGGCAGTTATTCCCGGTGTGGCCGCAGTGGCGTCCTGAGCTGGCGATTGCACTTTTTGCTTCGACCATGGTGCTGTTGTTCCTGCCGAAGTTATTGAGCATTTTGCTTATCTGGTGCAAAGGAACGAAAGAATACGGCGGCTTCTGGCGCGTTACATTATCGTTGCTGCTGGAAGTGCTGTTTTCCGTGCTGTTGGCTCCGGTACGCATGCTGTTCCATACGGTCTTCGTCGTCAGCGCGTTCCTTGGCTGGGAAGTGGTGTGGAATTCACCGCAGCGTGATGATGACTCCACTTCCTGGGGCGAAGCGTTCAAACGCCACGGCTCACAGCTGCTGTTGGGGTTAGTGTGGGCAGTTGGTATGGCGTGGCTGGATCTGCGTTTCTTGTTCTGGCTGGCACCGATTGTCTTCTCGTTGATCTTGTCACCGTTTGTTTCGGTGATCTCCAGCCGTACTACAGTGGGTCTGCGTACCAAACGCTGGAAACTGTTCCTGATCCCGGAAGAGTATTCACCGCCGCAGGTGCTGCTTGATACCGATCGTTTCCTCGAGATGAATCGTCAACGCTCCCTCGACGATGGCTTTATGCATGCGGTGTTTAACCCTTCATTTAACGCTCTGGCAACCGCCATGGCGACGGCGCGTCACCGCGCCAGTAAGGTGCTGGAAATTGCCCGTGACCGCCACGTTGAACAGGCGCTCAACGAGACGCCAGAGAAACTGAATCGCGATCGCCGTTTGGTGCTGCTAAGCGATCCGGTGACGATGGCCCGTTTGCATTTCCGCGTCTGGAATTCCCCGGAGAGATATTCTTCCTGGGTGAGTTATTATGAAGGGATAAAGCTGAATCCGCTGGCATTGCGTAAACCGGATACGGCTTCGCAATAAAAACGTAGTTGCCTGATGCGCTACGCTTATCAGGCCTACATTGCTCCTGCAATGTGTTGATTTTGCAAGATTTTGTAGGTCGGATAAGGCGTTCACGCCGCATTAGGCAAAAACAACGAGCCAATAAAAATACCGGCGTTATGCCGGTATTTTTTTACGGGAGAGGTATCAAATGCGTTTCATCATGGTCAGTATTATGGTGACCTTGTTGAGTGGCTGCGGCAGTATTATTAGTCGCACTATACCGGGGCAGGGGCATGGCAACCAATATTATCCTGGTGTGCAATGGGACGTGCGTGACTCCGCCTGGCGTTACGTCACGATCCTTGATCTGCCATTCTCCCTTGTTTTCGATACTTTACTGCTGCCGATCGACATTCATCATGGCCCGTATGAGTAATTAGCGTTCATCCCACTCATCAGCCGCTGCCCGTCCTTCTTCCGTATCCAGCGGTGGCTCAAGCTGAAATTCCCCCTCGTCCCATTCATGTAATGTATTCTCTTCCTGCCACTCCTGGCGGATCTCTATCTCATCATAGTCGCCGTCAAAGACACTTTGCGCGGCTTCACCGCTAAGCATGGGTAAACATTCACCTTCTTCCCCTTCGTCGGCAAAAAACTCAACTTGCCACATGATGTCGCCGTCCTGCAAAACGTATTTTTGGGCATTGAACTGTTGCACATTCGCGTCTTCGGCGTCGATGCCGGGGTTGTCTGCAAGAAATTCTTCGCGTGCAGCGTCAATGGCTTCTTCAAGCGTTGCGTACATGGTCATCACGATTCTCCCTTTGAGTTGATGAGGTTTCAGGGAAAAGGATAGCTGATTCTCCGCTATTGCAAGTATGAAAGGCGAAAAATCAGTTTGATACCTGGGGTATCCGACGACGGCGCAGACTGTTCCATGAATAGACTGCGTTGAATAACACTACGCCAGCGGTGACGAGGAATACCGCTCTGAAACCGTAGTTCGCTGAAATCGCTGCTCCCATCAATGGTCCGGTAACGTTGCCAATATCACGAAACGATTGGTTATAGCTGAAGATACGCCCGGCGATTTGGTTGCTCGAGTTGTAAACTAACAGTGTCTGTACGGCGGGGAGTAGTGCACCATCCGCGGCACCGAGCAAAAAACGTAAAATCCCAAGTTGCAATGGCGTCTGAACATAAGACATTGGGATCAACAGCAGTACAGAAAAGATCAGCGCCGTAATCAGGATCTTTTCGGGGCCGATTCGATCGCCAAGTTTGCCGAGTCGTGGTGCACTCAGCAGAGCAGCCACGCCAGGCACCGAGGCGATCATGCCGCTGATAAAGGCGACATTACTGACGTTACCCGCCAGTTCGCGGACATACAGCGTCAGAATAGGGGCAATTGAACCCGTCGCCACCTGGATGATTAACGTGGTGACAAACAGGCTGAGTACCAGTTTCGGGTTTTTAAGTGATGTCACCACTTCCCGCATATGCAGCATCTCTTTTTTGCTGACTGGCTGGAATTTTTCTCGGATGCAAAACAGGGTGACGAAAAAGCAAAGTATCAGCACACTGGCGGTAATAAAGAATACCGGACGTAAGCCGTAGCTATCGGCAAGCAAACCACCAGCCATTGGGCCGAGCAACGCGCCGCTAACGCCGCCTGTGGAGAGCGTACCCAGCGCCCAGCCGCTTTTATTACGCGGTACTTGTGTGGCGATCAGTGCGTTAGCGTTGGGAACAAATCCGCCAAGCAAACCAAGCAGCGCCCGCAGGATCAAAAACTGCCAGATATTTTGTGCCATCCCCATTAACACCATCACGATGCCCATCCCAAGGGCAGAGCGTAATAGCATGAGTTTTCGGCCTTTACGGTCGGCGAGTCCACCCCAAAACGGTGAGGCGATGGCCGAAAATAAAAATGTAATGCTGAAGACAATACCGGACCACATATTCAAGGCGGAGTGGCCCGTAACGCCAAGCTGCTCAACGTAGAGGGGTAAGAAGGGCATTACCAGGCTGAAGGCGGCACCGGTAAGAAAACAGCCTAGCCAGGCGACGATCAGGTTTCGTTTCCAGTTTATAGGGGTGTCATTTTCACAGGGTGACATAGCAATCCGCTGTTGGTGCGCCAGGCGCGGTGAACATAAGAAGAAAAGATAAGCACACTAATTATGCGCCCGACTTCCAGGGGGCGCAATCCAGAGAGCTTTTATCGCTAAATCAGGAGGATTTGCTGTGGGAATGCCGGATGCCATTCTCAAGCATCCGGCATGGGAGATTTAATAGCGTGAAGGAACGCCTTCCGGACGTGTTTTAAAGCGACGGTGTAACCACATATACTGCTCTGGTGCCATCATGATGCATTTTTCGACCACTTTGTTCATCCACGCGGCGGTGGTTTCGGCATCATCCAGCGGCGGAGAACACTCTGGCGGTAGCATAATCAACTGATACCCTTTGCCATCTGGCTTACGGCGTGGAACGAAGGGCACCAGACATGCGCCGGACATCCGTGCCAGCATCCAGGTTCCGGTTGTGGTCGCAGCCTGCTCAACGGCAAACAACGGGACGAAAACGCTTGAGCGCGGGCCGTAATCATGATCCGGTGCGTACCAAACCACTTCGCCTTTTTTCAGGGCTTTAATCATGCCTTTTAAATCTTTGCGGTCGAGCATCGATTTATTTGAGCGCAAACGGCCCCAGGTTTGTAGCCAGTCAATCAGTGGGTTATCGTTCGGGCGGTAAACGCCAATCCCGGGTTCCTGCATACCAAATTGCCGCGCACCCAGCTCCAGAGTCAGAAAATGGATGCCAACTAACAGGATGCCGCGTTGTTGCGCCTGCACGTCACGAATGTGTTCCATGCCGATCACTTCCGTCCAGCGGGCGATCCGGCGGTCTGGCCAGAACCACGCCATGCCGGTTTCCATCAGCCCCATACCAACAGATTCGAAATTCTTCACCACCATTTCACGGCGTTCTTGTTCGCTCATTTCCGGGAAGCACAGTTCCAGGTTGCGATGCACAATTTTTGCGCGTCGTTTCATAAAACGTAACGCCAGTTTTCCTAATCCACAACCGAGGCGGTAGATAACCGGGTAGGGCAATTGCACGACTAACCAAAGTACGCCAATACCCAACCAGGTTAACCAATAACGCGGATGAAGCAGTGCGGTGGAGAACTTGGGTAGATTCGTCATATCAATCCTGTTTTTCAACCTATTCGGGCAATTGTATGTATTGTCGCATTTTTTCGCCCGCAACCAAAATTTGTGGCTGAAGACTGGGCGAAATTACCGCGCTTGTAAATAATAAATAATTTTTAATGCGCAAATGTAGCGTAAAATGTGTGGATGTTAATTATCGATAATTGCTATATCATGCCGCGGATTTTTACTTTCCCATCTCGCAGGAACCGTACACCATGCCAGTGTTACACAACCGCATTTCCAACGACGCGCTGAAAGCCAAAATGTTGGCTGAGCGCGAACCGCGCACCACCATTTCGTTTTATAAGTATTTCCACATCGCCGATCCGAAAGCGACCCGTGACGCTTTATATCAGCTGTTTACTGCGCTGAATATTTTTGGGCGAGTGTATCTGGCGCATGAGGGGATTAACGCGCAAATCAGTGTACCTGCGAGCAATGTTGAAACATTTCGCGCACAGCTATACGGCTTCGACCCTGCTTTAGATGGCTTACGCCTGAATATCGCGTTGGATGATGACGGGAAATCCTTCTGGGTACTGCGCATGAAGGTGCGCGATCGCATCGTAGCCGACGGTATTGACGATCCTCACTTTGATGCCAGCAATGTTGGTGAGTATCTGCAAGCGGCAGAAGTGAACGCCATGCTTGACGATCCCGATGCATTGTTTATCGACATGCGTAACCACTATGAGTATGAAGTGGGGCACTTTGAAAACGCGCTGGAAATTCCGGCAGATACCTTCCGTGAGCAGCTGCCAAAAGCAGTCGAGATGATGCAGGAACATAAAGATAAAAAAATCGTTATGTACTGCACCGGCGGCATTCGTTGTGAAAAGGCCAGTGCCTGGATGAAACATAACGGATTCAATAAAGTCTGGCATATCGAAGGCGGAATTATTGAATACGCCCGTAAGGCGCGCGAGCAGGGCTTACCGGTGCGTTTTATTGGCAAAAATTTTGTGTTTGACGAGCGGATGGGCGAACGTATCTCTGATGAGATTATCGCGCATTGCCACCAGTGCGGTGCGCCGTGCGATAGCCATACCAACTGTAAAAATGATGGCTGCCACCTGCTGTTTATTCAGTGTCCAGTATGTGCAGAAAAATACAAAGGTTGTTGCAGTGAGATTTGCTGCGAAGAAAGCGCGTTACCGCCAGAAGAACAGCGACGCCGTCGGGCAGGACGTGAAAATGGCAATAAGATCTTTAATAAGTCTCGTGGACGTCTGAATACAACACTGGGCATTCCTGATCCAACAGAATAAATATCATTGCCGGATGCGTGTCATCCGGCAACATTTCACGCTTACTTCTGCTGTACGCCTTCCACTGAAATAATCAGATCCACTTCCTGAGAAGCTGGACCTAAATCTGTCTTGATATTGAAGTCTTTGAGCTTAATTTTGCCTTCGGCCTCAAAGCCTGCACGTTTACCGCCCCACGGGTCGTCGCCCTGACCAATTAATTTCGCTTCCAGCGTGACGGGTTTGGTTACACCATTCAGCGTCAGATCGCCGGTAATATCCAGTTCGTCACCGTCTTTCTTCACGCTGGTGGAGGTGAATGTTGCCTGTGGATATTTTGCGGTATTGAGGAAATCCGCACTGCGAAGATGTTTATCGCGTTCGGCGTGATTAGTATCGACGCTGGTGGTGTTAATTGTCACATTCACTTTATCGGCAGCTGGATTTTTTTCATCAAAGGTAAAAGTACCGTCGAAATCTTTAAAGGTGCCATATAACCAGCTATAGCCAAGATGCTGGATGCGGAAGTTAACAAAGGCGTGCTGACCTTCTTTGTCAATTTTGTAATCGGCGGCAACCGCTGAACCGGCAGAGAACATCAGGGACGCGAAGGTTAAACCAAGCAGGCTTTTTTTCATTTTTTATACTCCATAGTCAGATGACGACTTTCCCAGCATGCGCTTCAGAGTGTCGTCTTTATCGATGAAATGATGCTTCAGGGCCATAAATCCGTGCATAACGGACAGTACTACGACGCTCCACGCGAGCCAAAAATGCAGGGCACCGGCAAAGTCAGCCTGTGCGCCAGCGTCGGCGAGGGTCGCGGGGACGTCAAACCAGCCAAAAACGCTGATCGGTTTACCATCGGCAGTGGAGATCAGATAGCCGCTGATGCCGATGGCGAACAGCAATAGGTACAATGCAAGATGTCCAGCCTTTGCGCCAACACGAGTCATGGGCGAATAACTTTGCAGCGGACCCGGCGGTGGAGATATGAAGCGCCAAAGAACGCGAATAACCAGCCCCATCATTAACAAAATGCCGATGCTTTTATGCAATTCGGGTGCTTTGTGGTACCAGCCATCGTAATAGCTGAGCGTGACCATCCACAGACCTAAAGCAAACATGCCATAGACAATAATTGCGCTTAGCCAATGTAAGGCCGCAGATATAACACCATAGCGTTCAGGGGTATTTGTGAATGACATAAGTGCATCCAAAACGAATTTGCGAGAGAAAGAAAATGGCGTGTCGGAGAATGAATTGCAACACAAAAATAACAAATTGAATGATATTTATTTTTATTTCAATAATTTTGAATTAATAATGAAAGAATCTTCATAAGTTTAGTGGGTTCAGCATCTGGAAGGTCTGGTGAGTGCTGTAGAGGCAGGAAGAATCTCATTCAATTTTTCACGCTAAATGAAAGGGAGATTAAATATTTGTCAGTTTATGTCAGTGCGGAAAAACTAAAAATAAAACACGTAGATCAGGTCCATAATTGCCAACAGTCCCCAGAGAAAAAGATAAAGCATCAGATGCTCGCGAATATTATTGATGAGATAGTGCAACAGCCGACGCATTAAATACTCCTGTAAAAACGGCCTCATTCTGGAGGCCGTAATGATGATTATTGGAAGCGGGAAAGCCTGAATGGCGTCAAATCAAAATCGCTTTTTTTGTCTTGCGCAAAATCGGCAGCTATTTCCCCTAAAACTGACGCAAATTTAAAACCGTGCCCGCTCAGGCCGGTAATGAGCAGTGTATTATCGTGGCCGGGTAGAGTATCGATAATAAAATCTTCGTCAGGCGAATTATCATAGGTGCAGGCAGCGCCGTACAGGCAGCAACCGATACCCGGCAATACATTGCGCAAGAACGGGAAGGCTTCTGACCCATCACTGGCCACTTCCGCAAACGGAACACGTTCATCCGCTGAATGGATAACCTGGCCTCCGTTATGTTTGCCAATCTTCAACGCGTCGTTTTCTGCCGGAAAACCATAATATTGATCGCCATTGGGCAGTTCACCGGTAAACGCCGGGAATTTATTCTTCACGCTATAGCGACCATCGGCCTGATACCAGGCAAATACTTTGCGTACGGGCTGGACAGGCAGTTCCGGGAGCAGATCTTTTACCCATGTTCCCGCGCAGACGATCGCTTTTTTCGCCTGATACTCACCGTCAGCGGTTTCAATAGTTACGCCATCATCGTCATGACGAATTGCGGTGACCGGGCAGTTGAACAACTGCGCACAACCCGCTTCCTTCGCCAGTTGGATCCAGGTTTTAATCGCCAGTTCGCTGCGTAAAAAGCCGGAATCAGTCTCAAATAATCCGATGTAGTTGTCCGGGACGCGTATTTCCGGCCAGCGGGCCATAATCCCTTGCGCATCGAGCTTTTCAACGTTGAGTTGCCACTGTTCGGCGCTGTGGGCGACGTTGGCGAGAAATGTGGAATCAGCCGGGCCAAGGTTAATGACGCCAGAGCGTACAAAAATGGGATCTTCTTCGTTGTGGCGGGAGAGTTCATCCCACAGCGTTTGCGCGCGGAGGACCAGCGGGACATACTTTTCGCCTTCACCATAAGCATGGCGAATTAATCGCGTATCGCCGTGGTGGCTGCCGTGTTGATGCGGTGGCATATGGGCGTCGGTCATTAGCACGTTTAAACCGGCACGGGTTGCATAATACCCGGCGGCAGCGCCTACGGAACCGCTGCCAATAATGATGAGATCGTATTTCATTTTTTTCTCTCTGCTCTCATGGTTTAAGCAGAGTAATTAACTGAATGCAGATATACAACCCAGAAATGGTAAAGGCACCAGTGAGGTGCCTTTTGGGTGGATGGTCATGTCATGTTAATGACGCCGATACTCGTTTACCGGGAAATCACCGGATTCAATTTTGGCGATTCCTGCTTCTAATATCGAAATAAATTGTCTGGCAACATCAGTGGTTAACCAGAGCGTCTGACCAACTTCAGTCCCTTCCTGCTCGGACTTATTTGGGGTCTGGTAGTGCAAACGCAACATCAGCGCATCATAGCTATCAACGGTGCTGATGTCCCACCCTACGAGCGGATGAGTCTGAATGACTTCATTATTTTTTTCCATCATGGCCCCCTAATTCGTGTTACTAGACAACGTTATTCGAGGTTCAATGCGTTTTTATCTGAAGCAACTTCAGTATACCAATAAGTAAGGGTATTCACCGAATTTTTAAAGGGGGGAACAGATAAATTTTTGCTTTTAAGATTTATATGAACAATAAAACAGCATGTCATTCATATTTTTTTAGCATATTGTGCAATTATTTTGAGGAAGTGTAGAAATTTTGTACTCGAAATTCGTAAGTAAAATAAAAAAGCCGGGGCGACCCGGCAAAAACAAAAATCACTGCATATTATTCGCTGACAAACCAGTCATCGGCGCTTTCCCACGTTTCCTGGAGAATTTCGCTAATGCGCTGTTTATCTTCTTTTGTCGCGCCAATAACCGATAAATTATTCGCTGCGGCATAACGTACCGATACGTGGCCTTCATTATCAGGAAACGCATACTGAATACGGCGGGAAAGTTCGCCAGCCAGGGCGTCAATAGCCCCAGCTGGCAATGGAGAAGTTTTCGCTATGGTGACTTCAATTCGCATAATAGCCCCCTGTTAAATATACTGGTTATTTATACAGTTAAAATAACCTAATGACAACAGGAAGCTACGATTTTTATTGTTTAACGGACCAGCGTACCGTTTCACCGGCGAGGAATGGCACCAGTGTGTCATCAGTCAATGCGATGCTTTCAGCAACCTGCTGTTCTTCGCGTACCAGTTCGATGAATGTGTCGTTGACCGGCAAGCCATAGAACTGTGGGCCGTTTACAGAACAGAATGCTTCAAAGTGCTGCAGAGCATTCATCTCTTCAAAGACGGTAGCGTAACTGCCCAGCGCGGTTGGGGCGTTGAAGCAGCCCGCGCAGCCGCAGCTGCTCTCTTTGCGATGACGTGCATGCGGCGCAGAATCCGTACCGAGGAATACGCGATTAAAACCGCTGGCGACCAGTTCACGCAGTGCCTGTTGGTGAATATTGCGTTTGAGGATGGGTAGACAATACAGGTGTGGACGCACGCCACCAACCAGCATATGGTTGCGGTTAAACATCAGATGCTGCGGAGTGATGGTGGCCGCCAGACGTTCATTTCCGTTACGGACATAGTCGGCAGCATCTTTGGTGGTGATGTGCTCAAAAACGACTTTCAGCGCGGTCAGGCGCTGGCGCAGCGGTTCCATCACGCTTTCAATAAAGCGCGCTTCACGATCAAAAATGTCGATATCTGCATGTGTCACTTCACCATGCACCAGTAGCGGCATACCGATTTTTTCCATGCGCTCAAGTACCGGCATGATTGCATCAACCGACGTCACGCCGTGGCTGGAGTTAGTGGTTGCGTTTGCGGGGTAAAGTTTTGCAGCGGTGAACACGCCTTCGTTAAATCCACGTTCCAGCTCATTAGGGTCCAGCGAATCTGTTAAATAACAGGTCATCAGCGGGGTGAAATCGTGCCCGGCAGGTACGGCGTCAAGAATACGCTGGCGATATGCCACGGCAGCCTCAACGGTTGTTACGGGCGGAGCCAGATTGGGCATTACGATAGCCCGTCCATAAATTTCGCTGGTATAAGGCACGACAGTTTTTAACATGTCGCCATCGCGGAGGTGAAGGTGCCAGTCGTCTGGGCGGCGGATCTTTAATACCTGGGATGGTGCAGTCATTAATCTCTATGCTCCGGCTGAAGGGATGTTTTTGCCGGACACAAAGGATAAGCGGAAACGTTTTCCTTTGCACGAAAAATAAAGGGCGCAAATGCGCCCTCGTGATTAATCAGTAAACGGAATGACAATTTCACCAGGCTTCACTTCAATACCTTTCGCCAGTTTCTTCGCCATTGCTTCGCCCTTACTGCCATCTTCGCGCAGGACATAAGCAGGTTGCTGGTTAAAGTAATTGCGTAATGCCTGGTTCAAATAGGGAAGCAACGTTTGCATCACCGTTTGCATTTTTTCCGGTTGTACCGTCGCATCGACTACTTCCATCTCTTTCAGGAAGATCGCGCCTTTTTCTTTATCAAACACAGGCAGCGCTTTCAGCTTCAGTTTCATGGTCGCTTTCTGGCTACCGAACAGGGAGTTCATGTCCAGATTGGCGTCTCCGGTTAGGGTAACCTTATTCGGCTCTTCGCGACCAATTTGGCTGGTCAGGTTTGTCAGAACAATATGAGCGTCAGCCACGCCGGGTAAACCGATATCCTTTGAGAAATTATTATGTTTCGCAAGCGACTGGTTAATTTCTTGTTCGGTGATGGTGTATTGGGTGAGTTGATTACAGCCAACGAGCAGGCCACTGACGAACAATACAGCGGCAAATAAAAACTTGTTCATGGTAGTCCTCGACATGAAATCTGCGTCAATATCCTGACACAACGCAGCATGTGTCACCAGCGATAAACGCGCCAGCAGAAAAAACTGAAAACGGCGGCAACCCGCGAATACAGGCTGCCGCGGCGGGTCAGGATTAAATCGCCATTGATGATAACAAATTGATTTGTGTCTGTTTCGCCATATTATCGCGGTAATCAGCAACGCGGCTTGGCCAGTTGATTCCGGCTACTAGCGTCAGATTCCGCAGGAGCGGAAATAGCTGAATATCATCTTCCGAAAGTTCGCCATTCACGGCGTTCGGTTTGACGATAAGTTTGTCCAGCGCACGTAAATCATCGCTGATATTCTTAATCAGACCGTCAGAGTGGGCCAGCAGGTCGGCAAAATTACCCGCGCTGGCTTCTTTCTTGTCGACAAAATATTTGCGTGCGGCGGGAGTAGAAAACTCATCAAATGCCGATTTGGCAAAACGCGGTAACAGCAGTTTGTTGGCGTAGCCGTTGACCTTGCGCAGCCATTCTTCAATGGCAGGTGAACGTTTGCCGGTCAGTAACGGTTTGCCGTCGAGTTTATCGACATAGTGAACGATGTCCATGCTTTCTGGCATATAGCGGCTGTCATCTTTTTGCAGAATGGGAACCTGTTTTTGACCGACCATCCGGGTGGGTGTTTCTGCGTCGTCATTGAGCAGAACATGTAATTCGACGGGGATATTTTTCAGGCCGAAAATCATGCGGGCTTTGAGGCAGTAAGGGCAGTGATCGTAAATGTATAGCTTCACGTGACTCCTCCATTTGGCTGTCAGTTCACTTTCAGTATGGAGGAGTCAGGGGGGAGTATCAAATCAGGCGTCGCGTTCCAGCAAACGACGCGCGGTGCGTTTCTGGCTAAACTGCCAACCCAGCGCAAGGAAAGTGAAGATGCCAATAATGCCCAGCATCATCCACGGAAGCTCTGGTTGGTGCGCTGATTTACCCAAGTCAAATAGCCAGCCACCACCGATATAACCAATCGCGCCGCCAATCGCCAGACCCAGACGGCTAAACCCCATATAGCTGCCGCGTGCTCTTGCATCTGCCAGCGAAGCACTTAAGGTTTCGCGCGCAGGCTCAGCAATGATCGACCCGATATAAAACAGACAAATCAGAGTGAAAAGTTGTTGTAGCCCGCTGACCATACCCACTGGCATCATGCTTAATGACATTATTAATAGCCCAGCCATCAATCGGTGTTCCAGACGAAAATGTTTTTCACTCCAGCGGGCGATAGGGTAGAGCAACGTTAACGACAGACACGCCTCAATGGCATACATCCATTTAACGGCAGACGGCGCGCCCGCGACGTCGTTGACCATGATCGGCAGCATCAGCATCACTTGTACAGCCAGCATGTAGTAACCCGCCAGCGTCAGTACATAGGTGACAAAACGCTTGTCGCGCATCACGCGGGTCATGCCTTCGCGAACGGGCGTGCGTACGGTGGAGAGTTTCCATGCCGGTAACAACCACGCATTGAACGCTGCACACAGCACAAACAAAACTGCCCCTGTGGCGCAGACCAGGCGAAAGTCGTATTGCAACAGCCAGCTCCCCAACAATGCGCCAATGACCGCACCGGCACTGTCCTGCATCATTAACAGCGAGAAAAAACGACCACGCTGTTGTGGACGGATTAGTTTCACCACCAGCGCCGAACGCGGAGGATCAAACAACGTGCCGCCGAGTCCCGAAAGCAGGCATGAAAACCACAGTAGCCACGGTTCGTGGGCAATACCCATTGTGGCGAATCCGGCGGCACGCATCAGCATACCGGTGACAATCATCGGTTTGGCACCAAAGCGGTCGGCAATTGCGCCGCCGAAAATACCCAGACCTTGCTGAATAAACTGGCGTAGGCCGAGGGCAATACCGACCATGACGGCGGCCCAGCCCATTTGATCAACGAAGCGGATAGAGATCAGCGGGAAGACAACAAAGAACCCCAGCACGACCAGCATATTATCGATGAGCAGGAAATATTTACCCAGGTTCCTCGCCTGCGACACGCGGGACATTTCCCCTCCCGGGAAATAAAAGATGAGCACTTTCTATTCTGCATTGCCGCTAAGACTTTTCCCATCACTTCGGGGACAATATTTTTTTATCAAAACGTCGCTTTGATAGAGAGTTTTTATCAAATATGTGAATAATGCAGAAAATGGCATTCTGGACTTTTCACAGGGTCTGGTTGCGCAGGTATAGTAATACTTACAGCGTATTAAAGACGTTACGGGAAGGAGTAGGTATAGAATGTTTGGCTATCGCAGTAACGTGCCAAAAGTGCGCTTAACCACAGACCGACTGGTCGTGCGTCTGGTGCATGATCGTGATGCCTGGCGTCTTGCGGATTATTACGCAGAGAATCGCCATTTCCTCAAGCCCTGGGAGCCAGTGCGCGACGAAAGCCACTGTTATCCATCAGGCTGGCAGGCCAGGCTAGGGATGATTAACGAATTTCATAAACAAGGTTCAGCTTTCTACTTTGGCCTTTTCGACCCGGACGAAAAAGAGATTATTGGCGTTGCCAATTTTTCCAATGTTGTTCGCGGCTCTTTTCATGCCTGCTATCTCGGTTATTCGATTGGGCAAAAATGGCAGGGCAAAGGACTCATGTTTGAAGCCCTGACCGCAGCCATTCGTTATATGCAGCGCACCCAACATATTCATCGCATTATGGCCAACTATATGCCGCACAATAAACGCAGCGGTGATTTACTGGCGCGATTGGGTTTTGAAAAAGAAGGCTATGCGAAAAACTATCTGTTGATTGATGGACAATGGCGCGATCATGTTCTGACGGCATTAACCACCCCAGACTGGACGCCTGGCCGCTAAGGAGAATCTGATGAAATATCAACTTACTGCTCTGGAAGCCCGCGTGATTGGCTGCTTGCTGGAAAAACAGGTGACTACGCCGGAGCAATACCCGCTTTCAGTAAATGGTGTAGTAACGGCCTGTAATCAGAAAACGAACCGTGAACCGGTCATGAATCTGAGTGAATCTGAAGTGCAGGAACAGCTGGATAATCTGGTCAAACGTCATTATCTACGCACGGTGAGCGGTTTTGGTAATCGGGTCACCAAATATGAGCAACGTTTTTGTAATTCAGAATTTGGCGATCTGAAACTGAGCGCCGCAGAAGTAGCGTTAATCACCACGTTGTTATTGCGTGGTGCCCAGACACCGGGAGAACTGCGCAGTCGCGCCGCGCGAATGTATGAGTTCAGCGATATGGCGGAAGTGGAGTCGACGCTTGAACAACTGGCGAATCGCGAAGATGGTCCTTTTGTGGTGCGTCTGGCCCGCGAACCGGGTAAACGCGAAAGCCGCTACATGCATCTTTTCAGTGGTGAGGTTGAAGATCAGCCGGCGGTAACGGATACGTCGAACGCGGTTGACGGTGATTTACAGGCCCGCGTCGAAGCTCTGGAAATCGAAGTGGCAGAACTGAAACAGCGTCTTGATTCGTTGCTGGCCCATCTGGGAGATTAAAGTGAAAAAATTACGTATCGGCGTAGTGGGGTTAGGCGGCATCGCGCAAAAGGCGTGGTTACCGGTGCTGGCGGCAGCGTCTGACTGGACGTTACAAGGTGCGTGGTCGCCAACGCGCGCGAAAGCCCTGCCAATTTGTGAAAGCTGGCGCATTCCTTATGCCGATTCGTTATCCAGCCTTGCTGCCTGTTGTGACGCTGTTTTTGTGCATTCCAGCACCGCCAGCCACTTTGACGTGGTCAGTGCGTTACTCAATGCGGGGGTACATGTCTGTGTCGATAAACCGCTGGCAGAAAATCTGCGCGATGCTGAACGGCTGGTTGAACTGGCGGCGCGGAAAAAACTGACGTTGATGGTCGGTTTTAACCGTCGCTTCGCACCACTCTACGTTGAGTTAAAAACACAACTCTCCACCGCCGCCTCGCTAAGAATGGATAAACATCGTAGTAATAGCGTCGGGCCACACGACCTTTATTTCACGTTGCTGGATGATTATCTGCATGTGGTGGATACCGTGCTGTGGTTGTCGGGCGGCAAAGTCTCTCTGGATGGCGGTACGCTACTGACTAACGACGCGGGCGAAATGCTGTTTGCCGAGCACCATTTTTCGGCCGGTCCTTTGCAGATTACCAGCTGTATGCATCGCCGTGCCGGAAGTCAGCGTGAAACCGTGCAGGCCGTGACTGACGGTGCGCTCATCGACATTACGGATATGCGCGAATGGCGTGAGGAGCGCGGGCAGGGCGTAGTGCATAAACCGATTCCTGGTTGGCAGAGTACTCTTGAGCAACGTGGATTTGTCGGCTGTGCGCGGCACTTCATTGAATGCGTGCAAAATCAGACAGTTCCGCAAACCGCCGGCGAACAGGCCGTGCTGGCGCAACGTATCGTTGACAAGATCTGGCGCGATGCGATGAGTGAATAAACCCTGTAACATCTGGCGGTAGCAATTCACCATAATCCAGGTAGACTATTCGCCTCTTTCAGCGCCTGCCTTGCAGGCGTTTTGCCCGTGGGTCTGGATTAGAACACCGATGAATTTATTAAAATCGCTGGCCGCCGTCAGCTCGATGACCATGTTTTCGCGTGTGCTTGGCTTCGCACGTGACGCAATTGTCGCCAGAATCTTTGGCGCAGGGATGGCAACAGACGCCTTTTTCGTCGCATTTAAACTTCCTAACTTGTTGCGCCGTATCTTTGCCGAAGGGGCATTTTCCCAGGCATTTGTACCGATTCTGGCGGAATATAAAAGCAAGCAGGGTGAAGACGCCACGCGGGTCTTCGTCTCGTATGTTTCTGGCCTGCTGACACTCGCGCTGGCGGTTGTGACGGTCGCCGGAATGCTCGCCGCGCCGTGGGTGATCATGGTGACCGCGCCGGGTTTTGCTGACACGGCCGACAAATTTGCCCTGACTACCCAGTTATTACAGATTACCTTTCCTTATATCTTGCTGATTTCCCTGGCGTCGCTGGTGGGTGCGATTCTGAATACCTGGAACCGCTTCTCGATTCCGGCATTTGCTCCAACGCTGCTTAACATCAGCATGATTGGCTTCGCGCTGTTTGCCGCACCGTACTTTAATCCTCCGGTGCTGGCGCTGGCATGGGCTGTTACGGTCGGCGGCATCCTACAGCTGGTGTATCAGCTACCGCATTTGAAGAAGATCGGCATGCTGGTTTTGCCACGCATTAACTTCCACGATGCCGGGGCAATGCGCGTGGTGAAACAGATGGGACCAGCGATCCTTGGCGTCTCTGTGAGCCAGATCTCTTTAATCATCAACACCATTTTTGCCTCGTTTCTTGCTTCCGGTTCGGTGTCGTGGATGTATTACGCCGACCGCCTAATGGAGTTTCCGTCCGGTGTACTGGGCGTGGCGCTTGGCACCATTTTGCTGCCGTCGCTGTCGAAAAGTTTTGCCAGTGGCAATCATGATGAATACAACCGTTTGATGGACTGGGGGCTGCGTCTTTGTTTCCTGTTGGCGCTGCCGAGTGCGGTTGCGTTGGGCATTCTTTCAGGTCCGTTAACCGTTTCGCTGTTCCAGTACGGTAAATTTACCGCCTTTGATGCGCTGATGACCCAGCGGGCGTTGATTGCCTACTCGGTGGGTTTGATTGGCCTGATTGTCGTGAAAGTGTTGGCTCCTGGCTTTTATTCCCGCCAGGACATTAAAACGCCAGTGAAAATTGCCATCGTTACGCTGATTTTAACGCAATTGATGAACCTGGCATTTATCGGCCCGTTGAAACATGCCGGGCTGTCCCTTTCTATTGGTCTGGCGGCGTGTCTGAATGCTTCTCTGCTTTACTGGCAGTTGCGTAAGCAGAAAATCTTTACCCCGCAACCCGGCTGGATGCCGTTTCTGTTGCGTCTGGTGGTGGCGGTACTGGTGATGTCTGGCGTGCTTTTAGGTATGTTACATATTATGCCTGAGTGGTCACTGGGTACTATGCCCTGGCGTTTACTGCGTTTAATGGCGGTCGTGCTGGCGGGAATTGCCGCGTACTTCGCTGCACTGGCGGTGTTGGGCTTCAAAGTTAAAGAGTTTGCCCGTCGGACGGTATAACAATGCATTCCGGCCTGCACTGCAGGCCGGAGATAATCTTCAGATCGAAATCTTTTTACTGCCGCGATGGGGTATTGATGTCTGACCGTTCGCCCCGTACAGCGTCGGTTCCTGATGCGGTTTTAACATTTCCAGCGCCTGTTGATTGCGCTCAATCTGTCCTTCCAGTAACCAGCCATTATGTTGATTCATTTGACGTAGTTGCTGAGTTTGCACCGTAATTTCCTGCCAACGTTGACTAATATCAACGCTATTTTCTGCATTGGGTTCTTTTCTGCGTAACTGTTCGAGGTAATCCAACGTCGCCAGCAGTGAGCTTTTTTGTTCTGTAATCCATTGCAACTGGCTGCCGTTGATCTGCCCCATTGAGAGATGTTGCTGCTCTTGATCCATTACCGTTTTGAGATCGTTAAGCACTGCGGACATCTGGTCGAGGATCTCTGCAAGACGCGTCATACGATCAGTTACTCTGCAAGTCTTGCTGCGCTTCGTTGATTAGCGCATCGGCAATTTTGCCGGTGTCCATTTTTAGTTCACCGTTACGAATCGCCAGTTTTAACGCTTCGACACGTTCAAGATTGATATCACTGCTGCCGGGTTGCATTAGTTTTGCTTGCGCGTCGCTTAACGTCACACTGGTGCTGGTGGCGGCGGTTGTTTTTGCCGCCCGGGTATTCGTTACCGGCGCGTCAGTGGTTTCACGCGGTTGAACGGTGCTTACGGGCTTCAGAGGTGAAGTGCGGTCAATACTCATGGTTTATTCCTCATTGAGGGCGCTTTTATCATGTGTTGCTTATTTATCGGCAAGGGACGGGTAATCTTTAACAGCTTACAGGTTTATAAGAATATTCCCATCTGCATCAACAACGCCGCTGACCACCTGTCCCGATACCATGCGCACCCGCGCATTCTGTGCGACGGCAGCATTGTTCAACGCCTGACCTTCAGCGTTGGCGCTAAATCCATCACCGTTGGCGATCACGTTGACGCGTTGTCCCGCTTTTACACGCCAGGCCTGGCGCAACTGGGTTAATTGGATAGGTTGTTCGGGTGATAGATCGCGCAGGCTAACGGCATCAATAAGTTGATTGATATCCAACACAGTACGCGGCGGCAAGGTGTCCAGTCGTCCGCGTTTCAGTTTTACATTGCCAGCTTCCAGCTTTCCTCCCCGCACAATGGGCATCGCGGCAACCACATAATTTCCTGTGGCCTGTACATTGACTTGCAAATATCGTTTGTCGTTACCGCAGCGTGCCAGCACATTCACATTTCCCCACAGGCGGGAATTATTGCTTATCGAAAGCAGTGGTTGCTCGCACGGCGGAAGTAGATGGGGCGATGTACGAATAGAAACACGAACCTCATCACTTACTCCCGCGAGCTGGGCGCTAAAAAAGGTTTGTAACTGCGATGTGAGATTGCTCGCCGTACTTAACGGACTGAACAGTATCGCAATGATCGCCACGCTACGTTTTATTGTCAGCATTTTCGCTCCCAGCCATTTCTACAACGTGAATTGTACCTGTACGCAATGACCATCAACGGCATAAATAGCGACCCATTTTGCGTTTATTCCGCCGATAACGCGCGCGTAAAGGCATTTAAGCTGATGGCAGAATTTTGATACTTGCGGAGGAGATATGCTCGATAAGCTCGACGCCGCCTTACGTTTTCAACAAGAGGCGCTCAATCTGCGCGCCCAGCGTCAGGAAGTGCTGGCAGCAAACATCGCCAATGCCGATACCCCTGGTTATCAGGCACGCGATATCGATTTTGCCAGTGAACTTAAAAAGGTCATGCAGCGTGGACGGGATGAAACCAGCATGGTTGCGCTGACGATGACCTCAACGCAACACATTCCGGCGCAGGCGCTGACGCCTCCTACCGCAGAACTGCAATACCGTATTCCGGACCAGCCTTCGCTGGACGGTAATACCGTCGATATGGATCGCGAACGCACTCAGTTTGCCGATAACAGCCTGCAATACCAGATGAGCCTTAGCGCGTTGAGCGGGCAAATCAAAGGCATGATGAACGTTTTACAGAGCGGAAATTAACGGATGGCACTGCTGAACATTTTTGATATCGCCGGGTCGGCGTTAACTGCCCAGTCCCAGCGCCTGAATGTGGCGGCCAGTAATCTGGCGAATGCTGATAGCGTGACCGGTCCCGATGGACAGCCATATCGGGCAAAACAGGTGGTATTCCAGGTGAACGCTGCGCCAGGCGCTGCGACAGGCGGCGTAAAGGTTGCCGATGTTATAGAAAGTCAGGCTCCGGACAAACTGGTTTATGAACCGGGTAATCCGCTGGCGGATGCAAAGGGCTACGTGAAAATGCCAAACGTTGATGTTGTCGGCGAGATGGTTAACACCATGTCAGCATCACGCAGCTATCAGGCCAATGTTGAAGTGCTCAACACGGTGAAAAGCATGATGCTGAAAACCCTTACGCTTGGTCAATAAAGGAGAAATCTATGTCCATTGCGGTAACCACCACCGATCCGACAAATACCGGCGTTAGCACCACCAGCAGTAGCTCGCTCACGGGTAGCAACGCCGCAGATTTACAAAGCAGTTTTCTGACTTTGCTGGTGGCGCAGCTGAAAAACCAGGACCCGACCAATCCAATGGAAAACAACGAGCTGACGTCGCAATTGGCGCAAATCAGCACGGTCAGCGGGATAGAAAAACTCAATACTACACTCGGATCTATTTCCGGACAGATTGATAACAGCCAGTCGCTACAGGCCAGTAACCTGATCGGTCACGGTGTGATGATCCCCGGCACCACAGTTCTTGCCGGAACCGGCAGTGAAGAAGGGGCTGTGACCACGACCACGCCGTTTGGTGTTGAGTTGCAGCAGGCGGCAGACAAAGTTACGGCCACCATCACCGATAAAAACGGTGCGGTTGTCCGTACCATTGATATCGGTGAACTGACTGCCGGAGTCCACAGTTTCACCTGGGACGGTACGTTGACTGACGGCAGCACTGCGCCGAACGGTTCTTACAATGTAGCGATTAGCGCCAGTAGCGGTGGTACACAACTGGTTGCCCAGCCGCTGCAGTTTGCTCTGGTGCAGGGCGTGATCCGCGGCAACAACGGTAATACGCTGGATCTCGGCACTTACGGCACCACCACCCTCGACGAAGTACGGCAGATAATTTAAGCCTTCACATTTCAGGAGTCAGTCATGGCCTTTTCTCAAGCGGTTAGCGGATTAAACGCTGCCGCCACCAACCTCGATGTTATTGGCAACAATATCGCCAACTCCGCCACCTACGGCTTTAAATCAGGCACGGCCTCTTTTGCCGATATGTTTGCCGGTTCGAAAGTGGGACTGGGGGTAAAAGTTGCCGGTATCACTCAGGACTTTACCGATGGCACGACCACCAACACCGGGCGAGGTCTGGACGTTGCTATCAGCCAGAATGGTTTTTTCCGTCTGGTAGACAGCAATGGTTCGGTTTTTTACAGCCGTAATGGACAATTTAAGCTCGATGAAAATCGTAACCTGGTGAATATGCAAGGATTACAGCTGACGGGTTACCCGGCAACCGGTACGCCGCCGACTATTCAACAAGGGGCGAATCCGACCAATATTTCGATCCCGAATACCCTGATGGCAGCGAAAACTACCACCACGGCGTCGATGCAGATCAACCTGAATTCCAGTGATCCGCTTCCCTCTGTTAAAGGATTCGATGCCAGCAATGCGGATAGCTATAACAAAAAAGGTTCGGTGACTGTTTTCGATAGTCAGGGTAATGCTCATGATATGAGCGTTTATTTTGTGAAGACCGGGGATAATAACTGGCAGGTCTACACCCAGGATAGCAGTGATCCAAACAGTATTGCGAAGACAGCGACAACACTGGAATTTAATGCTAATGGCACATTAGTGGATGGTGCGATGGCGAATAATATCGCAACCGGCGCAATTAACGGCGCAGATCCCGCCACGTTTAGCCTGAGCTTCCTCAACTCCATGCAGCAAAATACCGGTGCTAACAACATTGTGGCAACCACCCAGAACGGCTATAAACCGGGCGATCTGGTGAGTTATCAAATCAATGATGACGGTACGGTTGTCGGCAACTATTCCAACGAACAAACCCAACTGCTGGGGCAGATTGTACTGGCGAACTTTGCCAACAACGAAGGTCTGGCATCCGAAGGCGACAACGTCTGGTCTGCGACGCAATCTTCTGGCGTGGCGCTGTTGGGGACAGCCGGGACGGGCAACTTTGGCACCCTGACCAACGGTGCGCTGGAAGCGTCCAATGTCGATCTCAGCAAAGAACTGGTCAATATGATCGTTGCCCAGCGTAACTATCAGTCTAACGCCCAGACCATCAAAACCCAGGACCAGATCCTCAACACGCTGGTTAACTTACGCTAATCGCTGACGGGATAGCTCAATGGATCACGCAATTTATACCGCGATGGGGGCAGCCAGCCAGACGCTGAATCAACAGGCGGTGACCGCCAGTAATCTGGCCAATGCCTCTACGCCCGGTTTTCGCGCACAGTTAAACGCCTTGCGTGCAGTACCGGTGGAAGGGCTTTCACTACCCACGCGCACGCTGGTTACGGCGTCAACGCCGGGTGCTGACATGACGCCCGGTAAGATGGATTACACCTCGCGCCCGCTGGACGTCGCGTTGCAGCAGGACGGCTGGCTGGCCGTGCAGACCGCTGACGGCAGCGAAGGATATACGCGTAATGGCAGCATTCAGGTTGATCCCACCGGGCAACTGACAATTCAGGGACATCCGGTGATCGGCGAGGCGGGGCCAATTGCTGTGCCGGAAGGGGCGGAAATCACTGTTGCTGCCGATGGCACAATCTCAGCGCTGAATTCTGGCGATCCGGCAAATACTGTCGCGCCAGTGGGGCGTCTGAAGCTGGTGAAAGCCACGGGCAGCGAAGTGCAGCGCGGTGACGACGGCATTTTTCGTTTAAGCGCAGAAAGCCAGGCTACGCGTGGGCCGGTACTGCAGGCAGATCCAACCTTGCGTGTGATGTCGGGAGTTCTGGAAGGCAGTAACGTCAATGCCGTTGCGGCAATGAGCGACATGATTGCCAGCGCGCGGCGTTTTGAAATGCAGATGAAGGTGATCAGCAGCGTCGATGATAACGCAGGCCGTGCCAACCAACTGCTGTCGATGAGTTAATTGAACGGATACATGACAAGTATAAGTTGCCCGATGCGCAAGTTTATCGGGTCTATGGGGGCAATCGCAATTTATTGATTTCGCGAGCTCTTGTAGGCCGGATAAGGCGTTTACGCCGCATCCGGCAAGAAGACAGATGCACTTTGTCACTAATCCACTACAGGACATTTTATGATCAGTTCATTATGGATCGCCAAAACGGGCCTAGATGCCCAGCAAACCAATATGGACGTCATTGCCAACAACCTGGCAAACGTCAGTACCAACGGTTTTAAGCGTCAGCGCGCGGTGTTTGAAGATCTGCTGTATCAAACCATTCGCCAGCCGGGGGCACAGTCTTCCGAACAAACCACCTTACCATCCGGATTACAAATCGGCACGGGTGTACGCCCGGTCGCCACTGAACGCTTACACAGCCAGGGCAACCTGTCGCAAACCAATAACAGCAAAGATGTCGCGATTAAAGGGCAGGGCTTTTTCCAGGTGATGTTGCCAGATGGCTCATCAGCCTATACCCGCGACGGCTCTTTCCAGGTGGATCAGAACGGGCAACTGGTGACGGCTGGTGGTTTTCAGGTGCAGCCAGCGATCACCATACCGGCGAATGCGTTAAGTATCACCATCGGTCGTGATGGCGTGGTCAGCGTAACCCAACAAGGCCAGGCAGCTCCGGTTCAGGTTGGGCAGCTCAATCTCACCACCTTTATGAATGATACCGGACTGGAGAGCATTGGCGAAAACCTCTACACCGAAACGCAATCCTCCGGTGCACCGAACGAAAGCACGCCGGGCCTGAACGGCGCGGGACTGCTTTATCAAGGGTATGTTGAAACGTCTAACGTCAACGTGGCGGAAGAACTGGTCAATATGATTCAGGTGCAACGCGCTTACGAAATCAACAGTAAAGCGGTATCCACCACCGATCAGATGCTGCAAAAACTGACGCAACTCTAAGGCATAACCGGTGGCAGATTCACCGGTTTACTGATTTTTGAAGATGATAGCCATGCAAAAAAACGCTGCGCATACTTATGCCATTTCCAGCTTGTTGGTGCTTTCACTAACCGGCTGCGCCTGGATACCCTCCACGCCGCTGGTACAGGGGGCGACCAGTGCACAACCGGTTCCCGGTCCGACGCCCGTCGCCAACGGTTCTATTTTCCAGTCTGCTCAGCCGATTAACTATGGCTATCAACCGCTGTTTGAAGATCGTCGACCACGCAATATTGGCGATACGCTGACCATCGTGTTGCAGGAGAACGTCAGCGCCAGCAAAAGCTCCTCTGCGAATGCCAGCCGTGACGGTAAAACTAATTTTGGCTTTGATACTGTGCCGCGCTATTTGCAGGGGCTGTTTGGTAACGCTCGTGCCGATGTCGAAGCCTCCGGTGGTAACACGTTCAACGGAAAAGGCGGGGCCAATGCCAGCAATACCTTTAGCGGCACGTTGACGGTGACGGTTGACCAGGTACTGGTCAACGGCAACCTGCATGTGGTGGGTGAAAAACAGATCGCCATTAATCAGGGTACCGAATTTATTCGCTTCTCTGGTGTAGTTAATCCTCGCACCATCAGCGGCAGTAATACCGTACCGTCTACTCAGGTGGCGGATGCGCGCATTGAATACGTAGGCAATGGCTACATTAACGAAGCGCAAAATATGGGCTGGTTGCAGCGTTTCTTCCTTAACCTGTCGCCAATGTAAGTGAGGCTGTGGTGATTAAATTTCTCTCTGCATTAATTCTTCTACTGGTTATCACGGCAGCTCAGGCTGAGCGTATTCGCGATCTCACCAGTGTTCAGGGGGTAAGGCAAAACTCACTGATTGGCTATGGCCTGGTGGTGGGGCTGGATGGCACCGGTGACCAGACAACTCAGACGCCGTTTACCACACAAACGCTTAATAACATGCTCTCACAGCTGGGAATTACCGTTCCGACGGGCACTAATATGCAGCTAAAAAACGTCGCTGCGGTAATGGTGACGGCGTCACTTCCACCGTTTGGACGTCAGGGGCAAACCATTGACGTGGTGGTTTCTTCCATGGGAAATGCCAAAAGTCTGCGTGGCGGTACGTTATTGATGACACCGCTTAAGGGCGTTGACAGTCAGGTGTATGCGCTGGCACAGGGCAATATTCTGGTTGGCGGCGCAGGGGCCTCCGCTGGCGGTAGCAGTGTTCAGGTGAACCAACTGAACGGTGGACGGATCACCAATGGTGCGGTTATTGAACGTGAATTGCCCAGCCAGTTTGGCGTCGGGAATACCCTTAATTTGCAACTTAACGACGAAGATTTCAGTATGGCGCAGCAAATCGCTGACACCATCAACCGCGTGCGTGGATATGGCAGCGCCACCGCGTTAGATGCGCGGACTATTCAGGTGCGCGTACCGAGTGGCAACAGTTCCCAGGTCCGTTTCCTTGCCGATATCCAGAATATGCAGGTTAATGTCACCCCGCAGGACGCTAAAGTAGTGATTAACTCGCGCACTGGTTCGGTGGTGATGAATCGCGAAGTGACCCTCGACAGCTGCGCGGTAGCGCAGGGGAATCTCTCAGTAACAGTTAATCGCCAGGCCAATGTCAGCCAGCCAGATACACCGTTTGGTGGTGGGCAGACTGTGGTTACTCCACAAACACAGATCGACTTACGCCAGAGCGGCGGTTCGCTGCAAAGCGTACGCTCCAGTGCCAGCCTCAATAACGTGGTGCGCGCGCTCAATGCGCTGGGTGCTACGCCGATGGATCTGATGTCTATTTTGCAATCAATGCAAAGTGCGGGATGTCTGCGGGCAAAACTGGAAATTATCTGATGATCAGCGACAGCAAACTACTGGCGAGTGCGGCCTGGGATGCGCAATCGCTCAACGAACTGAAGGCGAAAGCGGGCGAAGATCCAGCGGCAAATATCCGTCCAGTGGCCCGTCAGGTAGAAGGGATGTTCGTGCAGATGATGCTGAAAAGCATGCGCGACGCTTTGCCAAAAGATGGCCTGTTCAGCAGCGAGCACACTCGCCTCTACACCAGTATGTATGACCAGCAGATTGCCCAACAGATGACGGCGGGCAAAGGCCTGGGGCTGGCAGAGATGATGGTTAAACAGATGACGCCAGAACAACCGTTGCCAGATGAGTCCACGCCAGCAGCACCGATGAAATTCCCGCTCGAAACCGTGATGCGTTATCAAAATCAGACGCTTTCGCAGCTGGTGCAAAAGGCCGTACCACGCAACTACGATGATTCGCTGCCAGGTGACAGTAAAGCATTCCTCGCGCAACTCTCACTGCCCGCCCAACTGGCAAGCCAGCAAAGTGGTGTGCCACACCATTTGATCCTCGCTCAGGCGGCGCTGGAGTCTGGCTGGGGGCAACGGCAAATCCGCCGTGAAAACGGCGAGCCGAGCTATAACCTGTTTGGCGTCAAAGCCTCTGGCAACTGGAAAGGGCCAGTCACTGAAATCACCACGACTGAATATGAAAATGGCGAAGCGAAGAAAGTAAAAGCGAAGTTTCGGGTCTACAGCTCGTATCTGGAAGCATTGTCGGATTACGTTGGGCTATTAACACGTAACCCGCGCTACGCCGCCGTGACGACCGCCGCGAGTGCGGAGCAGGGGGCGCAGGCCCTACAGGACGCGGGCTATGCCACCGATCCTCACTATGCCCGCAAACTCACCAACATGATTCAGCAGATGAAATCGATAAGCGACAAAGTGAGCAAAACCTACAGTATGAACATTGATAATCTGTTCTGAATAACTCAAGTCCGGCGGGTCGCTGCCGATAATACTCTGTAATTGAAGGCTTATAAGGAACCTCCATGTCCAGCTTGATCAATAACGCCATGAGCGGACTGAACGCGGCCCAGGCGGCGTTAAATACGGCAAGTAATAATATCTCCAGCTATAACGTTGCCGGATATACCCGCCAAACCACTATTATGGCGCAGGCCAATAGCACGTTGGGCGCTGGCGGCTGGGTTGGCAATGGCGTCTACGTTTCTGGTGTGCAGCGTGAGTATGATGCGTTTATTACCAACCAGTTACGTGCTGCGCAGACGCAAAGTAGCGGCCTGACTGCCCGCTATGAGCAGATGTCGAAAATCGACAATATGCTCTCCACCAGTACCTCTTCGCTGGCAACACAGATGCAGGATTTCTTCACCAGCCTGCAAACGCTGGTGAGTAACGCGGAAGATCCGGCAGCGCGCCAGGCGCTGATTGGGAAATCAGAAGGGTTGGTGAATCAGTTTAAAACCACCGATCAATATCTGCGCGACCAGGACAAACAGGTCAATATCGCGATAGGTGCCAGCGTTGATCAGATCAACAATTACGCTAAACAAATCGCCAGCCTGAACGATCAGATCTCCCGCCTGACAGGCGTGGGGGCAGGGGCGTCACCTAACAATCTGCTGGATCAACGCGATCAACTGGTGAGCGAATTAAACCAGATTGTTGGTGTAGAAGTCAGCGTTCAGGATGGCGGCACTTATAACATCACGATGGCCAATGGCTACTCACTGGTTCAGGGAAGTACGGCGCGGCAACTTGCGGCAGTTCCTTCCAGCGCCGACCCTTCTCGTGCGACTGTCGCTTATGTTGATGGGACGGCAGGCAATATTGAGATCCCGGAGAAATTACTGAATACCGGGTCGCTGGGCGGCATTCTGACATTCCGTTCTCAGGATCTGGACCAGACGCGTAATACGCTCGGACAACTGGCGCTGGCATTTGCCGAGGCTTTCAATGCCCAACATAACAAGGGGTATGATGCCAATGGTAAAGAAGGGGAGGATTTCTTTGCTATCGGTAAGCCCGCGGTTCTGCAAAATACTAACAACAATGGTGGCGTTGCGATCGGTGCCACGGTAACCGATGCCTCCGCGGTACTGGCGACAGATTACAAAATTTCGTTCGACAATAATCAGTGGCAGGTCACCCGCCTTGCCAGCAACACCACTTTTACGGTGACGCCGGATAACAACGGTAAAGTGGTATTTGATGGTCTGGAGTTGACGTTTACAGGCACGCCTGCCGCTAACGACAGCTTCACGCTGAAACCGGTGAGCGATGCCATCGTCAACATGGATGTATTAATTACCGACGAAGCGAAAATCGCCATGGCGAGCGAAGAAGATGCAGGCGAAAGCGACAACCGCAACGGGCAGGCCCTGTTGGATCTGCAAAGTAACAGTAAAACGGTGGGCGGTGCGAAATCCTTTAACGACGCTTATGCTTCGTTAGTGAGTGATATCGGTAATAAAACTGCGACGTTGAAAACCAGTAGCACCACGCAAGGTAATGTGGTGACGCAGCTTTTCAATCAGCAGCAGTCGATTTCTGGTGTCAATCTCGACGAGGAGTACGGAAATCTGCAACGTTTTCAGCAGTATTACCTCGCGAATGCGCAGGTTCTGCAGACGGCAAACGCGATTTTTGATGCGCTGATTAACATTCGCTAAGGGGAGATAAAATGCGTTTCAGTACCCAGATGATGTACCAGCAAAACATGCGCGGCATCACCAATTCTCAGGCAGAATGGATGAAGTACGGCGAACAGATGTCGACGGGTAAGCGAGTCGTTAACCCTTCAGATGATCCCATTGCTGCATCACAAGCGGTTGTTCTCTCCCAGGCACAGGCGCAAAACAGCCAGTACACGCTGGCGCGTACTTTCGCCACTCAAAAAGTGTCACTGGAAGAGAGTGTACTTAGCCAGGTCACCACCGCTATCCAGAATGCTCAGGAAAAAATTGTCTACGCCAGCAATGGCACCTTGAGTGACGATGACCGGGCCTCGCTGGCTACGGATATTCAGGGGCTTCGTGACCAGTTGCTGAATCTGGCGAACACCACTGACGGTAACGGGCGCTACATTTTTGCCGGTTATAAAACAGAAACTGCGCCGTTTAGTGAGGCAGACGGCGAATATGTTGGCGGAGCAGAAAGTATTAAACAACAGGTCGATGCTTCGCGTTCGATGGTGATAGGGCACACGGGTGACAAAATTTTCGACAGTATTACCAGCAACGCGGTAGCGGAACCAGACGGTAGCGCTTCTGAAACCAATCTTTTTGCCATGCTGGATAGCGCCATCGCAGCCCTGAAAACGCCGGTCGCGGAAAGCGAAGCGGATAAAGAAACCGCCGCTGCGGCACTGGATAAAACCAACCGCGGACTGAAAAACTCGCTGAACAATGTGCTGACCGTTCGCGCGGAATTAGGCACGCAGCTGAACGAACTGGAGTCGCTGGATTCATTAGGTAGCGATCGCGCTTTAGGGCAAACGCAGCAGATGAGCGATCTGGTTGATGTGGACTGGAATGCAACTATTTCATCTTACATCATGCAGCAAACGGCATTGCAGGCATCGTATAAAGCATTTACCGATATGCAGGGATTGTCGCTGTTCCAGCTTAACAAATAAGCTTGCTTTAAAACATATCATGAAACTGGGTATGTTTTGTCTGCCTGCTCTGGGATCGCCGGGGCGGGCATTTTTTTGCCTATTTTGTATTGTTGGTTAGCAAGGATGCCATTTAATATGTTGATTCAAAGATGAAATAAAAAAGCCCTGGCAGTTACCAGGGCTTGATTACTTGAGCTAATTATTACTCAACAGGTTGCGGACGCGCAGGAGCGGCAGATGCATGATGCGTTGCCGTATGACCACCTGCGGCACCTTTACCTTCGAAGGTAAAAGCAGGGCGCTGCCAGTCACTGTGACGCGGTGCCTCCGGAACATATTCCGGTGCCGGAGCGCGCGTCATTGGCGCGGTAGCGTGGTTATGCTCAACGGTGACCTCAGATTCAACCGCAGCTACCGTTTCAACTTCTGCTGCGACTTCAGCGACGACTGGCGCGGCAGGTTGAGCAACAACTTCAGGCTGAGCAACCACAACCTCAGCAGTTTCGGCAACTTCTTCAATATCAGCCGTCTCTTCCTGCGGTTCAACAACCGGTTCTGCGTGTTCTACAACTTCCTGGGCTACGGCAACATCAGACTCGGTAATCACCTGTGGCTGTTCAGTTACCGCGGCGGCAATCACTTCAGGATGCGTCGTTTCAACCACTTCCGGTTGCGGTTCGGTAACCTGAACGGGGGCTTCTACGACTTCAGCCACTTCTTCAACAATCGGTGCGCTAACAACCGGTTCGACAGCGGCGGCGACAGGGACCTCAGTCACCATCGGTTGCACTTGTACTTCTTCCTGTTCGCGCTGCTCTTCAACCTGTACATCTTGCGGACGTACAATCGGATAGCGGATCCAGACTTTGCCAGAGGCCAGTTCCGGAGACGCGCACGCTACGGTTAACGGCATTGGCGACTGGGTCGGATAACGCTCGTCACGATAGCGACGACGACGCTGACCACTTACGCGCAGGTGACGAGGCGAGCGGCGAGAGCGACGCGGCATGCCACCGTTATCACGGTTATCAGCATTGTTCTCTTCCTGCTGTTCCGGCGCAGTTTGCGCTACGACTGGCAGCGGGACTTTCGCCAGTTCTGTACGCGGAGCAGGCACTTCCTGAACGATGGTTTCGGCAGCGGCAGTTTCTTCAACCACTGGTGCGGCTACCGTTTCTTCGGCTACGCTTTGCTCGTAACGCACTTTCTGATTCAGCTGGCGCTGTTTACGACGCGGCTGAACCGGACGTACACGTTCTTCCTGTTCGGTTTCCTGAACAGATTGCTCTTCAACATTCAGCGCTTTCGCTTCTTGTTGCGCCTGACGTTTATCATCATTACGGCGGCGGCTACGTTCACGACGCGGCGCTTGCTGCTCGTCGGTGGTACGCGCTTTTTCCGTTACCTCAGCCTGCTGACGCCTCTCACGCGTCTCGGCAGTCTGCTGCTGTGCCTGGCGACGATTACGACGGTTTTCTTCGCGATTATCGCTGCCTTCATTACGTTCGCTACGTGTGTCGCGGCGTTCATTTCGGTCACGACGGTTGTTCTGACGTGGCTTACGGCGGTCCTGTTGACGTTCCGGTTTCGTTTCAGTTTTCGGTGCCGGTTGCTCGGTCGGTTTGGTTTCTTCACCACCGCTGAACAGCGCTTTCAGTGCGCCGAAGAAGCGGCTCAACAGCCCAGGTTGTGCAGGAGTTGCTGGTGTTGTTGATGCAGCTTTAGGTGCTGGGGCTGCGACAGGCGCGGCAGGTTCAGCTGGGGTTGGCGCTGGCGGCACATCCGGCATGGCAAACGTTGCCAGCGCAGGTTGTTCCGGACGCTTACGTTCAGCGAACTCTTCTTCAGACGGCAGCGCCATCGCTTCTTCATGCAGCTTCGGCAGCATGTAGCTTAAGGTTGGGGTTTCTTCCCCTTTGCGCACGCGCAGCACATGGTAGTGCGGGGTTTCCATCTGATCGTTTGGCACAATCACACAGCGCACGCCGTCCTGACGAGTTTCAATGGCATTTACCGCAGAGCGTTTTTCGTTCAGCAGGTAAGAAGCGATTGGTACAGGAACAATGGCATGCACTTCCTGAGTGTTCTCTTTCAGCGCTTCTTCTTCAATCAGACGCAGAATAGAGAGCGACAGGGATTCGTTGTCACGCACGGTGCCGGTACCGGAGCAGCGCGGGCAGACGTGATGGCTGGATTCACCCAGCGATGGACTCAGCCGCTGACGGGACATTTCCAGCAGACCAAAGCGAGAAATATGGCTGATTTGAATACGTGCACGGTCCTGACGCACCGCTTCACGCAGACGGTTTTCTACCGCACGCTGGTGGCGGACTGGCGTCATGTCAATGAAGTCGATAACAATCAGGCCGCCGAGGTCACGCAGGCGCAGCTGACGAGCAATCTCATCGGCAGCTTCGAGGTTGGTGTTAAACGCGGTTTCTTCGATATCGCCGCCGCGGGTTGCGCGTGCGGAGTTGATATCGATGGCAGTTAACGCTTCAGTGCTGTCGATAACAATAGAACCACCAGACGGCAGACGGACTTCACGCTGGAAGGCGGACTCGATCTGCGACTCGATCTGGTAGTGGCTGAACAGCGGAATTTCACCAGTGTACAGCTTGATTTTGCTGCTGAAATCCGGGCGACCTAATGCAGCGATATGCTGACGCGCCAGTTCGAGCACTTTCGGGTTATCGATAAGGATTTCGCCGATGTCCTGACGTAAGTAATCGCGGAATGCGCGAACGATGACGTTGCTCTCCTGATGGATCAGGAACGGGGCAGGGCGGCTTTCAGCGGCTTTTTTGATGGCTTCCCAGTGTTTCAGGCGGAAGCTTAAATCCCATTGCAGCGCCTCTGCAGATTTGCCGACGCCAGCGGTGCGCACGATAAGCCCCATGCCTTCCGGCAGTTCAAGGCTTGCCAGTGCTTCTTTTAATTCGGTACGGTCGTCGCCTTCAATACGGCGAGAAATACCACCCGCGCGCGGGTTGTTCGGCATCAGAACCAGATAGCTACCTGCCAGGCTGATAAAGGTGGTCAGTGCTGCGCCTTTGTTACCGCGCTCTTCTTTATCAATCTGAACAATAACTTCCTGACCTTCACGCAACACATCTTTAATGTTGGGACGGCCATGAGCACTGTAGTTAGCAGGGAAATATTCGCGGGCAATTTCTTTAAGTGGGAGGAAACCGTGACGTTCAGCGCCGTAATCAACAAAAGCAGCTTCCAGACTCGGTTCAATGCGGGTGATTTTACCTTTGTAGATGTTTGCCTTTTTCTGTTCGTGCCCTGGACTTTCGATATCCAGGTCATACAGACGCTGCCCATCTACAAGGGCAACGCGCAACTCTTCCTGCTGAGTTGCGTTGATTAACATTCTTTTCATCGTAACTTACTCATTATTCTTACATTGACGACTAAGCTGCGGGCAAAGTAACGCCTTTCCGGGTGTGAACCGATGGCCTCGTGTCTAGTCGCGTCGCCAACCTCACGGTTATCGTCAGCTCAAAGAGGCGCAGAGTGTCGGTTGCCCGTTTTTCATGCGGAAAAACAGCGCAATTATCAAAGAAACAGACTGGGTATTACTCTCCAGAAATATTTCCATCTACCGGTAAGGACTGCAACCCGCAGCCCGCTAACTGCCTGAAAGATCAATACGTCTTACGCCATTGCTGCGTGGATGATCGGTCGGGCAAAATGGGTTATTCCGTAAAATTTCTTGTTTTAACAAGGATGGACACGGAAACGTTCTCATTATTCCACTGCAAGCCTTGTTATAGCAAGATGACTTTTACCATTTATCACCCGCTTACTCACAGTTTTTTCACTTCTTAATGGTGATTGGTTTAATAACCATCAATAAAGTGATGACGTAGTGAAGTAATAAGGTGCAAAACTAAATATAAGCATAGAAAAATGAGTGGCGCGAATCCTGTTGGCTAATTAGAATCGCCCACCATGAAAACAGAGACTCCATCCGTAAAAATTGTTGCTATCACCGCGGACGAAGCGGGGCAACGTATCGACAACTTTTTGCGTACCCAATTGAAAGGCGTACCTAAAAGTATGATTTACCGTATTTTGCGTAAAGGCGAAGTGCGGGTGAACAAAAAACGTATTAAGCCTGAATATAAACTCGAAGCAGGTGATGAGGTGCGCATTCCACCGGTTCGCGTTGCTGAACGTGAAGAGGAGGCGGTTTCGCCACATCTGCAAAAGGTGGCGGCGCTGGCGGACGTCATCTTATATGAAGATGACCATATCCTGGTGCTGAATAAACCTTCCGGTACGGCAGTACATGGCGGCAGTGGTTTAAGCTTCGGCGTTATCGAAGGTTTACGGGCGTTGCGCCCGGAAGCGCGGTTCCTTGAACTGGTACATCGTCTCGACCGGGACACTTCCGGTGTGTTGCTGGTAGCGAAAAAACGCTCGGCGTTGCGTTCTCTGCATGAGCAATTACGTGAAAAAGGGATGCAAAAAGATTACCTGGCGCTGGTGCGCGGTCAGTGGCAGTCGCATGTGAAGAGCGTACAAGCGCCGTTGCTGAAAAATATTCTGCAAAGCGGCGAACGTATCGTGCGTGTGAGTCAGGAAGGTAAACCGTCGGAAACACGCTTTAAAGTGGAAGAACGCTATGCATTTGCCACCCTGGTGCGTTGTAGCCCGGTAACTGGGCGTACTCATCAGATCCGTGTGCATACACAGTATGCGGGTCATCCGATTGCCTTTGACGATCGCTACGGTGACCGTGAATTTGATAGACAGCTCACTGAAGCAGGCACGGGATTAAATCGTCTGTTCCTGCACGCCGCAGCGTTGAAGTTTACCCATCCGGGAACCGGTGAGGTGATGCGTATCGAAGCGCCGATGGATGAAGGTTTGAAGCGTTGTTTGCAAAAGCTGCGTAACGCGCGCTAATACAAGCATATAAACCTGATAATGGGCGGTTGGCCTGATAAGGCGTTTACGCCGCATCAGGCCGCCAGCACCGATTGCCGGATGCGACATACCTGCATCCGGCGTAAAAAACTATCCCATCAGCGGATTTTTCCCTTCCCGACGTAACATCTGACACAGCGCGATTAGCGGTAAACCAACCAGCGTGTTAGGGTCACGCCCTTCTAAACGCTCAAACAGCGTAATGCCAAATCCTTCACTCTTAAAGCTACCCGCGCAGTGCAGGGGATGCTCCTTACGCACGTAATTATCAATCTCCGCCTCGCTCAGGTGACGGAAATGGACGTCAAAAGGCTCCACTTCTGTTTGCAGATGCCCATTCGCCGAATTAAACAACGCCAGTCCAGTATAGAAGGTGACGATATTGCCGCTGGCTTTGCGTAATTGCAGACGGGCATTTTCTTCCGTTAACGGTTTACCGGTGATTTCGCCATCAAGAACACATACCTGGTCTGAACCAATAATTAAATGATCCGGATAACGTGACGCCAGAGATTGCGCTTTTTCTTGTGCCAGTCGAAGCACCAACTGTCGCGGTGATTCGTCGCTGCGTGGGGTTTCGTCGACCTCGGGTGCTGCACATTCAAAAGAGATTTGCAGTTTTTCCAGAAGAGCGCGGCGCCAGGGCGAGGTGGAGGCTAAAATAAGTTTAGGCATATTTTTTTCCATCAGATATAGCGTATTGATGATAGCCATTTTAAACTATGCGCTTCGTTTTGCAGGTTGATGTTCGTTATCAGCACTGAACGAAAATAAAGCAGTAACCCGCAATGTGTGCGAATTATTGGCAAAAGGCAACCACAGGCTGCCTTTTTCTTTGACTCTATGACGTTACAAAGTTAATATGCGCGCCCTATGCAAAAGGTAAAATTACCCCTGACTCTCGATCCGGTTCGTACGGCTCAAAAACGCCTTGATTACCAGGGTATCTATACCCCTGATCAGGTTGAGCGCGTCGCCGAATCCGTAGTCAGTGTGGACAGTGATGTGGAATGCTCCATGTCGTTCGCTATCGATAACCAACGTCTCGCAGTGTTAAACGGCGATGCGAAGGTGACGGTAACGCTCGAGTGTCAGCGTTGCGGGAAGCCGTTTACTCATCAGGTCTACACAACGTATTGTTTTAGTCCTGTGCGTTCAGACGAACAGGCTGAAGCACTGCCGGAAGCGTATGAACCGATTGAGGTTAACGAATTCGGTGAAATCGATCTGCTTGCAATGGTTGAAGATGAAATCATCCTCGCCTTGCCGGTAGTTCCGGTGCATGATTCTGAACACTGTGAAGTGTCCGAAGCGGACATGGTCTTTGGTGAACTGCCTGAAGAAGCGCAAAAGCCAAACCCATTTGCCGTATTAGCCAGCTTAAAGCGTAAGTAATTGGTGCTCCCCGTTGGATCGGGGATAAACCGTAATTGAGGAGTAAGGTCCATGGCCGTACAACAGAATAAACCAACCCGTTCCAAACGTGGCATGCGTCGTTCCCATGACGCGCTGACCGCAGTCACCAGCCTGTCTGTAGACAAAACTTCTGGTGAAAAACACCTGCGTCACCACATCACTGCCGACGGTTACTACCGCGGCCGCAAGGTCATCGCTAAGTAATCACGCGTCTGCGTGATGAAGCTTAGTGAGGATTTTCCCCAGGCAACTGGGGAAAGACCAAACCGGGCGGCGACGATACCTTGACACGTCTAACCCTGGCGTTAGATGTCATGGGAGGGGATTTTGGCCCTTCCGTGACAGTGCCTGCAGCATTGCAGGCACTGAATTCTAATTCGCAACTCACTCTTCTTTTAGTCGGCAATCCCGACGCCATCACGCCATTACTTGCTAAAGCTGACTTTGAACAACGTTCGCGTCTGCAGATTATTCCTGCGCAGTCAGTTATCGCCAGTGATGCCCGGCCTTCGCAAGCTATCCGCGCCAGTCGTGGTAGTTCAATGCGCGTGGCCCTTGAGCTGGTGAAAGAAGGTCGAGCGCAAGCCTGTGTCAGTGCCGGTAATACCGGGGCGCTGATGGGGCTGGCAAAATTATTACTCAAGCCCCTGGAGGGGATTGAGCGTCCGGCGCTGGTGACGGTATTACCGCATCAGCAAAAGGGCAAAACGGTGGTCCTCGATTTAGGGGCCAACGTCGATTGTGACAGTACAATGTTGGTGCAATTTGCCATTATGGGCTCAGTTCTGGCTGAAGAGGTGGTGGAAATTCCCAATCCTCGCGTGGCGTTGCTCAATATTGGTGAAGAAGAAGTAAAGGGTCTCGACAGTATTCGGGATGCCTCAGCAGTGCTTAAAACAATCCCTTCTATCAATTATATCGGCTATCTTGAAGCCAATGAGTTGTTAACTGGCAAGACAGATGTGCTGGTTTGTGACGGCTTTACAGGAAATGTCACATTAAAGACGATGGAAGGTGTTGTCAGGATGTTCCTTTCTCTGCTGAAATCTCAGGGTGAAGGGAAAAAACGGTCGTGGTGGCTACTGTTATTAAAGCGTTGGCTACAAAAGAGCCTGACGAGGCGATTCAGTCACCTCAACCCCGACCAGTATAACGGCGCCTGTCTGTTAGGATTGCGCGGCACGGTGATAAAAAGTCATGGTGCGGCCAATCAGCGAGCTTTTGCGGTCGCGATTGAACAGGCAGTGCAGGCGGTGCAGCGACAAGTTCCTCAGCGAATTGCCGCTCGCCTGGAATCTGTATACCCAGCTGGTTTTGAGCTGCTGGACGGTGGCAAAAGCGGAACTCTGCGGTAGCAGGACGCTGCCAGCGAACTCGCAGTTTGCAAGTGACGGTATATAACCGAAAAGTGACTGAGCGTACATGTATACGAAGATTATTGGTACTGGCAGCTATCTGCCCGAACAAGTGCGGACAAACGCCGATTTGGAAAAAATGGTGGACACCTCTGACGAGTGGATTGTCACTCGTACCGGTATCCGCGAACGCCACATTGCCGCGCCAAACGAAACCGTTTCAACCATGGGCTTTGAAGCGGCGACACGCGCAATTGAGATGGCGGGCATTGAGAAAGACCAGATTGGCCTGATCGTTGTGGCAACAACTTCTGCTACGCACGCTTTCCCGAGCGCAGCATGTCAGATTCAAAGCATGTTGGGTATTAAAGGTTGCCCGGCATTTGACGTTGCAGCAGCCTGCGCAGGTTTCACCTACGCGTTAAGCGTAGCCGATCAATACGTGAAATCTGGGGCGGTGAAGTATGCTCTGGTCGTCGGTTCCGATGTACTGGCGCGCACCTGTGATCCAACAGATCGCGGGACTATTATTATTTTTGGCGATGGCGCGGGCGCTGCGGTGTTGGCTGCCTCTGAAGAGCCGGGAATCATCTCTACCCATCTGCACGCTGATGGTAGCTATGGTGAATTGCTGACGCTACCTAATGCTGACCGTGTGAATCCAGAGAATTCAATTCATCTGACGATGGCGGGCAACGAAGTCTTCAAGGTTGCGGTAACGGAACTGGCGCACATCGTTGATGAGACGCTGGCGGCGAATAATCTTGACCGTTCTCAACTGGACTGGCTGGTGCCGCATCAGGCTAACCTGCGTATTATCAGTGCAACGGCGAAAAAACTCGGCATGTCGATGGACAATGTCGTGGTGACGCTGGATCGCCACGGTAATACCTCTGCGGCCTCTGTCCCGTGCGCGCTGGATGAAGCTGTACGTGACGGGCGCATTAAGCCGGGGCAGTTGGTTCTGCTTGAAGCCTTTGGCGGTGGATTCACCTGGGGCTCCGCGCTGGTTCGTTTCTAGGATAAGGATTAAAACATGACGCAATTTGCATTTGTGTTCCCTGGACAGGGTTCTCAAACCGTTGGAATGCTGGCTGATATGGCGGCGAGCTATCCCATTGTCGAAGAAACGTTTGCTGAAGCTTCTGCGGCGCTGGGTTATGACCTGTGGGCGCTGACTCAGCAGGGGCCAGCCGAAGAACTTAATAAAACCTGGCAAACTCAGCCAGCGCTGTTGACTGCATCAGTTGCGCTGTACCGCGTATGGCAGCAGCAGGGCGGTAAAGCACCAGCGATGATGGCCGGTCACAGCCTCGGGGAATACTCTGCGCTGGTTTGCGCTGGTGTGATTGATTTCGCTGATGCGGTGCGTCTGGTTGAGATGCGCGGTAAGTTCATGCAAGAAGCCGTACCGGAAGGAACGGGCGCTATGGCGGCAATCATCGGTCTGGATGATGCGTCTATTGCGAAAGCGTGTGAAGAAGCTGCAGAAGGTCAGGTGGTTTCTCCGGTAAACTTCAACTCTCCAGGCCAGGTGGTAATTGCGGGACATAAAGAAGCCGTTGAGCGTGCTGGCGCTGCCTGTAAAGCTGCAGGCGCAAAACGCGCGCTGCCGTTGCCAGTGAGCGTACCGTCTCACTGTGCGCTGATGAAACCGGCAGCCGACAAACTGGCAGTAGAATTAGCAAAAATCACCTTTAACGCACCAACAGTACCTGTTGTGAATAACGTTGATGTGAAATGCGAAACCAATGGTGATGCCATCCGTGACGCACTGGTACGTCAGTTGTATAACCCGGTTCAGTGGACGAAGTCTGTTGAATACATGGCAGCGCAAGGCATAGAACATCTTTATGAAGTCGGCCCGGGCAAAGTGCTTACTGGCCTGACGAAACGCATTGTCGACACCCTGACCGCCTCGGCGCTGAACGAACCTTCAGCGATGGCAGCGGCGCTCGAGCTATAAAAGAGGAAAATCATGAATTTTGAAGGAAAAATCGCACTGGTAACCGGTGCAAGCCGCGGAATTGGCCGCGCAATTGCTGAAACGCTCGCAGCCCGTGGCGCGAAAGTTATTGGCACTGCGACCAGTGAAAACGGCGCTCAGGCGATCAGCGATTATTTAGGTGCTAACGGTAAAGGTCTGATGTTGAATGTGACCGATCCAGCATCTATCGAATCTGTTCTGGAAAAAATTCGCGCAGAATTTGGTGAAGTGGATATCCTGGTCAATAATGCCGGTATCACTCGTGATAACCTGTTAATGCGAATGAAAGATGAAGAGTGGAACGATATTATCGAAACTAACCTTTCATCTGTTTTCCGTCTGTCAAAAGCGGTAATGCGCGCTATGATGAAAAAGCGTCATGGTCGTATTATCACTATCGGTTCTGTGGTTGGTACCATGGGAAATGGCGGTCAGGCCAACTACGCTGCGGCGAAAGCGGGCTTGATCGGCTTCAGTAAATCACTGGCGCGCGAAGTTGCGTCACGCGGTATTACTGTAAACGTTGTTGCTCCGGGCTTTATTGAAACGGACATGACACGTGCGCTGAGCGATGACCAGCGTGCGGGTATCCTGGCGCAGGTTCCTGCGGGTCGCCTCGGCGGTGCACAGGAAATCGCCAACGCGGTTGCATTCCTGGCATCCGACGAAGCAGCTTACATCACGGGTGAAACTTTGCATGTGAACGGCGGGATGTACATGGTCTGACCGCGATTTGCACAAAATGCTCATGTTGCGCGCAGTCTGCGTGGTTATGAGTAATAATTAGTGCAAAATGATTTGCGTTATTGGGGGGTAAGGCCTCAAAATAACGTAAAATCGTGGTAAGACCTGCCGGGATTTAGTTGCAAATTTTTCAACATTTTATACACTACGAAAACCATCGCGAAAGCGAGTTTTGATAGGAAATTTAAGAGTATGAGCACTATCGAAGAACGCGTTAAGAAAATTATCGGCGAACAGCTGGGCGTTAAGCAGGAAGAAGTTACCAACAATGCTTCTTTCGTTGAAGACCTGGGCGCGGATTCTCTTGACACCGTTGAGCTGGTAATGGCTCTGGAAGAAGAGTTTGATACTGAGATTCCGGACGAAGAAGCTGAGAAAATCACCACCGTTCAGGCTGCCATTGATTACATCAACGGCCACCAGGCGTAAGTGAACATCTCCAGGCGGTCGTTCGACCGCCTGAGTTTTATCTTTTTGTCCCACTAGAATCATTTTTTCCCTCCCTGGAGGACAAACGTGTCTAAGCGTCGTGTAGTTGTGACCGGACTGGGCATGTTGTCTCCTGTCGGCAATACCGTAGAGTCTACCTGGAAAGCTCTGCTTGCCGGTCAGAGTGGCATCAGCCTAATCGACCATTTCGATACTAGCGCCTATGCAACGAAATTTGCTGGCTTAGTAAAGGATTTTAACTGTGAGGACATTATCTCGCGCAAAGAACAGCGCAAGATGGATGCCTTCATTCAATATGGAATTGTCGCTGGCGTTCAGGCCATGCAGGATTCTGGCCTTGAAATAACGGAAGAGAACGCAACCCGTATTGGTGCCGCAATTGGCTCCGGGATTGGCGGCCTCGGACTGATTGAAGAAAACCACACATCTCTGATGAATGGTGGCCCACGTAAGATCAGCCCATTCTTCGTTCCGTCAACGATTGTGAACATGGTGGCAGGTCATCTGACTATCATGTATGGCCTGCGTGGCCCAAGCATCTCTATCGCGACCGCCTGTACTTCTGGCGTGCACAACATCGGTCATGCTGCGCGTATTATCGCGTATGGCGATGCTGACGTGATGGTTGCAGGTGGCGCAGAGAAAGCCAGTACGCCGCTGGGCGTTGGTGGTTTTGGCGCGGCACGTGCATTATCTACCCGCAATGATAACCCGCAAGCGGCGAGCCGCCCGTGGGATAAAGAGCGCGATGGTTTCGTACTGGGCGATGGTGCCGGTATGCTGGTACTGGAAGAGTACGAACACGCGAAAAAACGCGGGGCGAAAATTTACGCTGAACTCGTTGGCTTTGGTATGAGCAGCGATGCTTACCATATGACGTCACCGCCAGAAAACGGCGCAGGCGCAGCTCTGGCAATGGCAAATGCTCTGCGTGATGCAGGCATTGAAGCGAGTCAGATTGGCTACGTTAACGCGCACGGTACTTCTACACCGGCTGGCGATAAAGCTGAAGCGCAGGCTGTTAAAAGCATCTTCGGTGAAGCTGCCAGCCGTGTGTTGGTGAGCTCCACGAAATCTATGACCGGTCACCTGTTAGGTGCGGCGGGTGCAGTAGAGTCTATCTACTCCATCCTGGCACTGCGCGATCAGGCTGTTCCGCCAACCATCAACCTGGATAATCCGGATGAAGGTTGCGATCTGGATTTCGTACCGCACGAAGCGCGTCAGGTTAGCGGAATGGAATACACGCTGTGTAACTCCTTCGGCTTCGGTGGTACTAATGGTTCTTTGATCTTTAAAAAGATCTAAGTTGTCATTTCCCACCCTTATAAAAGGTCCGCTTGCGGGCCTTTTTTCTTAGCTTTTATTCCGACTTGTTCCGTAGTGAACATGCTGCCACACTAACAATTCTCTGGTAAGGAGTTGGTATGTTCTTAATTAACGGTCATAAACAGGAATCGCTGGCAGCAAGCGATCGGGCTACGCAGTTTGGCGATGGTTGTTTCACCACCGCCAGAGTTATCGACGGTAAAGTCAGTTTGTTATCGGCACATATCCAGCGACTACAGGATGCTTGCCAGCAGTTGATGATTTCCTGTGACTTCTGGCCTCAGCTTGAACAAGAGATGAAAACGCTGGCAGCAGAACAGCAGAATGGTGTGCTGAAGGTCGTGATCAGTCGCGGTAGTGGCGGGCGAGGGTACAGCACATTGAACAGCGGACCGGCAACGCGGATTCTCTCTGTTACGGCTTATCCTGCACATTACGATCGTTTGCGTAACGATGGGATGATGTTGGCGCTAAGCCCGGTGCGGCTGGGGCGCAATCCTCATCTTGCAGGTATTAAACATCTTAATCGGCTTGAACAAGTATTGATCCGCTCTCATCTTGAGCAGACAAACGCTGATGAGGCGCTGGTCCTTGACAGCGAAGGGTGGGTTACGGAATGCTGTGCGGCTAATTTGTTCTGGCGGAAGGGCAATGTAGTTTATACGCCGCGACTGGAGCAGGCAGGTGTTAACGGCATTATGCGACAATTCTGTATCCGTTTACTGGCACAATCCTCTTATCAGCTTGTCGAAGTGCAAGCCACTCTGGAAGAGGCGTTGCAGGCAGATGAGATGGTTATTTGTAATGCGTTAATGCCAGTGATGCCCGTACGTGCCTGTGGCGATGTCTCCTTTTCGTCAGCAACGTTATATGAATATTTAGCCCCACTTTGTGAGCGCCCGAATTAGTCATGAAAAAAGTGTTATTGATTATCTTGTTATTGCTGGTGGTACTGGGTATCGCCGCTGGTGTGGGCGTCGGGAAGGTTCGCCATCTTGCCGACAGCAAATTGCTTATCAAAGAAGAGACGATATTTACCCTGAAGCCAGGGACCGGACGTCTGGCGCTCGGTGAACAGCTTTACGCCGATAAGATCATCAATCGCCCACGGGTTTTTCAATGGCTGCTGCGTATCGAACCGGATCTTTCTCACTTTAAAGCCGGGACTTACCGCTTTACACCGCAGATGACCGTGCGCGAGATGCTGAAATTGCTGGAAAGCGGTAAAGAAGCACAGTTCCCTCTGCGACTGGTAGAAGGGATGCGTCTGAGCGATTACCTCAAACAATTGCGTGAGGCTCCGTATATTAAGCACACGCTAAGCGATGATAAGTACGCTACCGTGGCGCAGGCACTTGAACTGGAAAACCCGGAGTGGATTGAAGGTTGGTTCTGGCCAGACACCTGGATGTATACCGCTAATACCACAGATGTCGCGTTACTCAAGCGTGCACACAAGAAAATGGTGAAAGCGGTCGATAGCGCCTGGGAAGGGCGTGCGGACGGTCTGCCTTATAAAGATAAAAACCAGTTGGTGACGATGGCATCAATTATCGAAAAAGAAACCGCCGTTTCCAGCGAACGCGATCAGGTTGCCTCGGTATTTATCAACCGTTTACGCATTGGTATGCGCCTGCAGACCGACCCGACCGTGATTTACGGGATGGGAGAGCGTTATAATGGCAAACTTTCTCGTGCAGACCTGGAAACGCCGACAGCGTATAACACCTATACCATTACCGGTTTGCCGCCAGGTGCGATAGCGACGCCGGGGGCGGATTCGCTGAAGGCTGCTGCGCATCCGGCAAAAACGCCTTATCTCTATTTTGTGGCCGATGGTAAAGGTGGTCACACGTTTAATACCAATCTTGCCAGTCATAACAAGTCTGTGCAGGATTATCTGAAAGTGCTTAAGGAAAAAAATGCGCAGTAAGTATATCGTCATTGAGGGGCTGGAAGGCGCAGGCAAAACTACCGCGCGTAACGTGGTGGTTGAGACGCTCGAGCAACTGGGTATCCGCGACATGGTTTTCACTCGGGAACCTGGCGGTACGCAACTTGCCGAAAAGTTAAGAAGCCTGGTGCTGGATATCAAATCGGTAGGCGATGAAGTCATTACCGATAAAGCCGAAGTTCTGATGTTTTATGCCGCGCGCGTTCAACTGGTAGAAACGGTCATCAAACCTGCGCTGACTAACGGCACCTGGGTGATTGGCGATCGCCACGATCTCTCCACTCAGGCGTATCAGGGCGGCGGACGTGGTATTGACCAACATATGCTGGCAACATTGCGTGATGCTGTTCTCGGGGATTTTCGCCCCGACTTAACGCTCTATCTCGATGTTACCCCGGAAGTTGGCTTAAAACGCGCGCGTGCGCGCGGCGAGCTGGATCGTATTGAGCAAGAGTCTTTCGATTTCTTTAATCGCACCCGCGCCCGCTATCTGGAACTGGCAGCACAAGATAAAAGCATTCATACCATTGATGCCACCCAGCCGCTGGAGTCCGTGATGGATGCAATCCGCACTACCGTGACCAATTGGGTGAAGGAGTTGGACGCATGAGATGGTATCCATGGTTACGACCTGATTTCGAAAAACTGGTAGCCAGCTATCAGGCCGGAAGAGGTCACCATGCGCTACTCATTCAGGCGTTACCGGGTATGGGCGAGGATGCTTTAATCTACGCCCTGAGCCGTTATTTACTCTGCCAACAACCGCAGGGCCACAAAAGTTGCGGTCACTGTCGTGGATGTCAGTTGATGCAGGCTGGCACGCATCCCGATTATTACACCCTGGCTCCCGAAAAAGGGAAAAATGCGCTGGGCATTGATGCGGTACGTGAAGTCACCGAAAAGTTAAATGAGCACGCACGCTTAGGTGGTGCGAAAGTTGTCTGGGTAACCGATGCTGCCTTACTGACTGACGCCGCGGCTAACGCATTGCTGAAAACGCTTGAAGAGCCGCCAGCAGAAACCTGGTTTTTCCTTGCTACCCGCGAGCCTGAACGTTTACTGGCAACATTACGTAGTCGTTGTCGGTTACATTACCTTGCGCCGCCGCCGGAACAGTACGCCGTGACCTGGCTTTCACGCGAAGTGACAATGTCACAGGATGCACTACTTGCCGCATTGCGCTTAAGCGCCGGTTCGCTTGGTGCGGCACTGGCGTTGTTTCAGGGAGATATCTGGCAGGCTCGTGAAACATTGTGTCAGGCGCTGGCATATAGCGTGCAATCGGGCGACTGGTATTCGCTGCTAGCGGCCCTTAATCATGAACAAGCTCCGGCGCGTTTACACTGGTTGGCAACGTTGCTGATGGATGCGCTAAAACGCCATCATGGCGCTGCGCAGGTTACCAATGTTGATGTGCCGGGCCTGGTCGTCGAACTGGCAAACCATCTTTCTCCCTCGCGTCTGCAGGCTATACTGGGGGATGTTTGCCACATTCGTGAACAGTTAATGTCTGTCACAGGTATTAACCGCGAGCTTCTCATCACCGATCTTTTACTGCGTATTGAGCATTACCTGCAACCGGGCGTTGTGCTACCGGTTCCTCATCTTTAAGAGAGACATCATGTTTTTAGTCGACTCACACTGCCATCTCGATGGTCTGGATTATGAATCTTTGCATAAGGACGTGGATGACGTTCTGGCGAAAGCCGCCGCACGCGATGTGAAATTTTGTCTGGCAGTCGCCACAACATTACCGGGTTATTTACACATGCGGGATCTGGTAGGCGAACGTGACAACGTCGTATTTTCTTGTGGCGTGCATCCACTCAACCAGAATGATCCCTACGATGTAGAAGATTTACGCCGTCTGGCGGCAGAAGAGGGCGTTGTTGCGCTGGGTGAAACCGGGTTGGATTATTATTACACGCCGGAAACTAAAGTACGGCAGCAAGAGTCCTTCATCCATCATATCCAGATTGGTCGTGAACTGAACAAGCCGGTAATCGTCCACACCCGTGACGCCCGCGCCGATACGCTGGCAATTCTGCGCGAAGAAAAAGTGACGGATTGCGGTGGCGTACTACACTGTTTTACAGAGGACAGAGAAACGGCGGGTAAATTACTGGATCTCGGATTTTACATCTCCTTTTCCGGCATTGTGACCTTCCGTAATGCGGAGCAACTGCGCGATGCCGCGCGTTATGTCCCCCTCGATCGGTTACTGGTAGAAACTGACTCACCTTACCTTGCACCGGTTCCGCATCGAGGAAAAGAGAATCAACCTGCGATGGTTCGTGACGTTGCAGAATACATGGCTGTGTTGAAAGGTGTTGCCGTTGAAGAACTGGCGCAGGTAACCACCGATAACTTCGCCCGTCTGTTTCACATCGACGCTTCCCGCCTTCAATCCATCCGTTGAATGAGTTTTTTTAAAGCTCGTAATTAATGGCTAAAACGAGTAAAGTTCACCGCCGAAAATTGGGCGGTGAATAACCACGTTTGAAATATTGTGACATATGTTTTGTCAAAATGTGCAACTTCTCCAATGATCTGAAGTTGAAACGTGATAGCCGTCAAACAAATCGGCACTGAATTATTTTACTCTGTGTAATAAATAAAGGGCGCTTAGATGCCCTGTACACGGCGAGGCTCTCCCCCCTTGCCACGCGTGAGAACGTAAAAAAGCACCCATACTCAGGAGCACTCTCAATTATGTTTAAGAATGCATTTGCTAACCTGCAAAAGGTCGGTAAATCGCTGATGCTGCCGGTATCCGTACTGCCTATCGCAGGTATTCTGCTGGGCGTCGGTTCCGCGAATTTCAGCTGGCTGCCCGCCGTTGTATCGCATGTTATGGCAGAAGCAGGCGGTTCCGTCTTTGCAAACATGCCACTGATTTTTGCGATCGGTGTCGCCCTCGGCTTTACCAATAACGATGGCGTATCCGCGCTGGCCGCAGTTGTTGCCTATGGCATCATGGTTAAAACCATGGCCGTGGTTGCGCCACTGGTACTGCATTTACCTGCTGAAGAAATCGCCGCTAAACACCTGGCGGATACTGGCGTACTCGGGGGGATCATCTCCGGTGCGATCGCAGCGTACATGTTTAACCGTTTCTACCGTATTAAGCTGCCTGAGTATCTTGGCTTCTTTGCCGGTAAACGCTTTGTGCCGATCATTTCAGGCCTGGCTGCCATCTTTACTGGCGTTGTGCTGTCCTTCATTTGGCCGCCTATTGGTTCTGCAATCCAGACCTTCTCTCAGTGGGCTGCTTACCAGAACCCGGTAGTTGCGTTTGGCATTTACGGTTTCATCGAACGTTGCCTGGTACCGTTTGGTCTGCACCACATCTGGAACGTACCTTTCCAGATGCAGATTGGTGAATACACCAACGCTGCAGGTCAGGTTTTCCACGGCGACATTCCGCGTTATATGGCGGGTGACCCGACTGCGGGTAAACTGTCTGGCGGCTTCCTGTTCAAAATGTACGGTCTGCCAGCTGCCGCAATTGCTATCTGGCACTCTGCTAAACCGGAAAACCGCGCGAAAGTGGGCGGTATCATGATCTCCGCGGCGCTGACCTCGTTCCTGACCGGTATCACCGAGCCGATCGAGTTCTCCTTCATGTTCGTTGCGCCGATCCTGTACATCATCCACGCGATTCTGGCAGGCCTGGCATTCCCAATCTGTATTCTTCTGGGGATGCGTGACGGTACGTCGTTCTCGCACGGTCTGATCGACTTCATCGTTCTGTCTGGTAACAGCAGCAAACTGTGGCTGTTCCCGATCGTCGGTATCGGTTATGCAATTGTTTACTACACCATCTTCCGCGTGCTGATTAAAGCACTGGATCTGAAAACGCCGGGTCGTGAAGATGCGACTGAAGATGCAAAAGCGACAGGTACCAGCGAAATGGCACCGGCTCTGGTTGCTGCGTTTGGTGGTAAAGAAAACATCACTAACCTCGACGCATGTATTACCCGTCTGCGCGTCAGCGTTGCTGATGTGTCTAAAGTGGATCAGGCTGGCCTGAAGAAACTGGGCGCAGCGGGCGTAGTGGTTGCTGGTTCTGGTGTTCAGGCGATTTTCGGTACTAAATCCGATAACCTGAAAACCGAGATGGATGAGTACATCCGTAACCACTAATCCGTAAGACGTTGGGGAGACTAAGGCAGCCAGATGGCTGCCTTTTTTACAGGTGTTATTCAGAATTGATACGTGCCGGTAATGCTGAAATTACGCGGTGCGCCGTAGACTATAGAACCTTCCACGTTGGTATCGTAGGTTTTGTCGAACAGGTTATTGACGTTCCCCTGTAACGAGAAGTTTTTCGTCACCTGGTAGCGGGTGAAGAGATCCACCAGCGCGTAGCTACCTTGCTCGGCGCGGAAGGTGCCATACGGTGTCACGGTGTCGGTATACACGCGATTTTGCCAGTTAACACCACCGCCGACCGTCAACTCTGGCATGACAGGCAACCGATAGCTGGTGAACATTTTAACCGTGGTGCGTGGCAGATTAGGATTAACGGCGTTTCCTTCGTTATCTTCTGCAATATAGCGCGTTGCGCCAAACGTCAGCTGCCAGTTGTCGGTAATTGCGCCGTTGAGTTCAAATTCCACACCTTTACTGACTGTCCCATCCACCGCTTTATAGGCGGTTTCGCCGTTGCTGCCGGGGATAGGTGTACCGGTGGACTGAGCGACATTATCCTGCTCAATACGGAAGATGGCTAACGTGGTGGTCAGACGGCTATTCATCCAGTCCGATTTCAGACCCAGCTCGTAGTTGTTACCGGTGATTGGAGCCAGATATTTGCCTGAACTGTCACGATCATTTTGCGGCTGGAAAATAGAGGTATAGCTGGCGTAGGTCGACCAGTTGTCATTAATGTCAAACACCAGACCAGCATAAGGCGTGGTGTGGTTTTTCTCCATGCTGTAAGTCAGCGTATCAACCCGCCAGTTGGTATAACGTGCGCCGAGGATCAGATGCAGCGGATCGGCAAGGGTGACACGAGTGGCAGCATATAACGATTTCATATGTGTGGTATCGTCCTGCGCCAGATTCTGTGGTGACCAGTCGGTTTGTGGGAAATTGCCATTAAAGTTGTAGAAACTGCCAATTTCATCCGGGAAGATGTTGGCCCATGAACTGAAGTAACGATTGTTTTGTTTGCTGTAACTGCCACCAAACATGAGATTGTGCTGACGACCAAACAATTCATAACTACCGTCAGCGAACAAATCCAGCGCATCAACTTTACGTTTGCCGCTGTTCCAACCGGTGCCGCCGACATAATCAAAGCCAGGTCCATAATTACTGTATGGCCCAACCAGCATACCATCCGCTTTGTTTACATAGGCATCGACATACATCATTTTGCTGTCAAATTCGACTTCGGAGTGGGTGGCATTCAGTGTCGCTTGCCAGGTATCAGCAAACCGCTGCTTCAGGGTCATAAAGACCTTGTTGATCTCTTTATCGTTGTACGCCCAGTCAGGTGCGGTACTGCGTGCGCGATCGTAACTGTTGCTGCTGCCATCAGTATTCCAGCGCGGTAAACCGCCCCACGTTGGGCTATTAACATCAATGCGCTGATATTCGTAACCGGCTGAAAGCGTCGTAAGATCGCCTAAATCAGCATCAACAATGCCGGAGAAGAAGGTCTTTTCACTGTTGTAGCGGTCCATCCATGAGTCGTTATTCTGGTAGCCGCCGACAATTCGCGCGCGGATTTTACCATCTTCGGTGAGTGGGCTTTGTAAATCCGCCACATACCGTTCTTTGTTCCAGCTACCGTATTCCGCCGAGACATCGCCTTTAAATTCACGACTGGTCGCGTGTTTTCGAACCATATTAATTGCCGCAGATGGATTCCCCGTCCCGGTCATGAGTCCTGTCGCGCCACGCACTACTTCTACGCGTTCAAACAGTGCCATATCAGAAAGTGCGTCGCCCAGATTCCAGCGCGATTCAAAATAGGTGGGGATACCATCAACCATATAGTTATCGATCTGGAATCCGCGGGAATAATAAAGAGCACGATCGGAATCCGCCTGACTTTTGCTGATCCCCAGCGTGTTTTCCATCACTTCGCCCAGCGTTTGTAACTGCTGATCTTCCATCCGCTGCTGACTAACAATAGTGACCGACTGAGGAATATCACGTTGAGTCATCTGCATTTTGGTACCCGCAGAGGTAGACGTTACGCTGTAATCATTTTCGTCATCAACTGGAGTAGTGGCGGAACCCTCAACAATCACCGTTTCTTCAGTGGCTGGTGCAGCAAAAGCGGCGGAAGGTAAGAGTGCCAGTGCTATGCAACCGGCAAGTAGTGACGGTTTGGAGGTGGTTTGATGTTGATTATCCCTGTTAAATTGTGTTGAAAGCATTTGAAATCTCTTGGTTTATGTTGTCGTCAGGCTCATGCCGGAGGAGGATGATGAGCGGTTATATATAGTGTGCGAATAATTTTGCATGTAAATGCAAATGAGAAATATACGCATTCATATTTGGCGTGTAAACCAAACAGAGAATGTCTTTTCAGCGAATTCGCAGGCAGAAATGGGAATAATGACGATATATACGGCAGTAAAACGATTTTTTGCTTAAGAAATCGTGAGTTAAGGTTGAAAGAGCAGGTTTAACTCGACCATACTCTATACTCGCAGTATGGCGCGGCGTAGCATGGCGCAACGCATGGCTATTTGAAAAAGGAAAATGTCGTGGCAGAAGAAACTATATTCAGCAAAATTATTCGTCGTGAGATCCCCTCCGATATCGTCTACCAGGATGATCTGGTAACGGCGTTTCGCGATATTTCGCCGCAAGCGCCAACGCATATTCTGATCATTCCAAATATCCTCATTCCGACTGTGAACGACGTGTCTGCTGAGCATGAGCAGGCGCTGGGACGCATGATCACCGTAGCGGCAAAAATTGCTGAGCAAGAAGGTATTGCCGAAGATGGCTATCGTCTGATCATGAACACCAATCGCCATGGCGGACAAGAGGTGTATCACATCCATATGCACTTGTTGGGTGGCCGTCCGCTGGGACCAATGCTGGCGCATAAAGGTCTGTAACGATGAGAAAAGGATGCTTTGGGCTGGTGTCTCTGGCGTTGTTAGTGCTGGTGGGCTGTCGTTCACATCCGGAAATTCCGGTGAATGATGAGCAATCGCTGGTGATGGAGTCATCTTTATTGGCTGCGGGCATCAGTGCAGAAAAGCCCGTCCTTTCGACGTCTGATATTCAACCTTCAGCATCCTCAACGCTTTATAACGAAAGGCAAGAACCCGTTACCGTTCATTATCGTTTTTACTGGTATGACGCCAGAGGACTTGAGATGCATCCTCTGGAAACGCCACGCAGCGTTACCATTCCCGCACATTCGGCGGTAACGCTATACGGCAGCGCCAATTTTCTGGGGGCGCACAAAGTCAGACTTTATCTATATTTGTAAGGGGTGAATCTTGATGATAAAAATGAGTCGCTACGCTTTGATTGCCGCGCTGGCGATGTTTCTCGCCGGGTGTGTGGGGCAACGTGAACCTGCACCGGTAGAAGAAGTGAAACCAGCGCCGGAACAACCAGCCGAGCCACAACAGCCTGTCCCCACAGTGCCCTCGGTGCCGACGATCCCGCAGCAGCCAGGGCCAATTGAGCACGAAGATCAAACTGCACCGCCTGCACCGCATATTCGCCATTATGACTGGAATGGCGCAATGCAGCCGATGGTCAGTAAGATGCTTGGGGCTGACGGGGTGACTGCGGGTAGCGTCCTTCTGGTTGATAGCGTTAACAACCGTACTAACGGTTCGCTGAATGCCGCAGAAGCGACCGAAACGCTGCGAAATGCGCTGGCTAATAACGGTAAATTTACCCTGGTTTCCGCCCAGCAGCTGTCGATGGCGAAGCAACAGTTAGGTTTGTCGCCGCAGGACAGTTTAGGTACCCGTAGTAAAGCCATAGGCATTGCCCGCAACGTCGGTGCTCATTACGTGCTGTACTCCAGCGCCTCTGGCAACGTTAACGCTCCGACCCTACAAATGCAGCTAATGCTGGTGCAGACGGGCGAAATTATCTGGTCAGGTAAAGGTGCCGTTTCGCAGCAATAATCCCATCACGCGCGACGAATTGCTGTCGCGCTTTTTCCCGCAATTTCATCCCGTCACGACGTTTAATAGTGGGCTTAGCGGCGGGAGTTTTCTCATTGAACATCAGGGCCAGCGTTTTGTTGTGCGTCAGCCGCACGATCTTGATGCGCCGCGGTTCGCGTTCTTGCGCCAGTATCGGGCTTTATCACAACTACCCGCATGCATTGCACCGAAGCCGCATTTATATCTCCGTGACTGGATGGTGGTCGACTATCTGCCCGGCGAGGTAAAAACGCATTTGCCGGATACCAACGAACTGGCAGGCTTGCTGTATTATCTACATCAACAGCCGCGTTTTGGCTGGCGAATAACGCTGCTGCCGTTACTGGAACTGTACTGGCAGCAAAGCGATCCGGTGCGGCGGACAGCGGGTTGGCTGCGAATGTTAAAACGTCTGCGCAAAGCGCGGGAACCACAGCCTTTACGCTTGTGTCCATTGCATATGGATATCCACGCCGGAAATTTAGTGCATAGCGCGTCAGGATTAAAACTTATCGACTGGGAGTATGCCGGAGATGGTGATATCGCGCTGGAACTGGCGGCGGTGTGGGTGGAAAATACTGACCAGCATCGGCGATTGGTTAATGACTATGCCGCGCGCGCGAAGATTAATCCGGCGCAATTATGGCATCAGGTCAGGCGATGGTTTCCCTGGCTGCTGATGCTCAAAGCTGGGTGGTTTGAGTACCGCTGGCGACAAACCGGCGATCAACAATTTATCAGGCTTGCCGATGACACCTGGCGGCAGCTATCAATAAAACAATAAGGAGAGCAGTGTGGGTCCAGTAATGTTGGATGTCGAAGGTTACGAACTGGACGCGGAAGAGCGTGAAATACTGGCGCATCCGCTGGTAGGAGGGCTGATTCTCTTTACGCGTAACTATCACGATCCTGCCCAGTTACGCGAACTGGTGCGCCAGATCCGTGCAGCTTCGCGCAATCATCTGGTGGTGGCGGTGGATCAGGAAGGTGGGCGTGTGCAGCGTTTTCGTGAAGGTTTTACCCGCTTGCCAGCGGCACAGTCATTCGCTGCGCTGTTGGGAATGGAAGAAGGTGGAAAACTGGCGCAAGAGGCCGGTTGGCTCATGGCCTGCGAAATGATTGCTATGGATATTGATATCAGCTTTGCGCCAGTGCTGGACGTCGGGCACACAAGCGCGGCGATTGGCGAGCGTTCTTATCATGCCGATCCCGAAAAAGCCCTGGCAATGGCCAGCCGCTTTATTGATGGCATGCATGAAGCCGGAATGAAAACCACCGGTAAACACTTCCCTGGGCATGGTGCGGTAACGGCAGACTCACACAAAGAGACGCCGCGTGACCCTCGTCCACAAGCGGAAATTCGTGCCAAGGATATGTCGGTATTCAGCGCATTAATCCGTGAAAATAAACTCGACGCCATTATGCCTGCGCATGTGATCTACAGTGATGTCGATCCGCGTCCTGCGAGCGGTTCTCCCCACTGGCTGAAAACCGTTTTACGCCAGGAACTGGGTTTTGACGGCGTGATTTTCTCCGACGATTTATCGATGGAAGGTGCCGCGATTATGGGCAGTTATGCCGAACGCGGGCAGGCATCACTGGATGCGGGTTGCGATATGATCCTGGTCTGCAATAATCGTAAAGGGGCCGTCAGCGTGTTAGATAATCTGTCACCGATCAAGGCAGAACGTGTTACACGTTTGTATCATAAAGGTTCATTTTCGCGACAGGAACTGATGGACTCGGCTCGCTGGAAAGAGATCAGCGCCCGTCTGAATCAGTTATATGAACGCTGGCAGGAAGAGAAAGCAGGTCACTAACCCTGGCTTATGTGAGGAAGCGATGATTATCTATTTACACGGTTTTGACTCTAACAGTCCGGGTAACCACGAGAAAGTCTTACAATTGCAGTTTATTGACCCGGATGTACGCTTGATAAGCTACAGTACGCGGCATCCGAAACATGATATGCAGCATCTGCTCAAAGAAGTGGACAAAATGTTGCAACTGAACGTCGACGAGCGTCCGCTGATTTGCGGCGTTGGTCTGGGCGGATACTGGGCGGAACGGATTGGTTTTCTTTGCGATATCCGCCAGGTGATCTTCAACCCTAATTTGTTCCCTTATGAGAACATGGAAGGCAAGATTGATCGCCCGGAAGAGTATGCCGATATTGCCACTAAGTGTGTGACCAACTTCCGCGAGAAGAATCGCGATCGTTGTCTGGTGATTTTGTCGCGTAACGATGAAGCGCTTAACAGCCAGCGGACATCTGAAGAGTTGCATCATTATTACGAGATTGTCTGGGACGAAGAGCAGACGCACAAATTCAAGAATATCTCCCCGCATTTGCAGCGCATTAAAGCGTTCAAAACCCTCGGTTAAATGCCCTCGTCGCATCAGGTAACCTTGCTGATACCTGATGCGTTCCAGATTCTGTAAATTCTGTAGGTCGGATAAGGCGTTCACGCCGCATCCGACACTGGCAATGTGCCTGATGCGACGCCGCTCGCGTCTTATCAGGCCTACCAAACGCCCTCCATATACGTCTCACCCTCCTGAATTCGTTTAAATAATAAACAATAAGCTGTATTTTTTGATCTCAGCCGGTAAATCAGCCTATCTTTTCAGCAATAAAACTTGATTAACATCAATTTTGGTATGACCAATGCACCATTCATGTTATTCTCAATAACGAAGAACATTTTCATTGCTGTAACCTGTTGTTAATTAAGAGCTATGTTAATAACTATTAGTTAACAATTGGTTAATAAATTTAAGGGGGTCACGTTGACTACGCCATTGAAAAAAATTGTGATTGTCGGCGGCGGTGCTGGTGGGCTGGAAATGGCGACACAGCTGGGACATAAGCTGGGACGCAAGAAAAAAGCCAAAATTACGCTGGTCGATCGTAACCACAGCCACTTGTGGAAACCGCTGTTGCACGAAGTGGCGACTGGCTCGCTTGATGAAGGCGTCGATGCGTTGAGCTATCTGGCCCATGCGCGCAATCATGGTTTCCAGTTCCAGCTGGGTTCCGTCATTGATATTGATCGTGAAGCGAAAACAATCACTATTGCAGAACTGCGCGACGAGAAAGGAGAACTGCTGGTTCCGGAACGTAAAATCGCCTATGACACCCTGGTAATGGCGTTGGGCAGCACCTCTAACGATTTCAATACGCCAGGAGTCAAAGAGAACTGCATTTTCCTCGATAACCCGCATCAGGCGCGTCGTTTCCACCAGGAGATGCTGAATCTGTTCCTGAAATACTCCGCCAACCTGGGCGCGAATGGTAAAGTGAACATTGCGATTGTCGGCGGCGGCGCGACGGGTGTAGAACTCTCCGCAGAATTGCACAACGCGGTCAAGCAACTGCACAGCTACGGTTATAAAGGTCTGACCAACGAAGCCCTGAACGTAACGCTGGTAGAAGCGGGCGAACGTATTTTGCCTGCGTTGCCGCCACGTATTTCTGCTGCGGCCCACAATGAGTTAACGAAACTTGGCGTTCGCGTGCTGACGCAAACCATGGTCACCAGTGCTGATGAAGGCGGCCTGCACACTAAAGATGGCGAATATATTGAGGCTGATCTGATGGTGTGGGCAGCCGGGATCAAAGCGCCAGACTTCCTGAAAGATATTGGTGGTCTCGAAACCAACCGTATCAACCAGCTGGTAGTGGAACCGACGCTGCAAACCACACGCGATCCCGACATTTACGCTATTGGCGACTGTGCGTCATGCCCACGTCCGGAAGGGGGCTTTGTTCCGCCGCGTGCTCAGGCCGCACACCAAATGGCGACCTGCGCAATGAACAACATTCTGGCGCAGATGAACGGCAAGCCGCTGAAAAATTATCAGTATAAAGATCACGGTTCGCTGGTATCGTTGTCGAATTTCTCCACCGTTGGTAGCCTGATGGGTAACCTGACTCGCGGCTCAATGATGATTGAAGGACGTATCGCGCGCTTTGTATATATTTCGCTGTACCGAATGCATCAGATTGCGCTACATGGTTACTTTAAAACTGGATTAATGATGCTGGTGGGTAGTATCAACCGCGTTATTCGTCCGCGTTTGAAGTTGCATTAATCGACGTACACTGGCGGATGTGGCGTAAACGCCTTATCCGCCCTGGACAAATGGTACGAGCGGTAGGCCTGATATGACGCGTTAAGCGTCGCATCAGGCATTCCTTCAGACTCCTCCGAATCCCTAAGTATTTCCAGCCATTCCCGCGCTTTTCATCTTCTGTCTGATAGCTGCTTTTCTCCTTCACTTGCATGATTGGCATAACAGCAAAGAAGGAGGTGTTCCCGTGAATAAATCAATGTTGGCGGGTATGGGGATTGGTGTCGCAGCTGCGTTGGGTGTAGCGGCAGTGGCCAGTCTGAACGTGTTTGAACGTGGCCCGCAATACGCTCAGGTTGTTTCTGCAACCCCAATCAAGGAAACGGTTAAAACACCGCGTCAGGAGTGTCGCAACGTCACAGTGACCCATCGTCGACCGGTGCAGGATGAAAATCGCATTACCGGGTCGGTGCTCGGCGCTGTTGCTGGCGGCGTGATAGGGCATCAGTTTGGCGGTGGTCGCGGTAAAGATGTCGCCACTGTTGTGGGGGCGCTGGGAGGTGGCTATGCCGGTAACCAGATCCAGGGCTCTCTCCAGGAAAGCGATACTTACACGACTACGCAACAGCGTTGTAAAACGGTGTATGACAAGTCAGAAAAAATGCTCGGTTATGATGTGACCTATAAGATTGGCGATCAGCAGGGCAAAATCCGCATGGACCGCGATCCGGGTACGCAGATCCCGTTAGATGGCAACGGGCAACTGATTTTGAATAACAAAGTATAACAAGGCTGTATTCTGCAATTTAGCCCCCCATTCGCTCAGGCTGAGGGGCTTTTTTTTGCGCCTTATTTCACCAGTTCGGGCCATAAACGCAAAGTCGTTCGGGCAATCTGCATCAGTTTTTCCAGCGATGCACCTTCGCGTGCGCTGATCGACATCCCCTGAATAATACAATTAAGGAATTCAGCCAGATGCGTCACATCACAGTGGGTCGGGATTTCCCCGCGCGCTTGTCGTTGACATAAAAACTGCTGCAAAGTGCGCTCTTGCATCGCATGGCGTGATTTCAGCGTATTGGCGATATCTCCGGAATCCGGGGAGAGGGTGGTGCAGTTATTGATCATAAAGCAGCCAGCCGGGGTGTCTTTGCTGGTAAAGCAGTTGGCGATGGCAGCAAAATAGTCAGCCAGCGCAGACTCCACGCTTTTCTCTTCACAAAACAGCTGTGCTTCATGCTTAGCGGCAAAACGATCGATATAGCGGTCGAGTACGGCGCGGAATAACCCCTCTTTGTTGGTAAATTCCGCGTATAGCGTGGGCGCTTTGGCTCCGGTCGCTTCGACGAGGTCCGCAAGAGAAGTCGCTTCATAACCGTGCTGCCAGAACAATTTCATGGCCTTATCAAGCGCGGCATCCCTGTCGAACACTTTTGGGCGGCCACGGCTTTTTTTTACACATTGTGTTGAGTCAGTTGCCATGATGCCGTTGTACCTGGTGACTGTGAATGAAAGGTTATTATAAAAATAATCACCTCCGTTCACCAGTCCACAAACCATAAAAATAATTGCTTTCTATTTAACTGAAATTTAAAGATTTTTAAATTAATTAATGATTGTTATAAAAAATATCTTGTATGTGATCCAGATCACATCTATCATTTAGTTATCGATCGTTAAGTAATTGCTTGCGACGTCATTCATCTGCATAAGGCCACTATTATGAAAAACGTAAAAACCCTCATCGCTGCGGCGATTTTAAGCTCAATGTCATTTGCCAGCTTTGCGGCTGTCGAAGTTCAGTCAACGCCAGAAGGCCAACAAAAAGTCGGTACTATCAGTGCTAACGCGGGGACAAATCTGGGATCGCTGGAAGAGCAGCTGGCGCAAAAAGCGGATGAGATGGGCGCAAAATCTTTCCGTATTACTTCTGTAACCGGTCCGAATACCCTCCATGGAACAGCAGTAATTTATAAATAAGCATTAACCCTCATTAATGCCTGCTACTGCTGATTTTTTTCCCCGCGACATGCCGTGTCGCGGGGATTTTTTTATCCAGGATTTACAAAGTTTGTGGGCTCACTTGATGACGGCGGACATCCACCGGCATCCCGGAACGGACATCCATCACATGCTGCATCACTTCAGCGTCAGTTTGCGCTGCATCTTTAAATGATTGCATTGCGCTATTCAGTGTAATTGGCAGCAGCTGCGGATCGTCATCAATCTTCTCTGACAGCGGTTGATGTACTTCAACCAGACGCGCACCGTTTGGTTCGGCAGAGACTTTAATCGGGGTGTTGATGATATTCACTTTGGTACCTGGGGTGACCTGGCTAAAGAGTGTTTTGATATCGTCATCCCGCAGACGAATACAGCCAGAACTTACCCGCATGCCAATGCCGAAATCGGCGTTCGTACCGTGAAGCAAATAAACACCGCCATAGGCCGCCAGACGAATCGCATGATGGCCCATTGGGTTATCCGGTCCAGCCGGAACTACCGCAGGCAACTCAATTCCCTGTGCCTTATACCGCGCGCGAATGTTTGCCGTTGGCGTCCAGGTTGGGTTTGCACGCTTGTCAGAAACGGTGGTCACCATTGTCGGTGTCAGCGTGTCACCACCCAACTGACCAATGCCGATGGGATACACGGTTACCGAATTTTTACCCGGCGGGTAGTAATAGAGACGCAGTTCCGCAATATTGATCACAATGCCTTCGCGCGGCGCATCTGGAAGTAGGGTTTGCAACGGGATCGTTAACACGCTACCCGCGCGCGGCACGTAAGGATCAACGCCGGGGTTAGCCTGTAACAGAGCGAGAAAGCCGACATTATATTTTTTGGCGATGGCTTCCAGAGAACCACCGTCATTTTCCACCACATGAAATTTGTTTTCGCCAACCAGACGACTGCCTGTTGTCGGCAGCGGCCAGGTGTTGGCTTTTACCGGTAGCGCCAGCGCCACGGCAGCGGCGAACGTAAAAAACGTTAGCCAGCGAGAAAAACGCGTTTTGATCATCACCAAAAATCCATAATAAATATAAGGTTATTGTAATAAACAGATAAGCCTGAATTATGGATGGTGACAGTGTCGGATAGTGCAGGGAAGTGCAAATAATTTGTAAATGTTGCAGATGGGGGCGCAGAAACGCCCCCAATTTACCATTAAGCGATCGCGTTCTCTTCCAGTTCACGCATAAACTGGCGAATCCATTCGATACGCGTTTTCCGCTCGCTCAAATCCTGAATAAACTTCAGGCGCGTCGGGCCATCGAGGCGATAATGCTGCGGCTGTTTTTGCAGCAAACCAATCAACCAGGCCGGATTAACGTGATTCTTCTCGGCAAATTCGATCACCCCACCTTTCTCATTACCTTCCAGCTTCCTGATCCCCAGCTTCTGCGCTTGCTGGCGCAAACGAGCAATATCCAGCAGGGTGCGTGCCGGATCCGGCAGCAGGCCGAAACGATCGATAAGCTCAACTTTGATCTCTTCCAGTTCGTTTTCCGTTTTGGCGCTGGCAATACGTTTATAGAACGACAAACGCGTATTCACGTCAGGGATGAAATCATCTGGTAATAGCGACGGCATCCTCAGTTCGACTTCCGTTTGCTGGCTAGTGAGATCTTCCAGCGACGGCTCGCGTCCGGCTTTCAGCGCATCGACGGCGTTTTCCAGCAACTCCATATACAGCGAGAAACCGATGGTTTCCATTGAGCCGCTTTGTTCTTCGCCAAGCAGTTCACCTGCGCCGCGAATCTCCAGATCGTGCGTTGCCAGCGCAAAACCTGCACCGAGATCTTCCAGCGAGGCAATCGCTTCAAGACGTTTTTGCGCATCGGTGGTCATCGCTTTTGGATGCGGCGTCAGCAACCATGCATATGCCTGATGATGCGAACGTCCGACGCGACCGCGCAACTGGTGCAGCTGTGCCAGACCGAAGTGATCCGCGCGTTCAATGATAATGGTGTTGGCAGTCGGGATATCGATCCCGGTTTCGATAATGGTGGTACAAACCAGCACGTTGAAACGTTGATGATGGAAATCATTCATCACCCGTTCCAGTTCGCGCTCGCGCATCTGCCCGTGACCGATGGCGATCCGCGCCTCTGGCACCAGTTCCGCCAGTCGTTCGGCGGCTTTCTGAATGTTTTCCACATCATTGTAGAGATAATAAACCTGCCCCCCGCGCAGAATTTCGCGCAGGATCGCCTCTCGGACCACCAGACTGTCATACTCACGGACAAAGGTTTTAACTGCCAGACGACGGGCTGGCGGCGTGGCAATAATCGACAGATCGCGCATTCCGCTCATCGCCATATTCAGCGTACGTGGGATCGGCGTTGCGGTAAGTGTCAGAATATCCACGTTCGCCCGCATCGCTTTAATGCGCTCTTTATGACGCACCCCGAAGCGGTGTTCTTCATCGACAATCAGCAAGCCTAAATCTTTAAACTTGACGTCATTTTGCAGCAGTTTGTGCGTACCGATCAGAATATCGATTTTCCCTTCCGCCACTTCCGCAAGGATTTGCGTCTGCTCTTTGGCGCTGCGGAAACGGGAGATCATTTCGATGCGTACTGGCCAGTTGGCGAAACGGTCGCGGAAGTTGTCGTAATGCTGCTGCGCGAGAAGGGTGGTAGGCACCAGCACCGCCACCTGCTTGTGGTTATCTACCGCCAGGAAAGCGGCGCGCATCGCGACTTCAGTTTTCCCAAAGCCAACATCGCCGCACACCAGACGATCCATTGCCAGCGGCTGACACATGTCACTAAGCACCGCATTAATGGCCTGCGCCTGATCCGGCGTGGTTTCAAACGGGAAGCTGTCGCAGAACAACTGATACTGCTCACGATCGTGTTTAAACGCGAAGCCCTCTTTGGCGGCGCGTTGCGCGTAGATATCCAGCAATTCCGCCGCCACATCACGCACTTTTTCCGCCGCTTTCTGCCGCGCGCGTGACCACGCATCGCCGCCAAGTTTATGCAGCGGGGCATTTTCTTCCGCGCCACCGGCGTACCGGCTAATCAGATGCAGTGACGACACCGGAACATACAGTTTGGCATCGTTGGCATAGGTGAGCATCAAATACTCGCCGGTAATGCCGCCGGCTTCCAGCGTGGTCATTCCTGCATAGCGCCCGACGCCGTGCTCCAGATGGACCACCGGCTGACCAATATGCAGCTCCGCAAGGTTACGGATCAGTGTATCGGGGTTGATGGCGCGGCGAGAATCCTGACGACGACGGGCAACGCGTTCACCGAGCAGATCGCTTTCGCAAATCAGCGCCAGATTACGTACCGTATCGATAAAGCCATGTTCGGCAGCGCCAATCATCAGATAACGCCCGCGGTCGCTGGCTTCATCAAGACGCATAATGCGTTGTGGGGCGATTTTGATTCGGGCGAGCAACTCACCCAGCGCTTCACGGCGGCCTTCACTTTCCACCGAGAACACTACCGGACCGTCGAAAGACTCGAGGAACTTACGCAGTGCATCCAGCGGTGCTTTTTGTTGTGCCTGAACGGCCAGATCTGGCAGCTTCTGAAAACTTAAATTGGTATTCGCTGCTTTTGTCGGTAAATGTTCGGTTTTTAGCTGTACGCGCGGCCAGTTTTTCAGCTCTGAAAAGAACTCGTCTACCCGCAGCCAGAGCGATTGTGGCGGTAATAGCGGGCGCATCGGATCGACGCCGCGATTTTCAAAACGCGCCAGCGTGTCAGCCTGGAAACGTTCGGCACTGTTTTCCAGATCGCCAGTATTCACCAACAGCGTATTGGCAGGGAAATAACTGAACAGTGGCGGCAGCGGTTCGCTGAAGAATAGCGGCTGCCAGTACTCGATCCCGGCAGGCAATGTGCCTTTACTCACTTGCTGATAAATATGTTCCGCATCGCGCTTCACTTCGAAAGTATCACGCCACTGACTGCGGAACAGTTCAATTGCCGCTTTATCGGTCGGAAATTCGTGCGCGGGCAACAGATTGATGGCTTCTACTTCCTCCAGCGTGCGCTGGCTGTCAACGTCAAATACGCGCAGGCTATCGATTTCATCATCAAAAAAATCAAGACGATAAGGCAAGTCGCTGCCCATCGGGAAAAGATCCAGCAACGCGCCGCGCGTGGCGTATTCGCCGTGCTCCATAACCTGGTCAACATGGCGATAACCGGCACTGTCCAGTTGCGTACGCAAGGCATCACGAGATAACCGCTGACCTTTTTTCATCATCAGCGCGTGGCCGTGGAGGAAACTGTGCGGGCAAACGCGCTGCATAAGCGTATTCACCGGAACAATCAGTACGCCACGCTGCATCGTTGGTAGCTGGTAAAGAGTGGAAAGGCGTGAGGAGATAATGTCCTGATGAGGCGAAAAACTGTCGTAGGGAAGGGTTTCCCAGTCCGCCAGATTCATCACCATCTGATCGGTAAACTGGCTGATTTCATCATGCAAACGCAGAGCATTTTGCATATCTGGTGCAATAAGTACCACCGGACCGGCGTGACGTTCGGCAATTTCCGCTACCAGCGTCGCGCAGGCAGCGCCAGTTAACTCGCCCAGCAGACGCTGCTCACCCGCTTTGACGGGCAGCGTATAACGATATTGTTCAGGCATAACGGTTGTCAGATTCTCGTTAGGATATGCCTCAACATATGGGGGCATATCTCTGATAAGCAATGCTGTTCATTATCCGTAATCGACATGGTTTAGCAAATTGAATCGCCCCGGCTGGGGCGATGGCTTAGCGGGAGTAACTGACGGCTGTGGGCAGAGAAGGCGGGGAGAACAACAGATCGCTGAATGCGCGCTGTGAAAGTTTTCTTACCAGCAAGCCCGCAACAGTACAAATCAACAAACTGACAAAGGGGTAAACCAGCAGGAGCGTCAGTTCGACTTGCGGCGACCAGCGTGCCGCGTTCACTTGCGGAATCAGGCTTAAGCTGAATATTTCTACCAGTATGCGATGGGTGGTATAGATAGCAATGGTGTTGGAGCCAATCACATTCAGCAGGCTGGTGGAGCGCATACCGAAACGTTGCTCGTACTGATAAAACAGTTTCATGATCACCACAATCGATACCAGCGACAACATCAGCGAGATAGTAAACAACCAGGCACCGACCGCCAGAACAGCCAGCAAAGAAGCCATCAGCAGATGGCGGCGCAACGGCACCGCTTTAACACAGGTCATTAATGTTGCGCCAAACCATGCGCCAAGACTGTAATAAGGCAAATTGCGGATCACGCTGTTCATTCCCCACCACGGCGTGGGAACGAAATTAACAGAGACACTCAGCAGCACAAACAAGGCGAATAGTGGCAGCGCCAGACGGCTAAAAAGTTTACATATCACGAAATAGACAATTAAAGCATACAGATACCACAAGCTGGTGCTGGCGGTGATCATCCCGTGCAGGAACTCACCGGTGGAATCGGCATAAGCGGCATTGGAGGCATTGCTTAAATCGCGCTCAGGTGCCAGCCACTGATTCAGCGCACTTAACGCCAGCCACTGCACCACGCCCCACAGCGCCAGCACCCAGAAGATGTTCCAGATGCGTTTATCGAGACAATTTCCCCACGGTACGCTGTCGATATAGCGGCGAATCAAATAGCCAGAAATAAAGAAAAAAACCGGCATACGAAAGGGGGCAAGGTAAAGATTGAAATAGATCCAGCATTTGCTCAGGACTTCCGATAACGGATGCTGAAAAGTGGTGAGATGCGGATAAAAGGTAATGACCGAGTGATAAATCACCACCAGGCAAATACATAACCCTTTGATCTGGTTAATCCATAGCTCTTTTTGTTTCATCAGGACAACACGCTCTTTTTTAATTTACATGCGGTTGATCCTGCGGGTTATGACCCGAGGTGTAATGGGTATCTGTCTGTATTGGATGATTTTTCAGATTAAGATCAGGCGGCAAGATTGATGATAAAACATGGCAATTTAGCCGATTGATTTACGGGGACTTTTCAGATTAGCCCTGACGATCACTTACAGTTCAGACGTTTACCCATCTTGCTTTCGCTTATATACTCGTGTCTTTGCTAACAGCAACCAGACGGATTTCATGTACCAACCTGTCGCTCTATTTATTGGCCTGCGTTACATGCGTGGGCGTGCAGCGGATCGCTTCGGTCGCTTCGTCTCCTGGCTTTCTACCATCGGCATTACCCTCGGGGTGATGGCGCTGGTCACAGTATTGTCAGTGATGAACGGCTTTGAGCGCGAGCTGCAAAACAACATCCTTGGCCTGATGCCACAGGCAATTCTCTCTTCTGAGCATGGCTCTCTTAACCCGCAGCAACTCCCGGAAACGGCAGTCAAACTGGACGGCGTTAATCGCGTCGCACCTATTACTACCGGTGATGTGGTACTGCAAAGCGCGCGCAGCGTGGCGGTCGGGGTGATGCTGGGTATCGATCCGGCGCAAAAAGATCCACTCACGCCGTATCTGGTCAATGTGAAACAAGCTGATCTCGAACCGGGGAAATATAATGTCATTCTCGGCGAACAACTTGCCTCACAGTTAGGTGTCAATCGCGGTGATCAAATCCGCGTGATGGTGCCGTCTGCCAGCCAGTTCACGCCGATGGGGCGTATTCCAAGCCAGCGCCTGTTCAATGTGATTGGCACTTTCGCCGCCAACAGTGAAGTCGATGGCTATGAAATGCTGGTGAATATTGAGGATGCCTCGCGTCTGATGCGTTATCCGGCAGGCAATATTACCGGCTGGCGTTTGTGGCTGGATGAGCCGCTGAAAGTTGATTCTTTAAGCCAGCAAAAACTGCCTGAAGGCAGCAAATGGCAGGACTGGCGTGATCGTAAAGGCGAGCTGTTCCAGGCCGTACGCATGGAAAAAAATATGATGGGCTTGCTGCTGAGCCTGATTGTTGCCGTAGCGGCGTTTAACATTATTACCTCGCTAGGGCTGATGGTGATGGAGAAGCAGGGCGAAGTAGCGATCCTGCAAACGCAAGGCTTAACTCCGCGACAAATCATGATGGTCTTTATGGTGCAAGGGGCCAGCGCCGGGATTATCGGTGCGATCCTCGGAGCGGCGCTTGGTGCACTGCTTGCCAGCCAGTTGAATAATCTGATGCCGATAATCGGCGTCCTGCTTGATGGCGCGGCACTGCCAGTCGCTATCGAACCTTTACAGGTCATTGTTATTGCGCTGGTGGCGATGGCTATCGCGCTGCTGTCTACGCTTTACCCTTCATGGCGCGCTGCCGCCACTCAACCCGCTGAGGCTTTACGTTATGAATAAGATCCTGTTGCAATGCGACAACCTGTGCAAACGCTATCAGGAAGGCAGTGTGCAAACCGATGTACTGCACAATGTCAGTTTCAGCGTCGGCGAAGGTGAAATGATGGCGATCGTCGGTAGCTCTGGTTCTGGTAAAAGTACCTTGCTGCACCTGCTGGGCGGGCTGGATACGCCAACCTCCGGCGATGTGATCTTTAACGGTCAACCGATGAGCAAACTGTCTTCGGCGGCGAAAGCAGAGCTGCGCAACCAGAAGCTGGGCTTTATTTATCAGTTTCACCACCTGCTGCCGGATTTTACCGCCCTGGAAAACGTGGCTATGCCACTGCTGATTGGCAAGAAAAAGCCCGCTGAAATCAACAGCCGTGCGCTGGAGATGTTAAAAGCGGTGGGGCTGGAGCATCGTGCGAATCACCGCCCATCTGAACTTTCTGGCGGTGAGCGCCAGCGTGTGGCGATTGCCCGTGCGCTGGTCAATAACCCGCGTCTGGTACTGGCGGATGAACCTACCGGTAACCTTGACGCACGTAACGCCGACAGCATCTTCCAGTTGCTTGGGGAATTGAATCGCTTGCAGGGCACTGCCTTCCTGGTGGTTACTCACGACCTGCAACTGGCAAAACGCATGAGCCGCCAGTTAGAAATGCGTGATGGTCGTTTGACGGCGGAACTGAGCCTGATGGGGGCGGAGTAATGGCGATGCCTTTATCGTTATTGATTGGCCTGCGTTTTAGTCGCGGACGGCGGCGCGGCGGCATGGTATCGCTGATCTCCGTCATTTCTACCATTGGCATTGCCCTCGGCGTGGCGGTATTGATCGTCGGCTTAAGCGCGATGAACGGCTTTGAACGCGAACTGAACAACCGCATTCTGGCGGTGGTGCCGCATGGCGAAATTGAGGCGGTGGATCAGCCGTGGACTAACTGGCAAGAAGCTCTGGATAACGTGCAAAAAGTGCCGGGTATTGCCGCTGCCGCGCCGTATATCAATTTCACCGGGCTGGTGGAAAGTGGTGCCAATCTGCGCGCAATTCAGGTCAAGGGCGTTAACCCGCAACAGGAACAGCGTTTGAGCGCATTACCCTCGTTTGTCCAGGACGATGCGTGGAGCAATTTTAAAGCAGGCGAACAGCAAATTATCATCGGCAAAGGCGTGGCGGATGCGCTGAAAGTGAAGCAGGGCGATTGGGTGTCGATTATGATCCCCAACTCGAATCCCGAGCATAAACTGATGCAGCCAAAACGCGTGCGTTTGCACGTTGCCGGTATTTTGCAGTTGAGTGGCCAACTCGATCACAGTTTTGCCATGATCCCGCTGGCGGATGCCCAGCAATATCTTGATATGGGTTCCAGCGTGTCAGGTATTGCCCTTAAAATGACGGATGTTTTCAACGCCAATAAGCTGGTACGCGATGCGGGTGAAGTGACCAACAGCTATGTTTATATTAAAAGCTGGATTGGTACTTACGGCTATATGTATCGCGATATCCAGATGATCCGCGCCATTATGTATCTGGCGATGGTACTGGTGATTGGCGTGGCCTGTTTCAACATCGTCTCTACCTTAGTGATGGCGGTGAAAGACAAGAGTGGCGATATCGCCGTATTAAGAACGCTGGGGGCGAAAGACGGTTTAATTCGCGCCATCTTTGTCTGGTATGGATTACTGGCAGGGCTGTTCGGCAGCCTGTGTGGAGTGATTATCGGCGTGGTGGTTTCACTGCAACTTACCCCGATTATTGAGTGGATTGAAAAGCTGATCGGTCATCAGTTCCTCTCCAGCGATATCTATTTTATTGACTTCCTGCCATCGGAATTGCACTGGCTGGACGTCTTCTACGTACTGGTCACAGCATTGTTGCTGAGTCTTTTGGCAAGTTGGTATCCGGCGCGGCGCGCCAGTAATATTGACCCTGCGCGAGTCCTTAGCGGCCAGTAAAGGCAGTACATTAAAACAAGGAGCGGCAATGTATTACGGGTTTGATATTGGTGGAACAAAAATTGCGCTTGGCGTGTTTGATAGCGGTCGGCAGTTGCAGTGGGAAAAGCGGGTGCCGACACCGCGTGACAGCTATGACGCATTTTTAGATGCAGTGTGCGAGCTGGTAGCCGAAGCTGACCAACGTTTTGGCTGTAAAGGTTCTGTCGGCATCGGTATTCCGGGAATGCCGGAAACAGAAGATGGTACGCTGTATGCCGCCAATGTCCCCGCTGCCAGCGGTAAATCGCTGCGTGCAGATCTGAGCGCACGTCTTGATCGCGATGTCCGCCTTGATAACGATGCCAACTGTTTTGCCCTTTCAGAAGCCTGGGATGATGAATTTACTCAATATCCACTGGTGATGGGGTTGATTCTCGGCACCGGCGTTGGCGGCGGGCTGATTTTCAACGGTAAACCAATTACCGGTAAAAGCTATATTACCGGCGAGTTTGGCCATATGCGTCTGCCGGTTGATGCGTTAACCATGATGGGGCTGGATTTCCCGTTACGCCGCTGCGGCTGTGGTCAGCATGGCTGCATTGAAAATTATCTGTCTGGTCGCGGTTTTGCGTGGCTGTATCAACACTATTATCATCAACCGTTGCAGGCTCCCGAAATTATTGCGCTTTATGATCAAGGCGATGAGCAGGCAAGGGCGCACGTTGAGCGTTATCTGGATTTATTAGCGGTTTGTCTGGGAAATATCCTGACCATTGTTGACCCTGACCTGGTCGTCATTGGTGGTGGCTTATCGAATTTCCCGGCAATCACAACGCAACTGGCGGACAGGCTGCCTCGTCATCTCTTACCTGTAGCTCGTGTTCCGCGCATTGAACGCGCGCGCCACGGTGATGCGGGAGGAATGCGTGGTGCGGCTTTCCTACATCTAACCGATTAAACAACAGAGGTTGCTATGCTGTCGCGTCGGGGTCATCGGTTAAGTCGTTTTCGTAAAAATAAACGCCGCCTGCGCGAGCGTTTGCGTCAGCGTATTTTTTTCAGAGATAAAGTGGTGCCGGAAGCAATGGAAAAACCAAGAGTACTCGTACTGACAGGGGCAGGGATTTCTGCGGAATCAGGTATTCGTACCTTTCGCGCCGCAGATGGCCTGTGGGAAGAACATCGGGTTGAAGATGTGGCAACGCCGGAAGGTTTCGATCGCGATCCTGAACTGGTGCAAGCGTTTTATAACGCCCGTCGTCGACAGCTACAGCAGCCAGAAATTCAGCCTAACGCCGCGCATCTTGCGCTAGCTAAACTGCAAGATGCTCTCGGCGATCGCTTTTTGCTGGTGACGCAGAATATCGACAACCTGCATGAACGCGCAGGTAATACCAATGTTATTCATATGCATGGGGAACTGCTGAAAGTTCGCTGTTCGCAAAGTGGTCAGGTTCTCGACTGGACCGGAGACGTTACGCCAGAAGATAAATGCCATTGTTGCCAGTTCCCGGCACCCTTGCGTCCGCACGTCGTTTGGTTTGGCGAAATGCCACTCGGCATGGATGAAATTTATATGGCGTTGTCGATGGCCGATATTTTCATTGCCATTGGTACTTCCGGGCATGTTTATCCGGCGGCTGGATTTGTTCACGAAGCGAAACTGCATGGTGCGCACACTGTGGAACTCAATCTTGAACCGAGTCAGGTCGGTAATGAATTTGCCGAGAAATATTACGGCCCGGCAAGCCAGGTGGTGCCAGAGTTTGTTGAAAAGTTGCTGAAGGGCTTATAAAGCAGGAAGCATTGCCTGATGCGCTACGCTTATCAGGCCTACGATGGGGCGCAATGAATTGAATTTGCGGGTGTCGTAGACCAGAGAAGGCGTTGACGCCGCATCTGGCATATTTACTGCCTCTTTTAGCGTTTACTCGTCCATAACAGCAACATTAGCCACATCCTTGCTAAATGAAAAAACGGGCGGTAATACCACCGCCCGCTTGCTGAATTAACGTCCTGCTTTCAGCTTCTGATAATACTCTTCATAAATGCTGCTGGCTGCGCCAACGTCATTCTGCCATTCGCCATTTTTAATGGTTTCAGCATCCGGGTAGAGCGTCTTGTCGTCCGCTATTTCCGGGCTTAACAGCTTACGCGCGGCGAGGTTTGGCGTTGGATAACCGATAGTTTCAGCAACCTGTTTTGCCACATCCGGGCGCAGCAGGAAGTTGATCAATTTCAGCGCGCCCTCTTTGTTTTTGGCATTTGCCGGGATCGCCAGGCTGTCCATCCAGAAAATGCCGCCTTCTTTCGGCCATACCACGTCAATTGGCGTACCCGCCTGGCGTGCAACGAAAGCGGAACCGTTCCAGATCATGCCGAGGTTAACTTCGCCTTCCATGTACGGGTTCGCCGGGTTATCGGAGTTAAACGCCGCGACGTTTGGCATCAGTTTTTTCAGCTCGTTATACGCAGCTTCAATCTCTTTCGGATCGGTGGTGTTACCGGAGTAGCCCAGTTTGCGCAGCGCCATCTGGAACACTTCACGGGCATCGTCGGTCAGCAGCAGGCTGCCTTTGTACTCAGGCTTCCACAGATCGGCCCAGCTGGTGACAGATTTCGGGTCAACCGCATCACCGTTAACGCCAATCGCCGTCGCCCCCCAGATATACGGAATGGAGTAGTCGTTATTCGGGTCAAACGGCTTGTTGAGCATGTCTGGATCGAGATTGCTGAAGTTGCTTAACTTCGACTTATCGATCTTCTGGATCATCCCTTCTTTACGCATTTTATCGACGTAATAGGTTGAAGGAACCACCAGGTCATAGGCACCGTCTTTGTACGTTTTCAGCTTCGCGTACATGGTTTCGTTCGACTCGTAAGTCGAATAGATAACCTTAATACCGGTTTCTTTGGTGAACTGTTCAAGCAGTCCTGGCGGCACGTACTCGGTCCAGTTGTAGAAATACAGCGTGTTGTTGTCATCGGCGTGAGCGGCGCTCATGCCCAGTGCCAGAGCACCCGCCGCGAGCAGGTGGCGTGACCATTTTTTCATTTAACGTCCCCTGTGTTACCTTTCGTTTTATCACGAGCAATAAGCTGGCTGGCAATTACCATCACCAGCGACAGCACCAGTAATATGGTTGCCAGCGCGTTAACTTCCGGCGATACGCCGACTTTGACCATCGAATAAATTTTTAACGGCAGAATTTCATAGCCTGGTCCGGTGACGAACGAAGAAACTACTACATCGTCCATCGACAGGGTAAAGCTTAACACCCAGCCCGCCGCCACCGCAGGCATTGCCAGTGGCAGAATGATTTTTCGCAGAATGGTAAATTCGCTGGCACCGAGATCTTTCGCCGCTTCCAGCATCCGCACGTCAAAACCTTTCAGGCGCGAATACACCGTCACCACCACAAACGGCAGGCAGAAGGTGATATGCGAGAACAGCAGCGACCAGAAGCCAAGCTGAATACCCAGCAGCATAAACAGCACCAGCAGCGAAATCGCCATCACAATATCTGGCGACATCATCACCACAAACAGCATTCCGCTAACGAACGGCTTACCACGAAAGCGATAACGGTACAGCGCAACTGCCGTCAGTGAACCGATAAGCGTAGCAAACGTCGCCGAAAACACCGCCATCGTCAGTGAATGCTGCGCTGCCTGTAACAGACTGTCGTTGTTCATCAGCAGGCTATACCATTTGGTGGTAAAACCCTGCCAGTTGATGCCAAAGCGCGAGCTGTTAAAGGAATTCACAATCAAAATAATGATTGGAATATACAGATACGCGTAGATAGCGGTCATAAAACCGCCGCGAAGCAGTCGACCGATCATTCGAGTTCCACCTTCTTATTCAGCAAACGAGAAGCGCGCCAGTAAACCAGCAACATCAGGCCCATTACGATAGTCAGCGTAATGCTGGTGGCAGCACCAAACGGCCAGTCACGAATATTGAGGAACTGGACCTTGATGACGTTACCAATCAGTAGGTTTTTCGCACCGCCCATCAGGTCGGACACATAGAACAGGCCCATCGCTGGCAGCATCACCAGCAGACATCCGGCAATAATCCCCGGCATCGTCAGTGGGATAATGATGCGGATAAAGGTCTGCAACTTGCTGGCACCGAGATCGCGCGCCGCCTCCAGCAACGGCTTATCCAGTTTTTCGATACTGGAGTACAGCGGCATCACCATAAACGGCAGCAGAATGTATACCAGACCGATTATCACCGCACTGGGCGTGAACATGATGCGAATTGGTGTATCGATAACGCCCAGCCAGAGCAAAAACTCGTTGAGATAGCCTTTGGTACTGAGGAAAATTTTCAGCCCGTAGATACGAATCAATGAGTTGGTCCAGAAGGGAACAATCAGCAGAAACAGCAGCAGCGGACGCACCTTGTGTGGCAGCTTTGCCAGAAACCAGGCAAACGGGTAGCCCAGCACCAGGCAGGCGAGGGTGGCGATCAGCGCCATATTCAGCGAGTGCAATAGCACTTCAAAATAGAGCGGATCGAGCAGTCGCGTGTAGTTATCCAGCGTAAAGACCATTTTGACGAAACTGGCGTCGTCGCGGGTCAAAAAGCTGGTGCCAATGATCATCAGGTTGGGCAGAAAGACAAACAACACAAGCCAACCGACAATAGTGACAATCACTACATTCTGGAACTTACTTGTGTTCTTCATCAGCCAGTACGACCTCCCAGCTTTCTACCCAATTAATGGCCATTTTTTGGTCGAGAGAGTGGTCAAAGTCAGGATCGTCTTCATTGAAGAATTCGCTGACCATCACCATCTTGCCATTTTCCAGTTCAACAACCGACTCCAGCGTCATGCCTTTGTAGTTACGCTCGCGAACGTAACCAATCAGCCCTTCAGCGTGGTTGTCGTCGTTAATCTCTTCAACACGTAAGTCTTCCGGGCGCAGCAGAACATGCAGTTTTTGCCCCGGTTCAACGCCGAAGTTAACGTAGATATTACACTCGCGGCCTTCAACGTTGGCGCGTACGCGCTGCTCGTCGAGACGTTCGATGACCGTGGCATTAAACATATTGATTTCACCGATAAACCCAGCAACAAACAGGTTTTTCGGCTCTTCGTAGATTTCACGCGGCGTGCCGTCTTGCTCAATGCGACCATCGCGCATCACCACAATCCTGTCCGACATGGTGAGTGCTTCTTCCTGGTCGTGAGTCACGAAGACGAATGTAATGCCAAGCTTACGCTGTAGCGCTTTCAGCTCGTTCTGCATCTGTTTGCGCAGTTTGTAATCCAGCGCTGAGAGCGACTCATCCAGCAACAACAGACGAGGCTTGTTAACCACCGCGCGAGCAATGGCGACGCGTTGCTGTTGACCACCAGAAAGCTGATGCGGTTTACGTTGAGCGAAGGTTTCCAGCTGCACCATTCGCAGGGCTTCCATCACGCGGGGCGTAATTTCAGCAGCGGGGGTTTTTTGCATGCGCAACCCAAAGGCCACATTTTCGAACACGGTCATGTGGGGGAAAAGTGCGTAGCTTTGGAAAACAGTGTTCACATAGCGGTTTTCCGCCGGAACGTGGGTGATGTCCTCGTTATCCAGCATGATGCGTCCGGAATCAACAGTTTCCAGACCGGCAATCAGGCGAAGAACGGTTGTTTTACCGCAGCCAGAAGGGCCAAGCAGCGTGAGGAACTCGCCATTGTTGATAGTCAGATCCAGCTGGGGAATGACCTCTTTACCATCAAAGCATTTGCGAATTCCCGCCAATTGCACCAGCGGTGAAAGCGAACTCGGTTGTTTATTCAATTTTTTACTCTGTCCCATGTAAACGCAACGGATGGCTTACCGATGCGGGGTTTGTGGTTAACCACCTTGGTGACTCTTAATGAGGGCGGTAATTCTACGGCAAACCGCTTGAATCGCCAATCTTTGTTGTGAATTACTGGCTTAGCTTTATATTCATTAAGGTAATGCTGATAAATATTCCCGCTTGCAGGGGTAAAAGTGACCTGACGCAATATTTGTCTTTTCTTGCTTCTTAATAATGTTGTCACAAAAAGTGAGGGTGACTACATGGATAAACTACTTGAGCGATTTTTGAACTACGTGTCTCTGGATACCCAATCAAAAGCGGGGGTGAGACAAGTTCCCAGCACGGAAGGCCAATGGAAGTTATTGCATCTGCTGAAAGAGCAGCTCGAAGAGATGGGGCTTATCAATGTGACCTTAAGTGAGAAGGGCACTTTGATGGCGACGTTACCGGCTAACGTCCCTGGCGATATCCCGGCGATTGGCTTTATTTCTCATGTGGATACCTCACCGGATTGCAGCGGCAAAAATGTGAATCCGCAAATTGTTGAAAACTATCGCGGTGGCGATATTGCGCTGGGTATCGGCGATGAAGTTTTATCACCGGTTATGTTCCCGGTACTGCATCAGCTACTGGGTCAGACGCTGATTACCACCGATGGTAAAACCTTGTTAGGTGCCGATGATAAAGCAGGTATTGCAGAAATCATGACCGCGCTGGCGGTATTACAACAAAAAAACATTCCGCATGGTGATATTCGCGTCGCCTTTACCCCGGATGAAGAAGTGGGCAAAGGGGCGAAACATTTTGATGTTGACGCCTTCGATGCCCGCTGGGCTTACACCGTTGATGGTGGTGGCGTCGGCGAACTGGAGTTTGAAAACTTCAACGCCGCGTCGGTCAATATCAAAATTGTCGGTAACAGTGTTCACCCGGGCACGGCGAAAGGAGTGATGGTAAATGCGCTGTCGCTGGCGGCACGTATTCATGCGGAAGTTCCGGCGGATGAAAGCCCGGAAATGACAGAAGGCTATGAAGGTTTCTATCACCTGGCGAGCATGAAAGGCACCGTTGAACGGGCCGATATGCACTACATCATCCGTGATTTCGACCGTAAACAGTTTGAAGCGCGTAAACGTAAAATGATGGAGATCGCCAAAAAAGTGGGCAAAGGGTTACATCCTGATTGCTACATTGAACTGGTGATTGAAGACAGTTACTACAATATGCGCGAGAAAGTGGTTGAGCATCCGCATATTCTCGATATCGCCCAGCAGGCGATGCGTGACTGCGATATTGAACCGGAACTGAAACCGATCCGCGGCGGTACCGACGGCGCGCAGTTGTCGTTTATGGGATTACCGTGCCCGAACCTGTTCACTGGCGGTTACAACTATCATGGTAAGCATGAGTTTGTGACTCTGGAAGGTATGGAAAAAGCGGTGCAGGTGATCGTCCGTATTGCCGAGTTGACGGCGCAACGGAAGTAAGCGAAAAGGGATGCGGCATGTGATGCCGCATCCGGCTTAAATCCAAACTTACCCTTCGAAGAACCAGTATCCGCTATTGACCAGCGCCGCGAGCATCGCGAGGAATGACGGATCTTCCAGCGCATCGCCAAAATTCTCCGCGGTCAGCGCAATGTTGCTGGCGAGCGCATCCAGTGCCGGACGGTGCGGGGAATCGATCTTCTCACCATTGGCATACACGTCGTCGCCAATGCGCAATACGCGCAGACCACCCAGGCGCACCAGCACATCACCTTGTTTCAGCGCATCGTAGATTTCATCCGGCTGATAAGGCGGCTCCGGCGGCGCGATATCCAGTTCATGGCGTGACTGGGATATAAACTCGCCAAACCATTGCTTAAAGTGTTCCGGCTGGTTGATCAATTCGAGCATCATCTCACGCAGTTTATCCATCTCTTGCGGCAGAACGTCCGCAGGATGAGCGCGAGGTGGAACATCAGGATCGCTGTAGTAGTTGCCGCCCAGTTCACGTTGCAGCACATAATCGGCAAATCCGCTAATCAGTTCCCGCGTATTTGGCGCGCGAAAACCCACGGAATAGTTCATCGCATTTTCCAGCGCGTAGCCTTCATGCGGGAATCCTGGCGGAATATAAAGGATATCGCCAGGCTCCAGCTCTTCATCGATGATGGCTTCGAACGGATCGACCTGTAACAGATCCGGGTGCGGGCAGTGCTGTTTCATTTGTAGCTTTTCGCCCACTCGCCAGCGACGACGTCCGGTACCCTGAATGATAAACACGTCGTACTGATCGAGATGTGGGCCGACGCCGCCGCCAGGTACGGAAAAAGAGATCATCAGGTCATCAATACGCCAGTCCGGTAGTTCACGGAACGGCCGCATCAGCGCGGCGGTCGGCTCATGCCAGTGGTTCACTGCCTGTACCAGTAACGACCAGTTGGTTTCACCGAGATGATCGTAGCTTTCGAACGGGCCGTGGCTGACCTGCCATTTGCCATCCTGGTGACTGACCAGTCGACTGTCGACTTCGCTTTCCATCGCCAGACCCGCCAACTCGTCTGGAGAGATCGGGTCAATAAAATTATTAAAGCCGCGTTTTAACACCACCGGGCGTTTCTGCCAGTGACGTTCAAGAAAATCGGGCCAGTTAAGAGTGAGTTGGTATTCCATGTTAAGCATCCACAGGCTGGTATCTGCAACCGATTATAACGGATGCTTAACGTAATGCGTGAAGTATGGACATATTTATTCATCTTTCGGCGCAGAATGCTGGCGACCAAAAATCACCTCCATCCGCGCACCGCCCAGCATGCTCTCTCCGGCGACGATTTTACCCTCATACTGCTCGGTGATTTCGCGGGCTACCGCCAGCCCTACACCTTGCCCAGGGCGTAAAGTATCAACCCGTTGACCACGGTCGAAAATGACCTCTCGCTTGCTTAATGGAATACCGGGGCCATCATCCTCGACCACAATATAGAGATGCTCGTCGGTTTGCCTTGCAGAAATTTCGACAAACTCGAGGCAATATTTACAGGCGTTATCCAGCACGTTGCCCATCACCTCGACAAAATCGTTCTGCTCACCAACAAAACTGATCTCTGGTGAAATATCGAGAGAGATATTGACCCCTTTGCGTTGATACACTTTGTTCAGCGCCGAAGTGAGATTGTCCAACAGAGGGGCGACCGGATGCAGCTCGCGGCTAAGCAATGTCCCACCGCGCATACTGGCACGATGCAGGTAGTAGCCAATTTGCTGTGAAATGCGGCTGATTTGCTCCAGCATCACCGGCTCAGCATCACTGACGCTCATCTTCTCACTACGCAGAGAACGTAGCGTACTTTGCAGCACCGCCAGTGGCGTTTTCAGACTATGGGTCAGGTCGGTGAGCGTCGTACGATATTTATCGTAACGTTCGCGTTCACTTTTTAACAGTCGGTTCAGGTTTCGTACCAGACTGGTCAGTTCTCGTGTTGTGGCAGGATTGAGCAATTCGCGGTTATGCTCTTCCAGTTCGCGGACTTCTTTTGCCAGGGCCTCGATGGGACGTAAACTCCACCAGGCGGCTACCCACAGCAGTGGGATCACTAACAGCAGATTGGCTGAGAGCACATAGATAAACCAGCTCCAGACCATATAGGAACTTTTTAGCTCCACCGGAATGGTATCCACCACTACAATGGTTAACTTTGGCATCCGCGATGTTGCCGGGTAGACGTTTACCGCCACCGAGTGGGTCATCTCCGCGTCGTCATCATCTTCCCGCACTTCCTGCAACTGTTGCTGCATAGAGTGATCTCCACTCAGTAACAGGCTAGTGTCGTTAACATCCGCTTCAATTTCATGAAAACCATTCGATTTCAGCCAGTCAGGCTGGATCATTTTCATCAGCCAGGGCACGTCACGTTGCGCCCATAAAAGCTGCCCGTTCTCATCATAAATTAGCGTCATGGTGGGGCTTTGCTTGTCGATATTTTCGGGTAACTCGACATGCAATTTATTATTTTCCCACTTCGCAAGGGTATAGAACAGATTGCTCTCGCCACGTAACAGCCGAAACGTGGTTTTATCGAAACTGACGCTATAACCGATCAGCGCAACCATTCCGTAGGCAAGCGAAAGCACCAATACTACTGCTGCCGTTGCTAACAGAAAACGGACCCGCAGCGAGAGCGGGAAAAAAAGACGCAGTAATTTTTTCATCAGCGCAATTCGAACAGATAGCCCTGGCCGCGAACGGTGGTAATCACTTCTTGCGGATATTGTGCCTGAATTTTTTTGCGCAGACGTCCCATCAGTACATCAATGGTATGGCTTTCCCGCAGCTCCGCATCCGGGTAGAGTTGTAGCATTAACGAATCTTTGCTGACCACTTTGCCATTATTGCGTATCAACGTTTCCATAATGGTGTATTCGAACGCGGTCAGTTTGATCACTTCGTCATTAATGGATAACTCACGGCGGGAGAGATCAACCTGAAACGGTGGCAGCGAAATTACCTGGGAAGCCAGACCGCTATTACGCCGCATTAATGCCTGCATTCGCGCCATCACCTCTTCAATATGAAACGGTTTAGTCACGTAATCATCAGCGCCAGCACTTAATACTTCGACTTTGTCCTGCCAGCTTTCACGGGCGGTTAATACCAGAATCGGCAGTGAAACATCATTACTGCGCCAGCGGCGAATCAATGACAGACCGTCCTCGTCAGGCAAACCGAGATCGACAATCGCAATATCCGGTAAATGCTCATTGAGATAATAATCGGCTTCTTTGGCATCTTCTGCGTCATCGACCTGATGACCAGCATCCTGAATCTGAACTTTAAGATGGTGACGTAACAACGCATTGTCTTCAACAACCAGTACGCGCATTTTTCATTCTCCCTGTTTTAATTATTAAAATAGTGTAACGCGATTATGTCGTTATGGGGGTAAACATTAAATAAACCAGCGGGGAGGGGAGGTAAAGAGAAAAAATAAAAAGCGGATAATCTTAATAAGCAGGCCGGACAGCATCGCCATCCGGCACTGATTTGAGGCTTATTTCAGTTCATCAACCATGGTGATGGCGCGGCCAATGTAGTTTGCCGGCGTCATCGCTTTCAGGCGGGCTTTTTCTTCTTCTGGCAGTGCCAGACCGTCGATAAATTGCTTCATGCCTTCGGCGTCAACTCGCTTACCGCGAGTCAGCTCTTTCAGCTTTTCGTACGGTTTTTCGATGCCATAGCGACGCATAACTGTCTGGATTGGCTCAGCCAGCACTTCCCAGTTGTGATCCAGTTCCTCCAGCAGATGGTCACGGTTCACTTCCAGTTTGCTCACGCCTTTCAGGGTGGATTGATACGCAATCAGCGCATAACCGATACCCACGCCGAGGTTACGCAGCACGGTGGAGTCGGTCAGGTCACGCTGCCAGCGGGAAACCGGCAGTTTGCTTGCCAGGTGCTGCAACACCGCGTTGGAAAGCCCCAGGTTACCTTCGGAGTTTTCGAAGTCAATCGGGTTAACTTTATGCGGCATGGTGGAAGAACCAATCTCACCAGCAATGGTTTTCTGTTTGAAGTGGTTAAGGGCGATATAACCCCAGACGTCACGGTCGAAGTCGATCAGAATGGTGTTGAAACGCGCAACGCAATCAAACAGTTCGGCAATATAGTCGTGTGGTTCGATCTGGGTGGTGTACGGGTTCCACTGAATACCCAGCGAGGTGACGAACTCTTCGCTGAACTGATGCCAGTCAACTTCCGGGTAAGCCGCGATGTGGGCATTATAGTTGCCGACAGCGCCGTTGATTTTGCCGAGGATCTCCACCTGATTAAGCTGGCGGTACTGACGTTCCATGCGGTAGGCAACGTTTGCCATCTCTTTACCGATGGTTGACGGCGTGGCTGGCTGACCGTGGGTACGGGACAGCAGCGGGATATCGCGATACTGAACGGCGAGATCTTTAATGCCATCAATCAGTTGACGCCAGTATGGCAGGATCACTTCATCACGCGCGGTTTTCAGCATCAACGCGTGGGAGAGGTTATTGATATCTTCCGAAGTACAGGCAAAGTGGATGAATTCAGAAACTGCGTGCAGTTCCGGGATATCGGCCACTTTTTCTTTCAGGAAATACTCAACCGCTTTAACGTCGTGGTTAGTGGTACGCTCGATGGTTTTGATGCGTGCTGCATCTTCTTCGCTGAAACTGGCGACAATTGTATCAAGGTAACCGATTGCGTCGGCAGCAAAAGCAGGAACTTCCTTGATCGCTGCGTGCGCGGCCAGTTTTTGCAGCCAACGTACTTCAACTTGTACACGGAATTTCAGCAAACCATATTCGCTGAAAATCCCGCGCAGCGCGCTGACTTTATCGCCGTAGCGTCCATCGACAGGGGAAACGGCGGTCAGTGAGGATAATTCCATAGATCACAACTCCGGGGTTAAATGAGCAAGAATTTGTTTTGCCTGAGTGGTCAGGCGATTACGAGAAAACATCAGTTGTAGACGTCCGCCGCCGACCTGGTGCCAGAGCACGGCGGCGCGAATGCCTGCCAGCAGGGTGGCGCGGACTTTCGCCTGCACCTGTGGGCTTTGCAGTACAGCAGGAGATCCGGTGACCTGAATGCGCGGGCCTAGCGGGCTAATCACATCAACATAAATAGCGGCCATCGCGCTCATCAGCGTTTCGGACTGTAGATCGAAGTGTTCGAGCTGACGTTGCAGGCCGTTGATGCGGTTGCCCAGAGTGTCGAGCGCACCTTTCGCTGAGGAAAGTTTGCGCTCAAGCACCATCAGGCTAAGGGTGTAGCGGGTTAACTCAGCATTTAAGCCCTGGCGACTGCTGGCGTTGAGCACGCCGAGCAATGTTTCCAGCCCGACGCGCAGGTTAGCTTCGCTGCCACCAAAAACCGCCAGCGTGGAGCTGGGGTTCATATCGATAATACTGTTGAGTGAGACGTGTAGCGCATCGGCATCACAATGCCCCTGGTGAGCGAGTTGTTGCACCAGGCGTGCCGACTGACAAATTCCGGCCAGGGCGAGGGTGATGTCATAGTAATTCTTTGCCACGTTCACTGCTTCCTTGTTGTAATTAAAGACAATAATCAGACCGGCAGCGGCAGACGCTGCTCAATAATACCGCCACCGAGGCACACTTCACCGTTATAGAAGACGGCAGACTGGCCCGGCGTCACGGCGGCAACCGGCTCATCAAAAATCACTTCAATGCGATCATCGTCCAGCGCCTTGACGGTGCATGGGATGTCGGTCTGGCGATAGCGGGTTTTTACCGTGCAACGCATAGTGCCGGTGAAGGGTTCGCGATCGACCCAGTGCAGCTGCTGGGCAATCAAACCGACAGACATCAGACGCGGGTGTTCATGGCCCTGCGCAACAATCAGAATGTTGTTTTCGACGTCTTTATCGACCACATACCACGGTTCTTCAGTGCCTTCTTTGGTGCCACCGATACCCAGACCTTTACGCTGACCGAGGGTGTGATACATCAGCCCCTGGTGCTCGCCAATTTCATCGCCGTCAACGGTAATGATTTTGCCCGGTTGCGCCGGGAGATAACGGCCCAGGAACTCGCGGAATTTACGCTCGCCGATAAAACAGATACCGGTAGAATCTTTTTTCTTCGCGGTGACCAGACCGAGATCTTCAGCAATCTTACGCACCTGCGGTTTTTCCAGTTCGCCGACCGGGAACAGGCTTTGCGCAATCTGCTCATGGCTGAGCGTATAAAGGAAGTAGCTCTGGTCTTTATTGCTGTCCAGACCACGCAGCAGGCGGCTTTTGCCATCGACATCGGCACGACGAACGTAATGACCGGTAGCGATATAATCGGCACCTAAATCTTCGGCGGCAAATTCGAGGAACGCTTTAAATTTGATCTCTTTGTTGCACAGAATATCCGGGTTTGGCGTGCGACCGGCTTTATATTCGGCAAGGAACAGTTCGAAGACGTTGTCCCAGTACTCGGCAGCAAAGTTAACGGTGTGCAGTTCAATGCCGAGCTTATCGCAGACAGCCTGGGCATCAGCCAGATCCGCTGCCGCTGTGCAATATTCCTCACCGTCGTCTTCTTCCCAGTTCTTCATAAACAGGCCTTCGACCTGATATCCCTGTTGTTGCAACAGCCAGGCAGAAACGGAGGAATCGACACCGCCGGACATGCCGACGATTACTTTTTTTGCGGTTTCAGACATTGGATCACTCACGACATTGAACTTCAAGGCGGCGTATTCTATCACGCAGCCTTTTAGATGACACCCTTTGTAAAAGGCCAGTTAAAATCGCCAATCATCTCCAGCGGATAGCGTTGCCCGCTTTGATAACAACGAATACTTTCCGCCACCAGCGGCGAACGAAGATTTGACGCCTGTAAAATTTCTTCGGCGCTGACCCAACGGCAGCAGTCGATATCGCTGTCATGAGGCTGCGTCGGGCATATTTGCTCAAGCTCAATGGCAAACAGGAAGCGCAAAAACGGCGTTTTATCCGGCGCAATCCACTGATGCATGCGGATAAAATGTTGCGGTTGCGCGCTGATGCCCGTCTCTTCCCACAGCTCACGGGCGGCGGCTTCCACTAAGGTTTCATCGGCTTCCAGATGCCCGGCGGGCTGGTTCCATAACGCTTTACCATTAATCGTCTCTTCAACGACTAAAAATTTGCCTTCTGCGTGCACCACGCAGGCAACGGTAACGTGCGGTTTAAACATTTTGCGTCCTTAATCTGTCGCTTCTCGCCATTCGCCATTGGCAAGATTATCCAAAGAGTAATCACCCATCGCATAGCGAATCAGTCGCAGCGTGGGAAAACCAACATGGGCGGTCATGCGGCGCACCTGGCGATTACGTCCTTCATATAAGGTGATCTTAAGCCAGCTGGTGGGAATACTTTTTCGTTCACGAATTGGCGGATTACGGGGCCATAACCATTCCGGCTCCTCAACCATCTCCGCACCTGCGGGCAGGGTAGGGCCATCATTTAAGGTTACGCCATTGCGCAACGCTTCAAGGGCGTCTTCCGTGGGAATACCTTCTACCTGTACATAATAGATTTTCCCGGTACGTTTACCCGGCTGGGTTAAACGCGCCTGCAACGCGCCGTTATTGGTCAGCACCAGTAACCCTTCGCTATCGCGGTCAAGACGACCTGCTGCATAAACGCCCTGAACCGGGATGAATTCTTTTAATGTTTTGCGCCCGGCTTCATCGGTGAACTGCGGAAGAACATCGTAGGGTTTATTGAACAGGATCACTCGCGTGGGCTGGTTTTCGGGTTTTCGCCTGGTAGAACGTTGCGAGCTGAATCGCTTAACCTGGTGATTTCTAAAAGAAGTTTTTTGCATGGTATTTTCAGAGATTATGAATTGCCGCATTATAGCCTAATAACGCGCATCTTTCATGACGGCAAACAATAGGGTAGTATTGACAAGCCAATTACAAATCATTAACAAAAAATTGCTCTAACGCATCCGTATCGCAGGACGCAAACGCATATGCAACGTGGTGGCAGACGAGCAAACCAGTAGCGCTCGAAGGAGAGGTGAATGGAAAGTAAAGTAGTTGTTCCGGCACAAGGCAAGAAGATCACCCTGCAAAACGGCAAACTCAACGTTCCTGAAAATCCGATTATCCCTTACATTGAAGGTGATGGAATCGGTGTAGATGTAACCCCAGCCATGCTGAAAGTGGTCGACGCTGCAGTCGAGAAAGCCTATAAAGGCGAGCGTAAAATCTCCTGGATGGAAATTTACACCGGTGAAAAATCCACACAGGTTTATGGTCAGGACGTCTGGCTGCCTGCTGAAACCCTTGATCTGATTCGTGAATATCGCGTTGCCATTAAAGGCCCTCTGACCACTCCGGTTGGCGGCGGTATTCGTTCTCTCAACGTAGCTCTGCGCCAGGAACTGGATCTCTACATCTGCCTGCGTCCGGTACGTTACTATCAGGGCACCCCAAGCCCGGTTAAACATCCTGAACTGACCGATATGGTTATCTTCCGTGAAAACTCGGAAGACATTTATGCGGGTATCGAATGGAAAGCTGATTCTGCCGACGCTGAGAAAGTGATTAAATTCCTGCGTGAAGAGATGGGTGTGAAGAAAATTCGCTTCCCGGAACATTGCGGTATCGGTATTAAGCCGTGTTCTGAAGAGGGCACCAAACGTCTGGTTCGTGCCGCGATCGAATACGCAATTGCTAACGACCGTGACTCTGTGACCCTGGTGCACAAAGGTAACATCATGAAGTTCACCGAAGGCGCGTTTAAAGACTGGGGTTACCAGCTGGCGCGTGAAGAGTTTGGCGGTGAACTGATCGACGGCGGCCCGTGGCTGAAAGTCAAAAACCCGAACACCGGCAAAGAGATCGTTATTAAAGACGTGATTGCTGACGCATTCCTGCAACAGATCCTGCTGCGTCCGGCTGAATACGACGTTATCGCCTGTATGAACCTCAACGGTGACTACATTTCTGATGCTCTGGCAGCGCAGGTTGGCGGTATCGGTATCGCCCCAGGCGCAAACATCGGTGACGAATGCGCGCTGTTTGAAGCCACCCACGGTACTGCGCCGAAGTATGCTGGTCAGGACAAAGTTAACCCAGGCTCTATCATCCTCTCCGCTGAGATGATGCTGCGCCATATGGGCTGGACTGAAGCCGCAGACCTGATTGTTAAAGGTATGGAAGGCGCGATCAACGCCAAGACTGTAACCTATGACTTCGAACGTCTGATGGAAGGCGCTAAACTGCTGAAATGTTCAGAGTTTGGTGACGCGATCATCAAGAATATGTAATCACTACATGTGTTAAATATTGAAACGGGCGTATAACACGCCCGTTGTTTTTTGTTAGCATGCTAACGGTTATCAAAATTTTATCAAAACTCCCCTGCTAGTTTGGGGTAGTGTGGTCTGTCCAATGACTGCTCTACTGCCTAAGTCCCTATTCTCTTTTCTTTTAAACTGCGGTAAAGACCGGAATGCAACGGATCTGTATTAATAAAATAATAATGATCTCCCGTCTGGCGTTTAATGGCACGACGGTTATGCTCCCTGTTTGCTGACAGGCCCCGGCGCTGTGCGAGTTAAATAAACAGGTCTGCAGCTCTCCAGGGGGAGCCGTGGGCAAACACGGCACGATCCGGAATATCAACCCCCCTGAGAAAAAGGATTGTATTATATGGTAACACCATGCCGCATTAACGCGGCTGTGACACTGTCCCAGCTCCTGCAGAGCCAGGAAAGTTGCAGGACTCATCTGCGGGAGATGATAAATTTAATTCACAGAAATACGGACTGTAGCACGATGAGTTCTGACCAGATTAACGAACTGGCGGATGTCATGGCGACCGCACTGCAGCCAAATCAGATGGCTAAACTGCCGGATAATCCAGACATGCCTAGGGCGCGTGGTCTGCAAATTCCTGAGTCGTTCAGTTTTAGTTTTTCCGACCACACCATTACCTTCACCAACACGCATATGGATTTTAATGGGGACAATTGCGTGAATATTATGGTCAGCAAGGATGGGTGGAGTGCCTGTGGCTATGCTGATTGTTATCTGTTTAACGCCTTTGTCACAACACTGGTCTCACGCATTCGCCAGCCCGGAATAGATGATTTCAGCCCTTCTATCACAGAAGAAAAACAACGGGAAGGAGTGAATTACATGCTAACGCCATGCTACTCCAACCTCGCCATGGGCGCGACATTGCCCCGGCCCCTGCTGCTGCTCCAGAGCAGCGAGAAAATTCTGAATCAGATGAAAAATTTAATCATCGAGAATACGGACGAGGCTAACGAACTGGTAGTTGCCATGACGAATGCACTGTTTACGTACCGGGCGGAGGTGGGGGCTGACCCGCAACTCACTAAGCTTTTCACTGAGCCGTTCAAGTTTAGTTTCTGTTTTTCCGGCCACACCATCACCTTCACGAAAACTATTAGTAATAGCAAATTAGTGAATATTGATGTCAGTGATGGCAGTGTGAAGGTCTGTGGAAGTGTGGATAGTACCCGATTTCACGCCATTGCCGCGACACTGTTGTCACATAACCAGCCAGAATCACTTGATTTCAGGTCCTCCCTCTCCGCACTGTCGGAAGAAAACCTGAGTGCGAAACATGAGACAGTCCCGCAACGTCGCGTCAGGGTAAGGTCGAAAGTTGCCATAAAGCTCCCCATTCCCTACGAGGTTATCCGGAAATGGTCGATGATGACCTCGGATGAGCGGTGCAACGTCGATTTCAATAAGTGGTGTGAGAGCCACAACATCCGACCGTGCACAGCACGTCATTACCTGAATTTGAGCAAGGACGGATTAACCTGGGTGGGCCGAGCGAAGCTGAACAAACCAGAGAAATGGAACAGAGTTACCAAAAATCTCGTCCGGGAATGGTCGAAGATGCCCCAGGTTCAGCGGGAAAAGATCAAGGGTGTTAAGGGGTTTTGTACTGACCACAGCATTAATATATTCACTGCCAGAAAATACATGACAGAGAATGGGCTTACCGAAAGGGGCAAGAGCAGGATAAAGAAAGGTTCGTAAGGATCCGGTAAATTCGCGTTACATAATCATCAGCCCCTTAAATCGAAATCATAGTGGAGGGGCTTTTTTGAATAAATCGTACTTTTACTGAGTTTAAGGATCAGACCACACATCATCTGCCAACACGGCTCGTCCCGTTACAAAGCAAAAGTTAGAATCACCAACTGGCACATCAATAACAGAGCTCTTATCAACCGAGGCCCCTCCCTGTCTGGTTGCACGAGGAGGTGATTTCGGATTGGTATAAGTCAGCAATGCCTTCTTCCCAAGGGCGACCTCAGCATTCAGCGTAACGGATGTAGAGGTGTAGCCGGATTAATCCGGCAAACCCATCAAAAAATCAGGACAGCAGCAGACGGAGTTTACGCCTCTCGGCTCTGTTACGAGCAGCTGCGCCGTGTGAAAATCAGCGCGCTCATCCCACCCCAAAAAGGAGCGGGTTACTGGCCCGGTGAGTATGCCGACCGTAACTGTGCAGTCGCGTATCAGCGATTGACCGAGGGTAATTCCCGGTGAAAATGGACAAAAGATTACAATCGTTGCTCAATAGCGCAAACGGCAATGTACAGGGTAAAACAGTTATTCTGAGGTTCTCTGATGCTGCTAGATTATGATAGGCCGGTTGCAGAGGCTTTGGTCATGGTGCATACGCTGAACATAATGACGAAGGTAGGTATGCCAGAAAGTGTTCATACTGCCTGAAGATACAACCTGCTCAGGGGATACTTACCGAAAAATTATTTATTCGACAAAGCCCCATAGGGAGCGACTTGTAATGATGCAGGCCCAGCGGGAAGGCTCAACAATACATAACCGAACAGTGTTATAATAAGATTCATTTTGCTGATTGTTTCATAAGGACCAGTGAAGTAAGATCTAAGAAGAGTTAAAATTTATACAGTATAATCATGACATTGCAGTAAGGTGGTTATAATTGAAAGAACATTTGGATATGAATACATCTCATGTAAGAGTTGTAACTCATATGTGTGGGTTCTTGGTCTGGCTCTATAGTCTTTCAATGTTACCACCAATGGTTGTAGCATTGTTTTATAAAGAAAAAAGCTTGTTCGTTTTTTTTATTACTTTTGTTATATTTTTTTGTGTTGGTGGCGGAGCGTGGTATACCACTAAAAAATCTGGCATTCAATTACGCACCCGTGATGGGTTTATTATAATTGTAATGTTTTGGATTTTATTTTCTATTATTAGCGCATTTCCATTATGGATTGATTCAGAGCTTAATTTAACGTTTGCTGACGCGCTGTTTGAAGGGGTTTCCGGAATAACAACAACAGGAGCAACAGTAATTGATGATGTCAGTTCATTATCTCGGGCATATTTGTTCTACCGGTCACAATTAAATTTTATAGGCGGTTTAGGGGTTATTGTTCTGGCAGTTGCTGTGTTGCCATTATTGGGTATTGGTGGTGCAAAACTTTATCAGTCAGAAATGCCAGGGCCATTTAAGGATGACAAACTGACTCCACGCCTGGCTGATACGTCGCGGACACTTTGGATAACTTATTCTTTATTAGGCATTGCTTGTATTGTTTGTTATCGACTTGCAGGAATGCCGTTGTTTGATGCTATTTGTCATGGACTTTCTACAGTTTCTCTTGGCGGTTTTTCAACTCATAGTGAGAGTATCGGCTATTTCAATAATTATTTGATTGAACTGGTGGCGGGCTCTTTTTCTCTGTTATCGGCTTTCAACTTCACTCTTTGGTATGTTGTTATAAGCAGGAAAACAATAAAACCCTTACTCAGAGATGTTGAACTTCGTTTCTTTTTGTTAATAGCTTCAGGTGTTATTATTGTTACCTCTTTCCAGGTCTGGCATATAGGTATGTATGACTTAACTGGAAGTGTTGTTCATTCGTTTTTTCTTGCTAGCTCCATGCTCACTGATAATGGTTTAGCTACGCAGGATTATTCAAACTGGCCCACACATACGATAGTTTTTTTGCTGCTGTCAAGTTTTTTTGGGGGATGTATAGGCTCAACGTGCGGCGGAATTAAATCACTTAGATTTCTTATACTTTTTAAACAAAGTAAACACGAAATAAATCAGCTTTCTCATCCCAGAGCATTGCTTAGTGTAAATGTAGGAGGGAAGATTGTTACAGACCGCGTAATGAGGTCTGTATGGAGTTTCTTTTTTCTTTATACTTTCTTTACAGTGTTTTTTATACTGGTGCTAAACGGTATGGGATATGATTTCCTTACATCATTTGCGACAGTCGCTGCATGCATTAATAATATGGGGCTGGGTTTTGGGGCTACCGCATCCTCATTCGGTGTTCTTAATGATATTGCAAAATATCTCATGTGTATTGCTATGATTCTTGGTCGACTTGAAATTTACCCTGTTATTATACTGTTTTCAGGATTTTTTTGGCGTTCTTGATATATAGTTAATTTATGATTGTGAATTTTATAGTATGTTGACCCCCTCATATGGACTGGACCCATAGGATTATTACCATCTCCGATGTGAAGTTGATAAAAAAATGCCTCTTTCTTACGCGAAATATCATCATTTCATCTGACGTGAATGCTGATAGTATCCAGGATTGAGAAGCAAGCAGGCTACTCACTTAGCATCGACGCCTCCTATTTACCATAAGAGACATCGAAATAACATTACAGTACAGTTTTTGCCCATCGCCTTCTGCGAAGTTTAGGAATGCAAGATGTTGCAGTGAGTCTTGTTCCACAGCGGGAACAGACAGCACCATGAGGTTGATTTAACTCAGGTTTATAGGTTGTAAAATTAAAACTTTGGCTTGAGCAAATCGGGCAGCAAAATTTAAGATTGGGGATAGCCCCTCCTGCCGGATACGTTGAAACCTAAGGTTAGTTCAGAAGGTAGAAAAAAGATAGGTAACTACGTTAAATTAATAGCATTAAACACTAAAAAAATAAACTCTGACGTCACATACATATCATTGTTTGACCACTCGGTAGAGGAACCAGAAACAAGTATTATGGGTTAAGTGCAGCTTCAGGTGTTGAATCTGGATTCAACGAATACATTCAGCACCATGCCTTCAAATAAAACAAAATCATAGCGCCCCTCTACGAAGGGGCAGTTTTTGGTAGATTTATCTATAGCATATAGGGAAGGTTAAATAACCCCCATTACTTGAGACCATGTGGACATATTTGCATAATGCAATGCTTATGCAGGCATTTATTCGTAATTTTGTTTGATTCTGTAGGACACTCTTGACTATTTTTGATTAAATTCCATAAATTTTTGTTGAATAGCGCCACGTTAAAAATACTGATCGGATATTCTTTATCCTCGAGTATAATACCTGACTTAATAACTGTAAATATGCTGCCAGGTTGGAGAAATATATTTGAACGATACCAAATGATCATTTTCATATCGCTCCATATGACTGAAAAATATATACCACACGAAGGTTGTATTACAGTATCAATTACTATACACTTCATTTCTTCGCCTTATTCTTCTGTTCCAATGATGTTGATAAAGAATATCAATATAATTTGTACTATAGTCAGCTCAGATGAGGTTGAATGCAAAGGTGGTTTGTTCTTTATTTATATTTAAAGTTTTTTTCTATCACGGACGTTAGAGAAATATGCCAATGTATAATCTCTTTCCCCGCACTAATAATTAAATATGAATATAATCGCTAGTATCCGGGCACTCTTCGTGTATTAAAACTCCTGAGATGACTTAAATATCGTCTAATGTAAAAAGAAGCACCACTTCCAAAGCATTCCTGATAATATCTTTTTCAACAATGTCATCAGCAGATGATAAAAATGAGAGCAATTTCAGTATAATGCTCTTGTTATCCACGTGTTCGTTGTAAAGATATAAATCTCTAACTGCCTTATCAATTGCAAGTTTTTCTTCTGAAAGTCGAGTATCATATTTATTCAAATATGCGTATAGGTTCATTTCAAAGTTCATTCCTTGACTTTGCATAGACATAATTGACTCCCAAGGATTTAATTAAGAATTTTATCTAAATGAAATTTAAAACAAGAGATCTCAACAGAGGCTAAACAAAATGAAATTTAGTAACATGATTAAATAATTCATTCCGTTTTAGTTCTGTTTAGTCAGGACGATATATATTTAATTCAAAGAAGATTTGTAAACAAAGCATAGCTTTTATGCTGGTTTGTGCCACTTTGCCAACCCCATGGTTGGCTTTTTTATATAAAGATCATAAGGATGACTATCTTCCTGACATGATGAAAAGGTTTCAATTATTGGGCTTTATAGTATCGGTTTGACCGTTATGAGCAGCGTTAACTCGTTCCTGATAATATTAAGGTAACGTGATGATAACTCAGCAAAAACGCATAAAAAGCGCTTACTTTGCGTCCTTCATAATGGCCAGTAACGAATAGGTCGAATAAGGTAGGATGATTAAGAAACAGTTCCAGCAGCGGTATGATATCCAGATGCGCGCAAGCGTTCTTATCTGGCTGTGTTCAGCCATGTTTGGTGGAGTTAGCCGGAGATAATTCTAAGGCAGGAGGTATGCAGTACATGCTATCAAGAATATGTTAACGCTATACCTATTAAGTACTGAACGGGCATATAACACGCCCGTTGTATTTGTGGGTTTGATAACTGCAAGAAAAGTAACGTATCAGAACGGCAAAGGAGGCGTGTCAAATGTCAGATTTATAGAATTGGTCGGCTGAACAATTATGGATAACAATAAAAAGGGAGTTCTGATAAGTCATAGAAAGTCCTCTTTTTTGTTATTTTACTGAATTATGATAGATCTCTTATGTGTTAAAACTTTGCTAGATTAATGGCTTGTTATTTTCCACATCTTCAACATACAACAGTGTATTATCAATAGCGTAGTAGCCGCGTTTATTGTTATTAACATCGGTTACCCAGCGGAAAACGCCAGCACTTGCCAGTGTTGTACAATACTCCCAAAATGTAGAGTTCCCAGAAATATGAAGCAATGCCGCCTCTTTAATTTTTTCTGGGTTTTTGGTTGTACTGACTTTTAACAGGCTACGGTTTCCTCTTAATAACAAAACTGTTTCATCGTGAGTAATAATTCTGATGTTATCCGTAGCCAGATAATAAATATAATGCACAATACGGTGATGTTTTAACTCTGAATAAAACCAGGAAAAGTTTTGCTCTTTTCTCACTTTTTCAAACATCTTTTGAAAAACAACGACCTGATCCATCAGGATAATAACCTTTTGTTAGTTGTGAGAGTGCGTAGTGTGCACGATCGGTTTTCTCACTTCAAGCTGGTCTGTCCTTTGGCTGTGATATGTACAAAGTGTGAAAGGGGGGTTACCTGAATTCTCCCGGTGAGCATTTTGCAACGGATCAGCTCCGGTACAAACGCTGTTGTGGGTTCAGATTATAAGATTCTGTCTAAGGGGCGGGATAAAGGTGAAATTAGGGGGCATGAAAGATGACGTTATAACCTTGCTCACCCCAGTGTTGTAAAAGTTCGTTTTGCCTTCTCGTTGGTGCCATGCCTGTCCAGACAATCAATGTTTGCGTCGGGAACAGTTCCGGGCGCGGCGATTCAATGGGATCAGCAAGGACAGAAATATGCCATCCTGACAATGATAAACGCCATGCTTCCAGCCACAATCGTGCTCTCTCTTCAACATTCCACGCCATCAGAATGGCTTCTTTACCGGGCTTACGGCGCGTTTCGAAAAGTGAGGCTGCTGCGTATTCAATTAATGCGCCGTCAAATATACTGCTCATAATGCGGGAGGTGTTGTGATCAAGCACGAGACGCTGGCGAACAGGAAGGTAAACATGATTAATCAATTGATCTACTGGGTACTCTCGACCCAGTGAAATAATTCTCGCGCGTAGTTTGGCAGGATTAGCCATACGAAGAATTGACATCATCTCTTCTTGCAGGCGGCTCCAGTCATCTTCCGTATCCTGGCTGGTGGTTTCCAGTAATGCTTTAACTTTGCCTACAGGGACGCCATTACTTATCCAACGCTTGATCTCTTCGATGCGTTGTATGTCTTCTTCATCAAAGAGTCGGTGTCCGCCTTCACTGCGCTGTGGTTTTAACAAACCGTAGCGGCGTTGCCAGGCCCGGAGAGTGACAGGATTAATCCCGCAACGTTCAGCAACATCACCAATGCTGTAATAAGCCACAATTCCTCCTTGCGGTCATAAATCTCCGTCGCCTGTACACGACCCAATAATACTTTGTACAATATACGCTAAAATTGTACAAAGTATAAATAAGATTTCAGCTAAATTGGATAAAACATTATTTTTAATGTGGATTAAATTAAAACATAACGTATTCATTTTCACGATGATTTCCAGAAATCATGTGAAATAATGTGCTGAAAATTATTTTTTCTCCGGCCACGCAACTGAAGGGATACCATTCAATTTAGCTTTGGCAAACAGATCTCCCTGAAACATCTCAATTCCTGCAGATTCAAGCCACATCCACTCTTCTGGTGTTGTCACACCCATAGCAGAGACTTGAATTTCAAGTGATGTACAGCATTTTATGATCGCCTGAATAATTGCCTGCCGAGGCCCGCTTTTATGAACATTGGTAATCAATTCCTGACTGATTTTAATTCTGTCAGGCTGGAAGCGTGACAGGAGTAACAAACCGGCAAAACCTGTGCCAAAATGGTCAATTGCTACACTCATACCGGTAGCCTTAAGTGATTTAACAGCATCGGCAAATTCATCAAACCGAGATATGACCTCACTTTCAGTAAATTCCACGATAATTTGTTCAGGCACCAAACCATTGGCCTTTATTTCATCAAGTAAAAATGAGACCGCATCAGGCTCGTTAACCAGGGTCATAGGTAATAGATTGATTGAAATCATTTTATCACCGAGCTCAAGTGCGTGTGCCATCGCGAATGCAAGTGCCTTACTTTTGAGATCCGCTGTGTAGATTTCCCCGTCTTTGCTTTGCCCAACCACTCTGGCTGATGGGCTGTCTTCCCTATTTTTAACAATTGCTTCAAAAGCGATTATCCGCCGCGATAAAGGATCGACAATAGGATGAAAGGCAAAGTGGTCGTTTATATTTGGTGAAAGGGTACAGGAATCAAGTTCTTTATCAGGTCCGTCAGCGATAAAACGCCAGGAGTCTTCGGCAGGAATCTCGAAATAGGTTGATTTTTCAGTTGAAAGAACAAAAGTACGAAAAAATTGTAGCGCTCTGTCATCATAAGTTAGCTGAAATTTTGATGTGCCTTTGTCGAATACGGCCTGTAAAACGTCATCTCGCTCGTGCAGGCGCAAATCAAATAATTCCATTCCCGCTTTGCCAAAACGGCGAGCAGGCGCGTAATCGCACAGCAGCTCAACAATATTATAGTGCCGTGGATCCTGGCATATGGCCCGATAAATCATTTGAACCTGTTCTTCCGGACCTTCCAGAAGTTGAAAAAAATGTGAACCATTAAACAGTAAAATCCCTGTTACGTCAGACCGCATGTTTCTGCGATTTGCTATCGAAACCATTTCTTCGATTTTTTTGACAGGTTCGTCGTCACGTATATGGCTACGATAAATAAGGGTAGTAAGCATTAATAGTCCAGGGTAATGGGCGAGGCGAGAGTATGACGGTAACAGACATATCTTCTGGTGTCTTGCTTTTAATACTAAAACATAACTATTTATTTACATTGATAAAAAAAAGAAAAATTTGAAGATGAGTTCGTTTGGAATCTTGTATAGGTTGTCAGTCAAATGATGCAAATAATTTTTACGTATCTCATTGTTTTATAGGTTTTAGCACTAATTGCAAAAAAATAATTTATCATTCTGTACACATATTTCGTACAAGTTTGCTATTGTTACTGCACTTAACAACGTTTAACATTTTTAATAGAGGCGTAGCATGCAGCAAAATTCAGTGATTTCAGATTCTGCGGGGGCAATTACTCGTTACTTTGCAAAAGCTAACTTGCCTACTCAGCAGGAAACCCTCGGGGAAATTGTGACTGAAATTTTGAAAGATGGACGTAATCTGAGTCGAAAGTCGCTTTGTACCAAACTTCTTTGTCGACTGGAGCAAGCGACAGGGGAAGAGGAACAGAAACACTACAATTCACTAATTGGGTTGCTTTTTGAATAATGTGACAGCCTGATTATTTGACAGATTAACTATGAAGTCGTTATGAAGACATCTGATAATGAAAGTATAAAACATGAAATTACTGGCCAGGCGGTGCTCCAGATATTACGCATGAAGATAAATTTTTCGTTGCAGACTCTTATTAAGCAATTACTCGTAATGAAATCGGCTGAGGAAAATGCTTTCCGACGAGATTTAATTGACAGCATAATTCGTGATTTTAGCAACAGTGATACAGGAGGGCCAAACAGAAGAACAGCGATAGCTGACAATAAAAGTATGTTCAATGGTAAGAAAATAAACAGAATACATTAAAATTTCATAAGTAAGATGAGAGGTTACCATGCTTGAAGATACTACAATTCATAATGCAATAACTGATAAAGCGTTATCAAGCTACTTTCGCAGTTCGGGTAATTTGTTAGAAGAAGAGTCAGCTGTGTTAGGGCAGGCTGTGACCAATTTAATGCTTTCAGGCGATAATGTTAATAATAAAAATATTATCTTAAGTCTGATACACTCTCTGGAAACAACAAGTGATATTCTCAAAGCTGATGTGATTAGAAAAACACTGGAAATCGTGTTGCGATACACAGCTGATGATATGTAACTTTCAATTATTAAGTATAATTTTATAGAAAACTCAGTCATCTTATTTTTGTCTGTCGCTTTAGACTATACACAGCATAATTTTATTGGGTCACTATTCCTACGAGGCTGACATGAATAATTCAATCCCAGAGAGATTTATTTTTCAATGTGCTTTGTTTAAAAATCTCGAGAGGGAGGTGTTCATGACGCATGGATATGTTGATAGTCATATTATTGATCAGGCTTTACGCTTGCGTTTAAAAGATGAAACTAGTGTGATTCTTTCTGATCTCTATCTGCAAATCTTGCAGTACATTGAAATGCATAAGACTACACTAACGGATATCATTATTAATGACAGGGAATCCGTGCTCTCTTAGAACTGAGTAAGGTTTTAAAATTACAATCAGCTGTATCATATGCTGGTGCAAAGTAATAATTTAAGTCGTTATGTTTCTTAATATATCCGGAATATCAGGGTTTAAACAAGAATGGAGAACTATTGTTCTCCATTCTTGACGTCTGACATCCTGCCAGATTTGCTTAATTTTACCCACATTAAGCACAATAATTAATAGGTTAGATGACGATGGAGAAAATTTTATCTTCGGCGTGGATATTTCTTATGCTCTCTACCATGCTCTCTTTAGACGCCAGCACGAGCGAATGAACATCATTTTCATGTATTAAAATCCTTAGTCCGGGACAAGCGAATGCGCAATACACTCATACCCATCCTCGTTGCGATATGCTTGTTTATAACCGGTGTCGCTATTTTGAATATCCAGCTCTGGTATTCCGCAAAAGCAGCATATATGACGGGAGCGAGATATGCTGTCAACAATATCAATCACATACTTGAAGAAGCGTCACAGGCGACTCAAGCGGCGGTTAACATTGCCGGTAAGGAATGCGACCTCGAGGAGCAATATCAGCTTGGCACCGAAGCAGCTCTGAAACCTCACTTGCGCACAATCATCATTCTCAAACGCGGAATGGTCTGGTGTACATCCTTGCCGGGGAATCGAGTCCTGCTGTCTCGTATTCCTGCTTTCCCTGACAGTAATTTATTGTTGGCTCCGGCAATCGACACCGTCAATAGATTGCCTATCCTGCTCTATCAGAGCCAATTTGCAGACACGCGTATTTTGGTCACGATAAGTGATCAGCATATTCGTGGAGCGCTTAATGTGCCCTTGAAAGGGGTAAGGTATGCATTACGCGTAGCGGATGACATTATTGGACCTACCGGTGACGTGATGACGCTTAATGGACACTATCCTTATACTGAGAAGGTTCACTCCACAAGATATCATTTCACTATTATCTTTAACCCACCACCATTCTTTAGCTTCTACAGACTTATCGATAATGGCGTAGGGGTTTTGATATTCATTCTGTTAATTGCCTGCGCCGCAGCCTACCTGCTTGATAAGTATTTTAATAAAAGCGCAACGCCTGAAGAGGTCCTGCGACGGGCAATAAGTAATGGTGAGATTGTCCCTTTTTACCAACCTGTGGTAAATGGTCGGGAAGGTACATTGCGGGGAGTTGAGGTATTAGCCCGCTGGAAACAACCTCACGGCAAATATATCTCACCCGCGGCATTTATTCCACTTGCTGAAAAATCTGGATTAATTGTTCCGCTTACACAAAGTCTGATGAATCAGGTTGTCACACAGATGAACGCTATCGCGAGTAAATTGCCGGAAGGTTTTCATATCGGAATTAATTTTAGTGCCTCGCATATTATTTCGCCGACGTTTGTCGACGAGTGCTTAATTTTCCGTGACAGTTTTACCCGCCGCGATTTAAACCTCGTTCTGGAAGTGACCGAGCGTGAATCATTAAATGTTGATGAAAGTCTGGTTCAGCGGTTGAACATTCTGCATGAAAATGGTTTTGTCATCGCACTGGATGATTTTGGTACTGGCTATTCAGGGCTTTCTTATCTGCATGATCTGCATATTGATTATATTAAAATTGATCACAGTTTTGTTGGTCGTGTCAATGCAGACCCGGAATCAACCAGGATTCTGGATTGTGTACTGGATCTGGCTCGTAAACTTTCGATCAGTATCGTCGCTGAAGGTGTCGAAACAAAAGAACAACTTGATTATCTGAATCAAAACAACATCACATTTCAGCAGGGTTATTATTTCTATAAACCGGTAACCTACATCGACCTGGTTAAAATTATCCTTTCTAAACCGAAGGTGAAGGTTATGATTGAGTAAAAATTGATCATTAAGACCATGGTGCGGTGTAATTATAGACAGCTAATTAGCTCGTTGCGTCTTGTTACTATTGTTCATTATTTTGTTTGCTATAATTGTTTGAAAGTTTTGACAGGATTGCCATTAGTAGCATGAACAATAGTAATAATCTGGATTATTTCACTCTCTATATCATCTTTTCCATTGCATTTATGCTGATCACCTTGCTGGTCATCCTTATCGCAAAACCCAGTACTGGGCTTGGAGAAGTGCTTGTGACGATAAATTTGCTGAATGCCCTTGTTTGGCTGGCGATCAATCTGGTTAATCGAGTAAGGGAAAAACTCGTTAGCCACAGGGATCAGCACTAATCTTTCTTTATGCTATAGCCGCTATATAGTAATAAGTATTGTTGTATTTGTGGTTTAATGCCGATTAAATTGCTTTGCTTGTTGTTGTGAGGGCGTATTGGCGGGTGTGATGTTTCATTGTAGAACTATATACAACCACCGCGTCGAATCAATCGACGCGGTAACAGACGAAATATTATTTTTTGCCGATAGCACGCATGGTGTCATCAATTGCCGTGATCAACAGCATTTGCGGGTCTTTAGCGCAAACCTGGTTCAGTTTTTCTACCACTTTGGCGCTCAGTTCCGGAGATTGCTCAATTTTTAAATCACGGCTGGCAACGCTGGCATTACCCATTACCGCAACAATTTCTGCAACTTGTGCGCTGTCAGTTTTTGCCATTTCGTTGGCTTCTGCGCAAGTAATATAGGTTTCTGACGGCAAACCGTTCTTAATATTGTAGTCCTGCGCCCAGGTCATTGGTGCGAAAACAAACAGACCCGCCAGTAAAGCAAATTTTTTCATCATCATTCCTTATTTCATTTTACCCAGAATTGCACCACCCGTACCGCCAATTACGGCACCTTTAATCGCCCCTTCAAGGCCATTGCCGGTCAGAACGCCAGTGACAGCACCAACGGCGGCACCCACTTTTGCACCTTTGCGCGCATTTTTGCCGTCGCGGCCTTTTTCTGTTACTGCACCAACGCCAGCGCCAACAGCTGCACCTTTCAGTACGCCATTAACGCCATTGCCAGTAAGTAAACCAACGCCTGCACCAAGTAGTGCACCTTTTGTGGTGCGATTCATATCCGCCATCGCTGGCGCGGAGCAGAGCAATGCTGAGATAAGCCCGAAGGCGAGTATTTTTTTCTTCAACTTAGATGTCCGGTATTAAGTAAGTTGCACACACAATAATTTCGTCTTCAATTAAGACCTGCTTAACTAAAGAACGCTCGCTATTATTCAGATAATTCAAAATGAGCGTGGCTGTGATGATAGGAATTATGTCTTTTACTTGAATGAGAATAATCTTAAATAAAAAATAACTCTTTGATTGACAATATTTTTATTCAAGAAGTGTCATTGGCTGTTAACGTGATGTTGTAAAGGTAAGATAATCTGATGCATCAATATTATTGTGTAATATTCATGTGAGTAGAAGATATTCATCAGAAACAATTATGTGAGTCATTTTACTTTGCCGACGGCCTTATTTTCGCAGAATAAGCGTACGACAGTCTTATCTGAAAAGATTAATTTTTATTCAACCACACTTCAGCGCGATGCGTCTAAAAATGCCTCTTTCTTATGCGGAATATCATCATTTCATCATGATGTCTTTGATGAGCGGTGAACACAATACACTTGCGCTGTCTCTTAAGGATGAATCCCCTGGTCTGGTGCCTGTGGGCCGATGTTGCAGCAGAGCTAAGGTCGCTTACCCGCTACTCAGTATTCACTTTTCAGAGGATGAAATTTATGAACAGGACCAGTCGCTATTATTTTCGCCGTTCAGTACTTTCCTTATTGATATCTGCCTTGATATATGCCCAGCCTGGAGAGGCTGCTTTCACATCAATCGTTACTGGTATCGTAAATGGTGAAACTGTGGATGGCGAGCAAATAGTAGATGAACGGGGGACAACTAATGATACTCATATCATTAATCACGGCCACCAGACTGTATTTGGTGGGGTGTCTAATGGAAGTATTATTGAAATGGGTGGACAACAAGATGTAGCAAACCATAACAATTATCAGGGGCAAGCTAATAATACAATCCTTCATGGGGGTACACAGGTAATTTATAATGGTGGGAATTCTAGCGGTACGATAATCGCGAGTGGCAATCAGCAAGTTTATAACGGTGGTACCAGCAATGGCACGTTAATCGAGGGTGGCAATCAGTACATTTATAAGGATGGTAACAGCAATGGCACGATAATTAAGAATGGTAATTCATACGTCGAAGGAGGGAGAGCAAACGGGACTGTCATTGATGGTGGTAAACAAACAGTAACAGCTCAGGGGCATGTTGACGGTACGACGATAAATACATCTGGTTCTCAAAACATCACACAAGGAAGTCTGGCAACGAACACAACAATAGATGGGGGCCGACAGTATGTAGATTCGAGTATTGTAGAAAACACTATCATTAAAAATGGAGGTGACCAAAGAACAATTAAGAGCCATGCGCTGGACACCACAATAGATGGTGGTCGACAGGATGTTGATTCAAGCACTGCACAAATAACCACCATTAAAAATGGAGGAATGCAGACGCTGCAAAACACGTCAACGGCGCACACTACCACGATCTATTCTGGTGGGACGCAAATTGTTGATAGCAGGAGCACCTCGAATGTTATTGAAATATATTCCGGTGGCGTGCTTGATGTTAGAGAGGGCACGGCAACGAATGTTACCCAGCACGATGGCGCGGCTTTAAAAGCAATGACTGACAGGTCGACGGTGAGCGGTACGAATAGTGAAGGGGCATTCTCTATTCACAATAACGTGGCAGACAATGTGTTGCTGGAAAACGGTGGTCATTTAGACGTATATGGTTCGGCAAACAAGACGGTTATTAAAGATAAAGGAACAATGTCAGTTTTAACGAATGCTAAAGCTGATGCGA